>CAZOWR010000139.1:0-7679 GCA_964583645.1 uncultured Enterobacteriaceae bacterium
CGCCGCCCGCTGGCGGCCGCGCTCGCGGTCGGCGTGCTCGTGCCGCTCGCCGCCGCGCTCGGCTATTGGCGGCTCGGCACCCCGGAGGCGCTGCGCCCCGCGGTCGCGGCCTTCGACTCCTCGCAGCCGCCGACGCGCGAGCAGCTCGAGGCGCTCGTCGAGCGCCTCTGGGACCGGATGCACAAGGCGCCCGGCGACGCCGAGGGCTGGGCGCTCCTCGGGCGCTCGCTCGGCGCGCTCGGCGATCACGAGCGCGCGGCGCAGGCCTACGCCCGCGCGGTGCAGCTCGTGCCGGGCGACGCCGGGCTGCTCGCCGATCTCGCCGAGGCGCTCGCCGCCTCGCGCGGCCGCAAGCTCGAGGGCCAGCCGCGTGAGCTGCTCGAGCGTGCGCTCGCCCTGGACCCCGATCATCTCAAGGCGCTCGCGCTCGCGGGCAGCGCCGCCTTCGAGGTCGGCGAGCACGCCACCGCCGCCACGCACTGGTCGCGCATCCTGAAGCTGGTCCCCACCGACTCCGAGATCGGGCGCGCCGTCGCCGAGAGCCTCGCGGAGGCGAACCGCCGCGCCGGCAGCGCGGAGGCGGCCGCGCTGAGAGGCACGGTGAGCCTCGACCCGGCGCTCGCCGGGCGCGTCGCTCCCGGCGACACGGTGTTCGTCGTCGCGCGCGCCGCCGACGGTCCGCGCATGCCGCTGGCGGTCGCGCGCGCCACGGTCGCCGAGCTGCCCTGGCGCTTCAGGCTGGACGACAGCATGGCGATGGCGGCCGGCGCGAAGCTTTCCGCTCAGGCGCAGGTGGTCGTCGCGGCGCGCGTCTCGCGCTCGGGCGAGGCGCAGCGCCGCAAGGGCGACCTCGAGGGCTCGAGCGGTCCGGTCAAGCCGGGCGCCTCGGGCGTCGAGATCGTGCTCGACCGCGTGGTGGACTGACGTGCGCGGCGTGACCGGAATCGTGCTCGCGGGCGGCCAGGGCCGGCGCATGGGCGGCGTCGACAAGGGCCTGCAGCTGCTGCGCGGCCGGCCGATGGTGGCCTGGGTGCTCGAGCGTCTCGCCCCGCAGGTCGACGAAGTGGTGCTCAACGCCAATCAGAACCTCGAGGCTTACGCGCGCTTCGGCCACCGCGTGGTGCCGGATTCCCTCGGCGGCTTCGCGGGGCCGCTGGCCGGGCTGCAGGCGGGCCTCGGGGCGGCGCGCCACCCCCTCGCGGTCACCGTGCCCTGCGACTCGCCTTTCCTTCCCGCCGACCTCGTCGCGCGGCTCGCCGGGGCGCTGGGTGAGCGCGACCTCGCGGTGGCGAAAACCGGCACCCAGGCGCACCCGGTGTTCTCGCTCGTGCGCCGCGCCGTGCTCGAGCATCTGACGCGCTTCGTCGCCGGGGGCGGGCGCAAAATAGACGCCTGGTACGCGACGCTCGCCGTGGTCGAGGTCGGGTTCGACGACGAGGCCGACGCGTTTCGCAACATCAACACGGTGGACGAGCTGAAGAACGCATGACCGGAATCGCCGGCAGGGTGAGCTGCCTCGAGGGCTACGATCCCGAGGCGCTGCGCGTGGACAAGGCGCGCGAGGCGATCCGCGCCTGCCTCGAGCCGGTGACGGAGGAGGAACACGTGGCGACGCGCGACGCCCTCGGCCGGGTGCTCGCGCAGGAGGTGGTTCCGGCGATCGACGTTCCGACCCACGACAACTCGGCGATGGACGGCTGGGCGCTGCGCGGCGCGGACCTGCATCCCGACCGCGACAGCCGGCTGCGCGAGATCGGCACGGCGTTCGCCGGACGCCCCTTCCGCGGCGAGGTGGGAGCGCTCCAGTGCGTGCGCGTCATGACCGGCGCGGTGCTGCCGCGCGGCGCCGACACCGTGGTGATCCAGGAGGTGGTGAAGGCGGATGCGGGCGCGGTCGTGATCCCGGCGGGGCAGGAGGCGGGCCAGAACGTGCGCCGCGCGGGCGAGGACCTGAAGCGCGGCGTGCCCGTGCTCGCCGCCGGCAGGCGGCTGCGCGCCGCCGAGCTCGGCCTGATCGCCTCGCTCGGCATCGGCGAGCTGCGCCTCAGGCGGCGCCTGCGCGTGGCGTTCTTCTCCACCGGCGACGAGCTGGTGCCGGTGGGCACGCCGCTCGCCGAGGGCCAGATCTACGATTCCAACCGCTACACGCTGCGCGGCATGCTCGCGGGCCTGGGCGTGGACCTGCAGGATCTCGGCGTGGTGCGCGACGACCCGGAGAAGCTGGAGCTGGCGTTTCGCGACGCCGCGGCCTGGGCCGACGCCATCGTCACCACCGGCGGGGTGTCGGTGGGCGAGGCCGACTTCGTGAAGCAGCTCATGGGGCGGCTGGGCGAGGTGCTGTTCTGGAAGATCGCCATGCGCCCGGGCCGCCCGATGGCCTTCGGCCGCGTCGCCGCGGGGCGGCGCGCGCCGTTCCTCTTCGGGCTGCCCGGCAATCCGGTCGCGGTGATGGTGACCTTCCACCAGTTGGTGCGCGACGCGCTGCTCGCGCTCGCCGGCTGCGAGGGCGACACCGCGCCGCCCCTCGTCGCCGCGGCGGCCGCGGCGCCGCTGCGCAAGGTCCCCGGGCGCACCGAGTACCAGCGCGGCGTGCTGTATCGCGAGGACGGCGCCTGGAAGGTGCGCACGACGGGACAGCAGGGCTCGGGCGTGCTGCGCTCCATGGCCGAGGCGAACTGCTATATCGTGCTCGAGCACGAGCGCGGGCGCGTGCAGGCCGGCGAGCCGGTGCAGGTGCAGCTTTTCGAGGGACTGGACTGAGGACGCCATGAGCCTGAAAGGAAAGACGTTGTTCGTCACCGGCGCCTCGCGCGGCATCGGCCTCGCCATCGCCCTGCGCGCGGCGAAAGACGGCGCCAACGTGGCCATCGCGGCGAAGACCGACACGCCCCACCCCAAGCTTCCCGGCACCATCCACAGCGCGGCGCAGGAGATCGAGGCTGCGGGCGGAAGGGCCCTGCCCCTGGTGTGCGACATCCGCGACGAGCTGCAGGTGGTGCGCGCGGTCGAGCAGGCGATGGCGAAGTTCGGCGGCATCGACGTCTGCGTCAACAACGCGAGCGCGATCCAGCTCACCGGAACGCTCGCCACCGACCCCAAGCGCTACGACCTCATGAACCAGGTCAACGCGCGCGGCACCTTCCTCGTCGGCCGGACCTGCATCCCGCATCTGAAGCAGGCCGCCAACCCGCACATCCTCACGCTCTCCCCGCCGCTCGACATGAAGGCGAAGTGGTTCGCCCCGCACATCGCCTACACCATGGCGAAGTTCGGCATGAGCCTGTGCACGCTGGGCTGGGCCGAGGAGCTGAAGGCGGATGGCATCGCCGCCAACTCGCTCTGGCCGCTCACCACCATCGCCACGGCGGCGGTGAAGATGCTGGGGGGCGATCCCCTGCTCGCGCGCTCGCGTACCCCGGAGATCATGGCCGAGGCCGCGCACGCGATCCTGACGCGCGACAGCCGGTCCTTTACCGGCAACTTCTGCATCGACGAGCTGGTGCTGCGGCAGGCCGGCGTGCGCGACCTCTCGAAGTACGCCGCCGTGCCGGGCACCAGGGATGCCGACCTGCAGCTCGACTTCTTCGTGCCCGACGAGGTGGCCGCCGAGGTCGGGAGGCTGCGGTGACGCTGCGCGTCGTGCGTCTGGGCAGCGCGCGCGTCGCCGGAGAGGGATTGCGCATCGGCACCGTGCGCCGGCCGCCACGCGGCGTGCCGAAGGACCAGTACGCCTCCGGCAACTTCTACGACGTGTGGCTCCCCAACCTCGCGCCCAGCGAGGCCCTGCTCAAGGCCGGAAAGTCCGCCGACGACGAGCGCGACTGGAAGACGTTCGCGCGCCGCTACCGCGCCGAGATGGGGCGGCCGGAGGCGAGCCGGGTGCTCGACCTGCTCGCCGCGCTCTCGCACGGGGCGAACCTCTCGGTCGGCTGCTACTGCGAGAGCGAGGCGCGCTGCCATCGCTCGGTGCTGCGCGAGCTGCTCGCGGCGCGCGGGGCGAAGCTCGGCTAGGGACGCCCAGGTCGTCCCGGGAGTGGGGAACGCCATCGCGGTAGTAGATGCGTCTCGCCTCGCGGGCCATGAGCGTAAAGCGGCGCGCGTCGTCAAGCCATTTCAGCCGGGCCAGCGGCGGCAACGCACTGTAGTACAGCAGCTGTTCGTCCGACAGCGTGTATGAGTAGTCGTATTTCTCCATTCGCCCGCTCAATCGTCCCGTTGACGGCTGCGAAGCTGCTCCAGCCGCTGCAGTGCGCGAATATCCGACTTGTCGATCTCGCGCCCGGTGTCGGATTTTAGCGCTACCAGATCCTCGACCGAAGCTACATCCACCGCCACACCACCAAGCGACATGCGCACCCGGCGCACGTAGGCTTGATCGAACGGCATCGGTGTCTTGACGAGTATGTCAACCGACGGATCTTCAACGCCTGGCCCGCGCAGCTGAAACGCCAGCATATGCCTGTCCCGGATCCAGCCCTCGACGGTCGCGGAATCGCAGAACTGTTTCAGGGTGACCGGCAGCACCGCCGGTCGGAGCTGCATGCTCGTGGCCGCCCTGAGGAAACGGCGCAGGTTCTGCGCGTCCATCGAGAGCATCAGATCGATGTCCATCGTCAGCCGCTCGGCGCCGTGGAGATTGACGGCGACGCCGCCGACCACGAGGTAACGCACGCCTTCTGTCGCAAGCGCGCGGAAGAGCCCGAGGTAGTAGGGCGGGCTATCCGCCACCGGGCCTGCGCTCGTCGTTGAGCCGAACCACGTTCGGCGCCGCGGGCTTGTCCTCGATCTCCGCCGCCTCGATCCTCTGGAACTGCTGCGAGATCTTGTCGCCGGTGGTGCGCATCCCTTCCGCGTCCTCGTGCGCCTGCCGGATGTGCTCGGCGAGCTTGCGCAGCCGCTCGTCGAAGCGGCCGAACTCGATCGCGAGCCGCGAGAGCGCCTCCTTGATGACGTGGATCTGCTTGCGCGTCTCGACGTCCTTGAGCACCGCGCGCGCGGTGTTGAGCACCGCCATGAGCGTGGTGGGCGAGACGATCCAGACGCGCTTCGCGATCGCGTACTCGACCACCTCCTGATGGTAGGCGTGGATCTCGGCGAACACCGCTTCCGCCGGCACGAACATCACCGCGCCGTCCGCGGTCTCGCCGGGCACGATGTACTTCCTGGCGATGTCGTCGACGTGCTTCCTCAGGTCGGCGCGGAACTGGCGCTTCGCCAGCGTACGCTCCGCCTCCCCCACCGCGCCGTCGAACATGCGGTTGTAGTTCTCGAGCGGGAACTTGGAATCCACCGCCACCAGGCCGGTCGGCTCGGGCAGCCGCAGCACGCAGTCGACGCGCATGCCGTTGGACAGCGTGTGCTGCATCGCGAAAGCGGCGGGCGGCAGTACGTTGCGTACCAGTCCCTCGAGCTGCACCTCGCCGAAAGTGCCGCGTGTCTTCTTGTCCCCGAGCAGCTCCTGCAGGCTCACCACGCTGCCCGCGAGTGTCTCGATCTTCTTCTGCGCCTCGTCGATGGTGGCGAGCCGCTGCATGACGCTGACGAAGGTCTCGTTGGTCTTCCTGAAGCCCTCCTCGAGCCGCTCGTTGACGCGGTGCGAGATCTGGTCGAGGCGCTGCTCGAGCTTGGAGGCGAGCGCCTCGCGCAGCTCGCCGATGTGGCCGCCGATGCGGTCGCCCTGCCGGGTGAGACCCGAATGCAGGTCCTGCAGCATCTGGCGGTGCTTCTCCTCCAGCGTCGCGCGGATGCGCGTCGCGAGCCAGATCGCGACGGCGAGCGCGGCGACGGCGGCGGCGAGCGCGATCTCAGCCATGCGTCATTATGGGCCGATCCGCAGCCGCAGCGGATGCGCCCGCGTCCCCGTCAGCCCCACCACGTTGTACGGCCCGTGCCAGGAATCCTGCTGCGCGCCGGCCAGCGGTGATACCGCGGGCAGCAGCGCAGCCGCGCTACGCCGAATCACGCAGCGTGAGCGCGGGCGAGGCCTGCAGCACCTTGCGCGCCGAGAGCCAGGCGTTCAGCGACAGCAGCAGCACGCCTGCAATGGGCCCCGCGACCCACAGCTCCGGGCTCGGCGCCAGGTCGAGCTCGAACACGCTGCGCGCGAGCAGCTGCCCGATCGCGGCGGCGCCCGCCGTGGCGAGGACGCCCGCGAGCAGGCCCATGGCGAGGAACTCGACGCGCTGGCTGCCCGTGACTTGCGCGCGCGAGGCGCCGTAGACGCGCATCACCGCGGCCTCGCGCCGGCGTTCGTCCTCGGTGGCGACCAGCGCCGAGTACAGCACCAGCAGCCCCGCGCCGAGCGCGAAGGCGAACACCACCTGGACGGCGGTGATGAGCTGGTCGATCACGCCCTGCGCCTGGCGCATGGCCGCGCCGACGTCGACCACCGTGAGGTTGGGGAAGCGGTCGGTGAGCTCGTTCATGGCGCGCTCGGTGCCGGGCTCGAGGCGGAACGCCGAGATGTAGCTCGCGGGGAAGCGCTGCATGAGCCGCGGCGGGGCGATGACGAAGAAGTTCACCTTCATCGAGTCCCAGCGCAGGCGCCGCAGCGAGCTGAGGCGCGCGGTGAACGCTTCGCCGGCCACCGTGAACGTCAGCTCGTCGCCGAGCTTCCAGCCCAGCCGCTCGGCGATGCCCTGCTCGACCGAGAGCTCGCGCGAGCCGGAAGAGAACCAGCGGCCGGCGCTGAGCGTGTTGTGCGCCGGCAGTTCCTCGACGAACGAGAGGTTGAACTCGCGCTTGACCAGCCGCCGCGCGCGATCCTCGCCGTAGTCCTTCTCCGAGACCGGCGCACCGTTCACCGCCGTGAGCCGGCCGCGCACCATGGGGTAGATCTCGGGAACCACGATGCCGCGTTGCGCGAAGAACGCCTTCACCGGCGCGAGCTGATCGGGCTGCACGCCCAGCAGGAACCGGTTGGGGGCATCCGGCGGCGCGCTGCGCCGCCACGCCTCCACCAGATCGTTGCGCGTGAAGGTGAGCAGCAGCACCGCGGTGAGGCCGAGCGCGAGGCTCGCCACCTGCACGGCGTTGCCGCGCGCGTGGCGCCGCAGGTTGGCCAGGCCGTAGCGCAGCGCAGCGCTCGCTGCGCCCAGCCGCCGCGCCACCGCCGCGCTCGCCGCGACGCGCAGCGCCGCCCAGGCGACGACCGCAAAGGCCGCGACCGCGACGCCAAAGCCGCCGACGACGTACAGGCCGAGGCGCAGCTCGCCCGCCTGCCACACCAGCAGCCCACCGAGCACGGCGAGCCCCGCGCCGTAGGCCGCGAGCGTCCCGCCGCCCGGAGTGCCGGACTCGCGCCGGATCACGCGCACGGCGGGCACGTTCTTCAGCTGCACCAGCGGCGGCAGCGCGAAGCCGAGCAGCAGCACCAGCCCCACCAGGAACCCCTGCAGCGCGGGCAGCAGCGACGGCGGCGGCAGGTCGGCGCGCAGCATCTCGCCCAGCGCCCGCGCGATCGCCTCCTGCGCCGCGACCCCGATGGCGCAGCCCGCGGCGCAGGCGGCGAGGCCGAGCAGCGCGAATTCCATCCCGAAGAGCCGGAGCAGCCGCGCCTGGGTCGCACCCAGGCACCGCATCACGGCGCAGCCGTCCAAGTGCCGCTCTACGAAGCGGCGCGTGCCGAGCGCGATGGCGACCCCGGCGAGGATCGCCGCGAGCAGCGCCGTGAGGCCGAG
>CAZOWR010000140.1:0-7636 GCA_964583645.1 uncultured Enterobacteriaceae bacterium
CCGCCACCGCTAAATTGCCTTCAGCGGTGATCGAATCCGCGAAGTCCGGCTAGCGGAAGTCGAGGCGATCCGGCCGATCGAGGACATTCCGCTGCCGGACCTGATCGCGGTATACAGTGCCCTGAACGGCAAGACCGGCAACGTCCAGAAGCAGCGCGAGCTGCGCGGACTGCTGTTCGGCATCAACCAGGCGATTGCGCACAGCGGGGACGGCATGTCGCCGGAGACCGCCGTCCACGTGATCGCGACGTCCGAGGAATACGCCTGGCTGAGAGACAGGAAGCTCACCATGGTTCGGCAGCGGCTTGAGCACGGCTCGAATGCCACCTTCGACGTGCTTACGGCGAAAGACGCCGAGGGAACCGAGAGGGATTTCTACTTCAATATCACCCGGATGTTCGGAAAGTATGGTCAGGGCTCGGCCCCGGCGCAGGGCAAGCCATGAGGCGACGGACCGACGGGAGTTGTATACGATCGTATACAACCGTCGACGATTCTGCGACAGCCAGCCTCGCGGCTTCCTTCGCGCCGCTTGGACCACTCAGGACATTGAGGGAGAATGTCCGGGAGCCTATGGACATGGACCTGGTCGTTGGCATCCTCATCCTGGCCGTCGCCGCACTTTTCGTCGGCATCGCGCTTCACGCCGCCTACCACAAGTAGCGGGAGATGGAACTCCTTGCCGGCGTCATCCTGATTGCGGTCGTGCTGCTGTTCGTCGGCATCGCCCTCGACGCGGCGTATCACGAGTAGTGCCCACGCGACCGTCGACCGTGTCCCCTGAGGGAAGCCCCTTGGGCGATGCTCACCGGAAGCTCATAGACGAAGCCCTGGCCGAGCACGCACGCGACCCCGACAACGTTGTTTCGCGAGACCAGGTGTTGGCCGAAGCCCGGCGGAGCGCGTCACACCGCCAGCGTCGGCGCCCCGACCCTCGCTGAGCCCGCGCCTCCGCGCGCCAGCCCCCGCGCAACGCCCGCGAAGTCCCGGTCGTCCGCCACGCTGACCACCTCGGCCTCCGCGAGCCGCGCGTAGTTGCTGCGCGAGGACCGGCGGTAGGCGGGGTCGTAGTGCTCCTCGAGCAGTCGCCGCACCAGCTCGGGCCACGCGCCGCCCGCCGCGAGCGCCTTCCACTCCCCGATCCGTGCACGCCCATGGAGCGCCACCAGGCAGTCGAGCTGCGCGGCGAGCGCCGCGGGGTCGGCGAAGAAGTGCCGGTACTCCTGCATGAGGAACGCCACGCGCGCATCCAGCGGCGCTTCCACGAGCACACAGTCGGAGGCGCGCATCCTCGCCATCAGCGCCTCGGGCACCTGCACCTGGCCGATCTTCCTCGACTCGCCTTCGACGTAGACCTCGCGTCCGGGGTCGATTGCGCGCAACGCCTGCAGCACGAGGCTCTCGAACATCTTCTGCGAGGGCTGCGGCCGGTCGGGCAGGCCCCCGAGGACCGACCCCCGGTGCGCGGCGAGCCCTTCCAGGTCCAGCACCTGCGCGCCGGCCGAGCCGAGCGCGGCGAGCAGGCGGCTCTTGCCGCTGCCGGTCGGGCCGTGGATGACCCGCAGGCGGAAGGCCGCGGGCAGCTCCGCGAGCGACTCCACCACGTGGCGCCGGTAGGCCTTGTAGCCGCCCTCGAGCGTGTGCGCGTCCCACCCGACCTCGCGCAGGACGTGGGCGAGCGCCCCCGAGCGCTTGCCGCCGCGCCAGCAGTAGACGAGCGGCCGCCAGCCCCGCGGCCTGCCGGCGAGGGTGGTCTCGATGTGGCGCGCGATGTTCCTCGCCACCAGCGCGGCGCCGAGGCGCTTGGCCTCGAACGGCGACTCCTGCTTGTAGATCGTGCCGATGCGCGCGCGCTCGGCATCGTCCAGCACCGGGCAGCTAAGGGCTTCCGGTACGTGATCCTCCGCGTACTCGGAGGGCGAGCGCGCATCCAGGACGGCGTCGAACTGCGTAAGAACCGAGGGGCCGATCGCGACGGACAAGGGCATGACCCGCTTCACGGTGAGGATTTTACGCGCGTAAGATAGCCGCCCGACCGCCATGTTCCTGCTGAAGCGCCTCGTATCCCGCAGTTGCCGCTCGCTCGTGGCGACGATCGGGTACGCGTCGGTGGACGGCGGATGCGGCGGCAGCGACCGCCCTGACAGCCGGCCTGGAGACATCGCTTCCTCCCTCCCTCGTCCCCGCCCGCTTCCCTCCCTCCCGCTTTCACCGCAGTACCGCCGAATCCACAGGCACGCGGCCTCTTCGGCGCGGCCGCCGAGCCCGAGGAGACCTGCCATGCTTCGCACTTCACGCAGCCTGACCCGCGCCCTGGTCCTCATGATCGGCCTGGGGGCCTGGGTCGCCGCCTACGCGCAGAACGCCTTGCGCGTATCCGCCATCCCCGACGAGTCGCCGACGGAGCTGCAGCGCAAGTTCGCGCCGCTCGGCAAGTACCTCGAGCAGCAGCTGGGCATGAAAGTCCACTGGACCCCCGTAAACGACTATCCCGCCGTGGTCGAGGGCCTGGCGGCGAGGAAGATCGACCTCGCCTGGCTCGGCGGCGTCACGTTCGTGCAGGCGCGCCTGCGCACCGGCAACGCGATCCCGATCGCGCAGCGCGAGGAGGACGAGAAGTTCACGAGCAAGGTGATCGCGAGCACCGCCGCGGGCGTCAACAGACTTGCCGACCTCAAAGGCAAGAACTTCGCCTTCGGCTCGCCCGCGTCGACCTCGGGGCACCTCATGCCGCGCTACTTCCTGAAGCAGAACAAGCTCGATCCCGAGAGGGACTTCAGGCGCATCGCCTTCTCGGGCGCGCACGACGCCACCGCCGCCTGGGTCGAGTCCGGGCGCGTCGAGGCCGGGGCGCTCAACGCCTCGGTGTGGGACAAGCTGGTGAGCGAGCGCAAGGTGGATGCCTCGAAGGTGAAGGTGATCTACACGACGCCGCCGTACTTCGACTACAACTGGACGGTGCGCGGCGACCTCGACCCCGCGATCGTGAGCAAGCTCACCGCGGCCTTCCTCGAGCTCGACCGCGCCAACCCGCGGCACAGGGAGATCCTCGACCTGCAGCGCGCCACCCGCTTCGTCGCCACCAGGGTCGAGAACTACAAGCGCATCGAGACGATCGGGCGCGAAGTCGGCGTCATCCGGTAAAGTGCCTGCGCCGCCCGTCAGCGCCCTGCACGCGCAGCGATTGTCCCTGGTTCACGCCGGCGGGCGCGTCGCGATCGATGCGCTCGAGCTCGCCGTGCAACCCGGGGAGCGCGTAGCGATCATCGGTCCGTCGGGTGCGGGCAAGACGAGCCTGCTGCGCGTCTTCGCCACCGCGCAGCGCCAGAGCGCGGGGCGGCTGGCCGTGCTCGGCGCCGACCCCTGGGCGCTGGGCGGGCGCGCGCGCCGGCGGCTGAGGCGCCGGCTCGGGCTCATCCACCAGGCGCCGCCCCTGCCGCCGCGCCAGCGCGTGGTCACCGCGGTGCTCGCGGGGCGGCTGGGCCGCTGGAGCCTGGCTCGCTCGCTCGCCTCGCTCGCTTATCCGGCCGACATCGACGGCGCGCGCGCGGCGCTCGGGCGGGTCGAGATGGCGGACCGGCTCTTCGACCGCTGCGACCGGCTCTCCGGCGGCCAGGCGCAGCGCGTCGGCATCGCGCGCGTGCTCTACCAGGGGCCCGAGGTGATCCTCGCCGACGAGCCGGTGTCGGCGCTCGACCCGGCGCTCGCCAACCGGACCGTCGGCCTGCTGGTGGAGGAGGCGCGCGCGCGGCGCGTCACGCTGGTCGCGAGCCTGCACGCGGTGGATCTGGCGCTGGCGCACTTCCCGCGCCTCGTCGGGCTGCGCGACGGCAGAGTGCAGTTCGACCTGCCGCGACCGGATGTGAACGACGGGCTGCTGCGGGCGCTCTACGCGCAGGAGGGGTTCCTGCCGACCCAGCATGGCAAGCCCTTCGCGCTCCCCGAGGTCAGGCTCCCGGAGGCGCCGCGATGCGGCTGAGCCTCGCGCGCGACCCGGCGGCGCTGCCGCGGCTCGCCCTCGCACTGGTCGCGGTCGCGGCGCTGTGGCCGGGGCTGCGCCTCACCGAGTTCGACCCGGCGGTGCTCCTCGACCCGGCGAACGCCGGGCCGATGGGCCGCTTCCTCGCGCAGTTCCTGCCGCCCGCGGTGACGCCGGAGTTCCTCTGGCTGGTCGGCAAGTCCACGCTCGAGACCCTCGCCATCGCCAACGTCGGTATCGCGGCCGCCTTCGCGGTCGCGTTTCCGCTCTCGCTCCTGACCACGCGCTGCCTGTCGCTGTCCTCGATCGGCCCGGCGCGCAACTGGCGGCGGTTCGCTGCGCTGCGCTACCCGGCGCGGCTGCTGCTCGTCCTGCTGCGCGGGATCCCGGAGCTGGTGTGGGCGCTGCTTTTCGTGCGCGCCGTGGGCCTGGGGGCCACCGCGGGCGTGATCGCGCTCGCGATCACCTATGGCGGCATGCTCGGCAAGGTCTACGCCGAGATCTACGAGTCGAGCGCGACGCGCCCGGCGGGCGCGCTGATGGAGGCGGGGGCGGGCCGGCTGCAAGCCTTCTTCTACGGCGTGCTGCCGCAGGCGCTCCCGGAGATGGTGTCGTACACGGTATACCGCTGGGAGTGCGCGGTGCGGGCCTCCGTGATCATGGGATTCGTCGGCGCGGGCGGCCTGGGGCAGCAGCTCGAGCTCTCGATGCGGATGCTGAACGGGGCGGAGGCCTGCACCATCCTGCTGACCTTCCTCGTGCTGGTGCTGCTCGCCGACGCGGCGTCGGCCCTTTTCCGGCGGTGGCTCGCGTGAACGCGCGCGGCATCGCCCTCCTCGTCACGCTCTGCGCGCTCGTCTGGGGGAGCGCGGCATTTCTCGGGCTCGACGCTTCGGGCGTCTTCACGCTCGAGGCGCTGCTCGCCTTCGGCGCCTACCTCGCCGCGTTCTTCCCGCCCGATGCTTCGGGCCCGTTCCTCGCCAAGCTCTGGATCGGGACGCTGGAGACGCTGGCGATCTCGGCGATCGCGACCCTGCTTGCCGCCGTCTCCGGCATGGCGGTCGCGCTGCCCGCCGCGGGCCGCTTCGGCGCGCTCGCGCGCCACGCCGCGCGTCTCGCGCTGAACGCCCTGCGCTCGATCCCCGAGCTGGTGTTCGCCGCGATCATGGTCATCGCCGCCGGGCTGGGGCCGTTCGCGGGCACGCTTGCGCTCGCGCTGCACACCACCGGCGTGCTGGGCCGGCTGTTCGCCGAGGCGCTCGAGAACACGCCGCGCGAGCCCGCCGAGGCGCTGCTGCACGCGGGCAGCCCGCGGGTCGCGGCGTTCTTCTACGGTACGCTGCCCGGCGTGCTGCCGCAGTGCATCGCGTACGCGCTGTACCGCTGGGAGATCAACATCCGCATGGCCGCCGTCCTCGGATTCGTCGGCGCCGGCGGCCTCGGGCAGATGCTGCACGTGTCGCTGTCGCTGTTCCACCAGCAGCAGGCGAGCGCGGTGATCGCGGCGATGCTCGCGGTGGTCATCGTGGTGGACGAAGCCAGCGCGCTGGTCCGGCGCAGAATGGGCGCCTGAGGCGGCCGGAGCGCTTACGACGATGTCACTCTTGCTGAGGCACCTTCCGGAGGACCGAAAGCAGCGCGCGCTTCTCTGCCCCCGGCGCGAACCGCGCGCGGCGCTCCCGCAGCGCCGATTTCAGGCGCCCGTAGAAGCGCGGGTCGTCCTGCGCGCGCGCGAGGAGCCGCGCCAGGGCGCGCTCGTCGCCGAGGCGATAGTAGCCGGGGTGGCGCCGCCCCAGCATGCCGAGGTTGCCCGAGACGCGCGAGGCGATCACCGGCGTGCCGATGCGCGCCGCCTCGCAGATCACGTTCGCGCCGCCTTCCATCACCGAGCTCACCACGAGCAGGTGGCTGCGCGCGATCCAGCCGAGCGCGGCCGCGTGCGGCACGCCCCCGATCCAGCGGTAGCGCGGCTCGCGCCGCATCCAGCGCTTCGCCTGCGCCGCCATCGCGGGCGACATCGCGTCCCCGAGCTGCACCACCTCGAGCTCGTCGCGGCGCGGCAGGTGAAGCAGCGCGGCCGCGGTCCGGAACGGGTCCTTTTCCTCGCGCAGGTGGCCGACCACCGCGACGCGGAAGCGGTCCCGGGGCGGCGCGTGCCGCAGGTCCGCGTCCGAGGACTGGAACACGACGCTCGCCTTGCGGCGATGGCGCGCCGCGAGCTCGCGCAGCGCCTCGGCCTGAAGCACGACGAGACGGCTCGCGATCTCGAGGGATTGCCGCGCCTCGCGCGAGCCGGGCAGGTCCCGATAGAGGTCGGTGCCGGTGAGCGCGACGACGAGCGCCCCGCGCGGCAGCGCGGCGCGGTAGCGGGCGATCGAATCGTGGCTGCGCCGCGCGTGCAGCGCGATCAGCACGTCGGCCGGCGCACCGTCCCATTCGGTCATGACCCGCACGCGCCGGCCCGGACCCCGCAGCATCGCCGCCCAGCGCTGCGCGGTGTGGCGGTTGCCGGTGCGCGTGCCCGCGCGGGCCGGCGTGACGATCGCGATGCGCTGCATGCGGCATCATAGCCGGGCATGAGCACGCTTCCCGACGCCGACCCGGTGGTCCTCGAGCGCGACCTGCTCGATGCCCGCAGGCGCTCGGCGCGGCTCACCGCGGATCTCGAGGGCGAGCGCCTGTTGGGGCCCAAGCTCGCCATCGTGAACCCGCCGCTGTGGGAGATCGGCCACCTGGGCTGGTTCCAGGAGCGCTGGTGCCTGCGGCTGCGCGCCGACGGCTCGCTCGGCGAGTCGATCCTGGCGGGCGCGGATGCGCTCTACGACTCGGCGGCGGTGGCGCACGGCACGCGCTGGAACCTGCCGCTTCCCACCCTCGATGCCACGCGCGCCTACCTCGCGGCGGTGCTCGAGCGCGTGCGCTCGCGCCTTGCGCGCGAGCCGGAGAACCCCTCGCTCGCGTACTTCGTGCGCCTCGCCACCTTCCACGAAGACATGCACGCCGAGGCGTTTCACTACACGCGCCAGACGCTCGGCTATCCGGACCCCGTGCAGGAGAAGCCGGCGGCGGCCGGCGACGGCGGCGATATCGCCCTGCGCGGCGGGCGCTTCATGCTCGGCGCCGCGCCCGGGGGCGGCTTCGTCTTCGACAACGAGAAATGGGCGCACGAAGTCGCGCTCGCGCCGTTTCGCGTCGCGCGCGCGCCCGTGACCAACGCGCAGTACCTCGAGTACGTGGAGGCGGGAGGTGCCGTGCCGCGCTACTGGCGCAAGGCGGACGGCGGCTGGCAGCAGCGGCGCTTCGACCGCTGGCTGCCGCTCGACCCCGGGGAGCCGGTGCTGCACGTCGGCTGGGACGAGGCGCGGGCGTATTGCCGCTGGGCCAAGCGCAGGCTGCCGACCGAGGCCGAGTGGGAGTACGCGGCCCGGGCGCTGGGGTACGAGCGCATGATCGGCCGGACCTGGGAGTGGACCGAAAGCGCCTTCGGTCCCTATCCCGGGTTCGTACCCGATCCCTACCAGGAGTACTCGCAGCCCTGGTTCGGCACCCACAAGGTGCTCAGGGGTGCAAGTTTTTCCACGCCGGCGCGACTCATCCGCCGGACCTGGCGCAACTTCTACACGCCGGAGCGCGCCGACGTGTTCGCCGGCTTTCGCA
>CAZOWR010000141.1:0-7541 GCA_964583645.1 uncultured Enterobacteriaceae bacterium
TGAGCGCCCCAGATTCCTCGCCGCCACGCTCGAGGAGCTGCGCAAGGACCGCGACCACCTGGAGCCCCGGCCATGATGCGCGCGCGCCTCCTCGAGCTCGCCGCGCGCCGCGCGCGGCTCGCCGAGCGAGCGCGCACCGAGCGCGGGCAGCTGGCGGCGCTCGTGGCGCGGGGCGATGCGCTCAGCGCCTGGCTCGAGACGGGCCGGCGCGTGCTGGATGAGGCGCGGCGCTCGCCGCTGCTGGTGCTCGCGGCCGTGGCAGTGCTCGCCGCGCTGCGCCCGCGGCGCGTCCTGAGGCTGCTCGCGGGCGGCTGGACGCTGTGGCGGCTCTACCGCAGCGCGCAGCGCTGGTGGCAGCGGCTCGCGCCGCCCGCCTCGCGCGAGGGCGCCTGATGGCAGCGCGCGCGCCCAATCCGCTGCGCCGGGCGCTCGCGCTCGCCGAGCGCGAGCGCGCGTTCCTCATCGCCGAGATGTCGCAGATGAGGGGCCTGATGCCGGTGCTCATGAAGCGGCGCAACCAGCAGCGGTGGACGCGCGAGGACGTCGCCGAGATCCGCGCGCAGCTCAGGCGCCTCTCCAGGCTCTCGCCGTACCTCGTGGTGATGGTCATGCCCGGGGGCTTCGCCGCGCTGCCGGTGCTCGCCTGGTGGCTCGACCGGCGCCGCAACCGCCGCGCGCCGGCGCTCCCCGGGAAATCAGCCTAGCGCCCAGTCGTAGTCGATGGTGAGCGGCGCATGGTCCGAGAAGCGCCGCCGCCTGTAGATCGCGGCCTGCGCCGCGCGCGCCGCGATGCCCGGCGTCGCGACCTGGTAGTCGATGCGCCAGCCCACGTTCTTCGCCCAGGCCTGGCCGCGGCTCGACCACCAGGTGTACTGCCCGGGGCGCGGGTCGAGGCGGCGGAACACGTCGACGAAGCCCGCCGGGCCGAAGACGCGGTCGAGCCAGGCGCGCTCCTCGGGCAGGAAGCCCGAGTTCTTCCGGTTGGCGCGCCAGTTCCTGAGGTCGATCTCGCGGTGCGCGATGTTCCAGTCACCGCACAGGATCACTTCGCGCCCGGAACGCGCCAGGCGCCGCAGCTGGGGCAGGAAGGCCTCGAGGAAGCGCAACTTCGAGGCCTGGCGGTGCGGCCCCGCCGACCCCGAGGGCAGGTACACCGAGGCCACCGAGAGCCGGCCGAACCTCGCCTCGAGATAGCGGCCTTCCTCGTCGAACTCGCGCGCGCCGAACCCCTCGATGACGCGTTCCGGGCGCGCCCGGCTGTACAGCGCGACGCCGGCGTAGCCCTTCTGCCGCGCGTGCGAGTAGAACGCGTGCAGCCCGCGCGGCGAGCGCATCGCCGGGGCGAGATCGGCCTCGTGCGCCTTGATCTCCTGCAGACACACGAGGTCGGCGCGCTGCGCCGCGAGCCAGCGGTACAGGCCCTTGGCCGCCGCGGCGCGGATGCCGTTGACGTTGAGGGTGACGACCCTCAAGCGGCGGCGAAGCTCGAGGCGCCGCCGTGCGCCGCCGACCACTCCGCGGGCGCGTGCAGGAACTTCTCGACCTCGCCGAGCTGCGCCGCGGCGAGGTAGCGCTCCTGCTTCACCACCTTCAGCACGTCCCACCAGGTGGCGAGGTGATGCAGCCGCACCCCGAGGTCGGCCATGTTCCGCTTGGACTCGGGGAAGATGTCGTAGTAGAAGTTGACGTAGACGTGCTCGACCACCGCGCCCGCCTCGCGCAGCGCGCGGCAGAAGTTGATCTTCGAGCGGCCGTCGGTGGTGAGGTCCTCCACCAAGAGCGTGCGCGCGCCCTCGCGCACGTCGCCCTCGATCTGGGCGTTGCGCCCGAAGCCCTTGGCCTTCTTCCTCACGTACTGCATCGGCAGCCCGAGCCGCTCGGCGATCCACGCCGCGTACGGGATGCCCGCGGTCTCGCCGCCCGCGACGACGTCGAACTGCTCGAAGCCCGCGTCGCGCGCGAGCGTCGCGGCGGCGAAGTCCACCAGCTGCGCGCGGATGCGGGGATAAAAGATCAGCTTGCGGCAGTCGATGTACACCGGGCTCGCCCAGCCGGAGGTGAAGATGAAGGGCTGCGCCTCGTAGAACAGCACCGCCTTCACCTCGAGCAGCATCCTGGCGGTGGTCTCGGCGATGAACGCCCGGTCCGCGAACTGCATGGCGCGCGGATTCTAGCAGGTCAACCCGCGCCGCCGGTGCGCGTTAAAATCGTTTCCTACGACATCCGCAAGGGGCCGCCCATGAAGCCGACCACCGCCCTCGCCGCCGTGCTGCTCGTCCTGGCGCCACTCGCCGCGATGGCGCAGTCCTACCGCTGCGTCGGCGCCGACGGCAAGAAGTACTACGGCCAGACCATTCCCCGCGCCTGCGCGGGGCAGGTGGTCGAGCAGCTGAACGCGCAGGGCATCGTCGTCAAGCGCATCGAGCCGGCGTCCAAGGCGGGGCCCGGCGCGAGGGCCGAGACGCCCGAAGAGCAGCGCAAGCGCGAGCTGGAGGCACGCGACGAGGCGCGGCGCAACAAGGCGCTGCTCGCCACCTACACGAGCGAGCGCGACATCGAGCAGGCGCGCGCGCGGGCGCTGGAGGACAACCAGGTCGCGATCAAGGAGACCGAGGGCAGGATCGCGACGCTGAAGAAGCGCCACGCCGACCTGAAGAAGGAACTGAAGTTCTACGATGGCAAGACCAAGCCGCCCGCCAAGCTCGAGCAGGACATCAAGAGCGCGGAGTTCGACATCAAGGTGCAGGAAGACGTGCTGGCGCAGCGCAAGAAGGACGCCGACGCGATCAACGCCAAGTACGACGACGACAAGCGGCGCTACCTCGAGCTGACGCAGGGCAGGAAGTAGGCTAGCGCGCGAGCTTGCGGCGCAGGATCTCGTTCACCCGAGCGGGGTTCGCCTTGCCCTGGCTGCGCTTCATCACCTGGCCGACGAGCGCGTTGAAAGCCTTGTCCTTGCCGGCGCGGTAGTCCTCGACCTGCCTCGCGTTGGCGGCGAGCACTTCGTCGATCAGCCGCTCGAGCGCGCCGGCGTCCGAGATCTGCTTCAGACCCTCCCTTTCGATGACGGCGTCCGCATCGTCCCGCGAAGCCCACATCACCTCGAAGACGCGCTTCGCCGTCCTGCCCGAGAGCGTGCCGTCGGCGATCCTGCGCAGCACGCCGGCGAGCCGTTCGGCGTCGATACGGCTGCTCGCATAGTCGAGCGCGTCCCGGTTGAGCGCCGCGGCGAGCTCCCCCATCTGCCAGTTGGCGCACAGCTTCGGGTCGGCGCCCGAGGCGCGCACCGCGACCTCGAAGTACTCGGCCGACTCGCGCGACGAGGTGAGGACTGCGGCGTCGTACGCGGAAAGCCCGTACTCGCGCACCAAGCGCTCGCGCCTGGCTTGCGGCAGCTCGGGCAGCGCCGCGCGCACCCGCTCGATCTCCTCCTCCGACACCACCAGCGGCAGCAGGTCCGGATCCGGAAAGTAGCGGTAGTCGGGCGCGTCCTCCTTGCTGCGCATGGCGCGCGTCGCGTCGCGCTCCGGATCGTAGAGCCGCGTCTCCTGAGCCACCGTGCCGCCCTCCTCCAGGAGCGCGATCTGGCGCCGCGCCTCGTGCTCGATGGCGTGCTCGAGAAAGCGGAACGAGTTGAGGTTCTTGATCTCGCAGCGCGTGCCGAGCCGCTCCTCGCCCGCGCGGCGCACCGAGACGTTGGCGTCGCAGCGGAACGATCCCTCCTGCATGTTGCCGTCGCAGACCTCGATCCAGCGCACCAGCGCGTGCAGCGTGCGCGCGTAGGCGACAGCCTCCTTTGCGCCGCGCAGCTCGGGCTCGCTCACGACCTCGAGCAGCGGCGTGCCGGCGCGGTTCAGATCGATCCCCGTCATGCCGTGAAAGTCCTCGTGCAGCGACTTGCCGGCGTCCTCCTCCAGGTGGGCGCGCGTAAGCCGGATCTCCTTCTCGCCCTCGGGCAGCACCATCCGCACCGCCCCGCCCTGCACGATGGGCGACTCGTACTGGCTGATCTGGTAGCCCTTGGGAAGGTCCGGGTAGAAGTAGTTCTTGCGCGCGAAGACGGAGCGTCGGTTGATCCTCCCGTTCACGGCAAGGCCGAACCGGATCGCCAGCTCTACGGCCTTCGCGTTCAGCACCGGCAGCGTCCCGGGGAGCGCGATGTCCACCGCCGAGGCCTGGGCGTTGGGCGCCGCGCCGAAGCGCGTCGAGGCGCCCGAGAACAGCTTGCTGCGCGTCAGGAGCTGGACGTGGCTCTCGATGCCGACCACGATCTCCCAGCCCACGCGCTCACCTCTGGGGGCGCAGCAGCAGGCAGGCGCCGCGGCGATCCACCAGCACCGGCTCGAGGTAGCCCTGCGAGCCGCAGAACTCGGCGCAATCCTCCGCCGCGACGCGCACGAACTCGCCCAGGTCGCGCAGCGTCACGCGGCAGCGCTTGCCTGCGGCAAGCTGAAGTCCGCCCTGCATGGGCTGCTGCGCGAGCTCCGGAAGCGCGCAGGAGTGATCGCCTACCCTGGAACCCCACGCCATGCGCTTGAGCCTGCCAGCCCCCACGCGGTAGGCGAGCGTAGAGGCGTAGCGCCCCTCGGCGAGCTCGCAGCGCACCGTGGCGCTGTAGCCGTCCATCGCGGGGAACGACTCGGTGAGCTTGAAGCGCTCGCGCTGCTGGCCGCCGGGCCCGTAGCGGTTGCCGCTGAAGCTGCCCCGGCTCCAGGTGCCCTGCAGCGTCGCCGTGGGCTCGCGGCCGTAGAGGATCGGCGTGTCGCCCTCCTTGAGGAAGGTGACGCCGAGCTGCTTGCTGCGTTCCCCCTCCAGGTAGCGCTGCTGCAGCACCGGCAGCAGCAGGTAGTCCCCGGTGACGCGCCAGGCGCCGTCGGGCCGCGCGGTGGCATACAGGTTCATGACCACGGTGCGCGAGCCGAGCGTGCCGATCAGCTCGCTTCGCTCGCTGCGCTCCTGGGCCGCGGCGCAGGCCGCGGCGAGCGCGAGCAGGCACGCCGCCGCCCTCACAGCGGCGCCTCCTTCGGCACGCGCCGGTGCCAGTCGGTCGCCTGCTGGTAGCGGTGCGCGGCGCCGAGCAGCCGCGCCTCCGAAAAATAGGGCCCGGTGAGCTGCATCCCGACCGGAAGCCCCGCCGCGTCGAAGCCGCAGGGCACGGAGAGCGCGGGCAGCCCCGCGAGCGGCGCCGCCACCGTGAAGATGTCGCCGAGGTACATCTGCACCGGGTCCTCGGCGCGCTCGCCCAGCCCGAACGCGGTGGAGGGCGCGGTGGGCCCGAGCAGCAGGTCGCAGCGCTCGAACGCCTGCGCGAAGTCGCGCGCGATCAGCCGGCGCAGCCTCTGCGCCTGCAGGTAATAGGCGTCGTAGTAGCCGTGCGAGAGCACATACGTCCCGATCAGGATGCGGCGCTTCACCTCCGCGCCGAACCCCTCGGCGCGCGTGCGCCGGTACATGTCGTCGAGGTCCTCGAAGGCCGCGGCGCGATAACCGTAGCGCGCGCCGTCGAAGCGCGAAAGGTTGGAGGAGGCCTCCGCGGGCGCGATCACGTAGTACACCGGCACCGCGAGCGCCGTGTTCGGCAGCGTCACCTCCACCGTGCGCGCGCCCTGCGACTCGAACCAGCGCGCCGCCCCGCGCACGCGCTCGAGCACGTCCGGGGCGACGCCCTCGGCGAAATACTCCTTCGGCAGGCCGATGCGCAGCTCCCGCAGCTCGAGCGCCAGCTGGCCCGTGTAGTCCTCGGCAGGACGCTCGAGGCTGGTCGAGTCGCGCGCGTCGAAACCCGCCATCGCATTCATGAGCAGCGCGAGGTCCGCGGCGCTCCTGGCGATCGGCCCGCCCTGGTCGAGCGAGGAAGCGAACGCGATCATGCCGTACCGGGAGACGACGCCATAGGTGGGCTTGAGGCCGCAGACGCCGCTCATCGCCGCGGGCTGGCGGATCGAGCCGCCGGTGTCCGTCCCGGTCGCGGCCGGCGCCATGCGCGCCGCCACCGCAGCCGCCGACCCTCCCGAGGAACCCCCCGGGACGCGCGCCAGGTCCCAGGGATTGCGCGCGGGGCCGCAGCACGAGGTCTCGGTCGAAGACCCCATCGCAAACTCGTCCATGTTGGTCTTGCCCAGCAGCACCGCCCCGGCCCCGGCGAAGCGTTCGATCACGTGCGCGTCGTAGGGGCTGCGGAACTCCGCGAGCATGCGCGAGCCGCAGGTGGTGGGCATGCCCCGGGAGCAGAAGATGTCCTTGTGGGCCACCGGGATCCCGGTGAGGGGCGCGGCCCCGCCCCGGGCAAGGCGCGCGTCGGCGGCCTGCGCATCCTTCATGCTGCGCGCTTCGTCGATCGTGATGAAGGCGTTCAGCTTCGGATTCAACTCATTGATTCTGCGCAGAAACATCTGTGTCAGCTCGACCGCGGACAGCGTCTTCGCGTCAAGCGCCGCCCGCAGTTCCCCGAGGCTCGCGTCGAGCACTATTCGAGCACTTTCGGCACCAGGTACAGGCCCTGCTCGAGCGCCGGAGCACCCTGCTGCAGTTCGCCGCGGCGGTCGGGCTCGGTGACCGCGTCCTCGCGTCGTCGCTGAACGACGCCGGTCTCCGCTTCGAGCGGATGCGCCATCGGCTCGATGCCGCGGGTGTCCACCGCCTGCATCCGGTCGATCAGCGCGAGCACGCGGTTCAGGCCCTGCGCCACGCCGGCGGCTTCCTCCGGGCTGAGCGCAATGCGCGCCAGCGCCGCGATGCGCCGGACCTCATCGAGCGACAGCGACATGCGGGATTTCCCTCTGGGAGCGGGCTTGCCGGGGGCGCTGTTAGGGTATCATAGCCGGCGGGCGATCGAGAGGAAGATTCGGGAGCCGGAACGCAGTCTTAGCGTGCGAACTTAAGGCTTCACGGGAAAGGATCCGCCACGAACATGTTCGGCTTTCTGCGCAGCTACTTCTCGAACGACCTCGCGATCGATCTCGGCACGGCGAACACGCTGATCTACGTGCGCGGCAAGGGCATCGTGCTGGACGAGCCCTCGGTGGTCGCGATCCGCGAGGACAGCGGCCCGAACGCGAAGAAGAGCATCCAGGCGGTGGGCCGCGAGGCCAAGCAGATGCTCGGCAAGACGCCGGGCAACATCGTCGCCATCCGCCCGATGAAGGACGGCGTCATCGCCAACTTCACCGTCACCGAGCAGATGCTGAAGTACTTCATCAAGAAGGTGCACGACAACAAGCTGTTCTCGCCCTCGCCCCGCATCATCATCTGCGTGCCCTGCGGCTCGACGCAGGTCGAGCGGCGCGCGATCCGCGAGTCGGCGATCGGCGCCGGCGCCGGCCAGGTGTACCTGATCGAGGAGCCGATGGCGGCGGCGATCGGCGCCGACCTGCCGGTGGCGGAGGCCACCGGCTCGATGGTGGTGGACGTCGGCGGCGGCACCACGGAGGTGGGCGTCATCTCGCTCGGGGGCGCGGTGCACAAGGGCTCGGTGCGCGTGGGCGGGGACAAGTTCGACGAGGCGATCATCAACTACATCCGGCGCAACTACGGCATGCTGA
>CAZOWR010000142.1:0-7416 GCA_964583645.1 uncultured Enterobacteriaceae bacterium
GCGGCAAGATCGGCCTGTTCGGCGGCGCCGGCGTCGGCAAGACCGTGAACATGCTCGAGCTCATCAACAACATCGCCACCCAGCACTCGGGGCTGTCGGTGTTCGCCGGCGTCGGCGAGCGCACGCGCGAGGGCAACGACTTCTACCACGAGATGATCGAGGCGGGCGTGGTCAAGCTCGACAACCTCGAGGAGTCCAAGGTGGCGATGGTGTTCGGCCAGATGAACGAGCCGCCGGGCAACCGCCTGCGCGTCGCGCTCACCGGCCTCACCATGGCGGAATCCTTCCGCGACGAGGGGCGCGACATCCTCTTCTTCGTCGACAACATCTACCGCTTCACGCTCGCGGGGACGGAGGTCTCGGCGCTGCTCGGGCGCATGCCCTCGGCGGTCGGCTACCAGCCCACGCTCGCCGAGGAGATGGGGCGGCTGCAGGAGCGCATCACCTCCACCAAGGTCGGCTCGATCACCTCGATCCAGGCGGTCTACGTGCCGGCCGACGACCTGACCGATCCCTCGCCCGCGACCACCTTCGGCCACCTCGATGCGACCGTGGTGCTCTCGCGCGACATCGCCTCGCTGGGCATCTACCCCGCGGTCGATCCCCTCGACTCGACCTCGCGCCAGGTGGACCCGAACACCATCGGCGAGGAGCACTACACGACCACGCGCGCGGTGCAGGCGACGCTGCAGCGCTACAAGGAGCTGCGCGACATCATCGCCATCCTGGGCATGGACGAGCTTTCGCCCGAGGACAAGCTTGCGGTCTCGCGCGCGCGCAAGATCCAGAGGTTCCTCTCGCAGCCCTTCTCGGTGGCGAAGAACTTCACCGGCCAGGACGGCAAGTACGTCAACCTCAAGGACACCATCAAGGGCTTCAAGATGATCGTCGAGGGCGAGTGCGACGCGCTGCCCGAGCAGGCCTTCTACATGGTCGGGCCGATCGAGGAAGCCTTCGAGAAGGCGAAGGCGCTGAAGTAGCAGACCGAGCCATGGCCGCCGCCACCATCCACGTCGACGTCGTCAGCGCCGAGGAGTCCATCTTCTCGGGAGAGGCGGAGTTCGTCGTGCTGCCGGGCGAGGCGGGCGAGCTCGGCATCTATCCGCGGCACACGCCGCTCATCACCCGCATCAAGCCGGGCGCGGTGCGCATCCTGCCCCCCGGGGGCGGCGAGGAGCAGCTCATCTTCGTCGCGGGCGGCATTCTGGAGGTGCAGCCGAAAGTCATCACGGTGCTTGCCGATACTGCGATCCGCGGCCACGACCTCGACGAGGCCAAGGCCGCCGAGGCGCTGAAGAAGGCCGAGGACGCGCGGCGCAGCGCCAAGGACAAGCAGGAGATCGCGGTGGTCGAGGGCGAGATGGCGATGCTCGCCGCGCAGCTCGCCGCGATCCGCAAGCTCAGGAAGAAGTAGCACCGGGCAGCGTCACGACGAAGCCCGCCTTGCAGCGCGCCTCGCCGCCGTGCTGGCGCGCGATGCGGCGCACGAGCGCCAGCCCCAGGCCCGCTCCCTCGGTCGACCCCGCGCGCCGGTAGAACGGCTCGAAGACGCGCTCGCGCTCGGCTTCCGGCACGCCCGGGCCGTGGTCCGAGACGCGCAGCTCGGCTCCGGAAGGGACGGCGCGAACGCTCACTTCGATGGGCGGCGCGCCGTGGCGCCTCGCGTTCTCGAGGAGATTTCGCAGCAGGCGGCGCAGCAGCCGCGCGTCGCCCCGCACTTTGACCGGCTCGCCCTCGAGCGAGGCGCCCTCGTAGCGCGCGCACCCCTCGGCGGCGAGCGCAAGCAGATCAATGTCCTCCAGCGCCTCGAGCCGCGTCGAGGCATCGAGCCGGCTCGCGAGCAGGATCTCCTCGATCAACGCGTCGAGCTCGGCGATGTCCTGCTCGAGCTCGCGCTTGCGCCTGGGCTCGGCGCCCTCCTTCATCAGCTCGATCGCCATGCGGATGCGGGCGAGCGGGGTGCGCAGCTCGTGCGAGGCGTTCGCCAGCAACGCGCGGTGCGCCCCCACCAGCTCCTCGATCCGCGCGGCGGCGCGGTTGAAGCTCTCGGCCAGCCGCGCGACCTCGTCCCTGCCCTCCACCTTGACCCGTGCCGAGAGCTCGCCGGCGCCCAGCGACTCCACGCCCGCCTGCAGGCGCTCCAGCCGCAGGGTCAGCATGCGTACCACGGGATAGGCGCCCACCCCGATCGCGAGCAGCACGATGGCGATCATCCACAGGCCGTAGCGCGGGCCGTAGCGCCCTACGGGGACGCGCGCTACGAACCAGCGCCCGTCGTGCAGCTTCACCGCGAACGCGCTCGGCCAGCCCGAATGCACCCAGCCGCTGCGCTCCTGGCGCTCGCCCGGGACCGGAAGCGCCGCACCTACGCCCGCGACGCGCTCGCGCCCCCGGGAAAGGAGCGCGAGGTCCACCTTGAGGTTCGCCGCGATCCGCTCCAGCGCCGCCTGCTGCTCCCCGGGGGCCGCGCCGGCGGGCGGCAGGATGTTCTGCGCGAGCGTGGCGCCCCATTCGTGCGCGCGGCGCGTGCGCTCGTCGTCGGCCAGCAGGCGCCATAGCGCCCCAGCGGCGAGCGCGAAGACGAGAAGCGCCGCGAGCACCGCGAGGTAGATCTTGAGGTAGAGCCTGCGCATCAATCCTGCGATCTCGCGAACACGTAGCCCGCGCCGCGCACCGTCACGATGCGGCGCGGGTGCTTCGGGTCGTCCTCGATCGCGGCGCGGATGCGTGAGACGTGCACGTCGATCGAGCGGTCGAACGCCTCCAGCGGCTCGCCCCTGGCGAGGTCCATGAGCTGCTCGCGCGAGAGCACGCGCCCGGCGTTCTCGGCAAGGGCCAGCAGCAGCGTGAACTGGTAGCTGGTGAGCGCCTTCTCCGCGCCGTCGAGGCGCACCGCGCGCGCGTCGCGGTCCACCTCCAGTCGCCCGAAGCGCAGCAGCCGCGCCGTGCCCGAGCGGCCGCGGCGCAGGATCGAGCGCAGCCGCGCCAGCAGCTCGCGCGGCTCGAAGGGCTTCGGCAGGTAGTCGTCGGCGCCGATCTCCAGCCCGACGATGCGATCCGCGGGCTCCCCGCGCGCGGTGAGCATCAGCACCGGGAGGTCGGACTTCGCGCGCAGCTGCCGGCAGAGGTCAAGGCCGTCCATGTCCGGGAGCATGAGATCGAGCACCAGCGCATCGAACGGCTCGCGGGCGATGCGCTCCAATCCCGCCCGGCCGCTCGCGGCGTGCAGCACGCGGTACCCTGCCTCGCCGAGGTATTCCTGGAGCATCGCGGCGAGGCGGGCGTCGTCCTCGATGAGAAGCACGCGCTGCGCCACGCCGCGAGTGTACCGTCGCCTATCCCAGGGTCGCGAGGCGCGCCAGGGTCGTGTGCCACGCCGTGCGCAGCCGCGCGAGCGCTCTTTGCAGCAGGCCGGGGCTCACTGCGGCCCCGCGCCTAGCCGCGATGCCAGCGCCTGCGGTGGCGCGCGGCGCGCTCGGCGAGCTGCCCGCGCTGCGCGGGCGTCAGCACCTCGGCGACGTCGGCGAGACCGCGCGCGAGGCGCTTGGAGGCCTCGTCCGCGGTCGCAAGCTGCCCGGCGCGCAGCCGCTCGATCGCCTCGCGGTCGATGCGCTCGGCCGAGAACAGCGCCATCGCCTCCTTGCGTGCCGCGCGCAGCTTCTCGCGCAGCGGCAACAGGTCCTTCGCCGCGTCCTTCACGATCGGGGCGAGCTTCGCCTTCTGCTCCTCGGTCGCGTCGATCTCGATGTAGGCGTGCTTGAGCATCCGGTCCAGTCGCTCATCCAGCGTCGCGGGGTCGAAGCCGCCGCGGCGCCAGCCGCCGTGGGCGTATGCCTTCAGGCCGATGCCCGCGGCAAGGCCGCCGACCAGGGTGGCGAGGGCTGCGCGGCCGAAAAAGCGCCGGCGGGGGGTCGCGTGCTGCGCTTCCATGATGGGTCCTTTGGGTTTGGGGATCGAGTGCAGTCTGCGCGGAGCAAGTAAGCCGCGTTTGTAGGCTGCGTAAAGTAGTGTGAAGCCTGCTGCGGAAGCCGGGACCGCGTCAGCTTAGGCGAGCGCGGCGCGCACGCGCCGCTCGAGCTTCTCCATCCTGCGGTCGCGGATCCCCAGCTGGCGCAGGTGCGCGACGGTGTCGAACAGGTAGTCGCAGCAGCGCCCGACCGGCCCCGCGCCGCTCGCGAGGTAGCGCGCCATGGTCGCCTCGTCAAGCCCGCCGCGGTAGCGCTCGTGCGCGCGGTTGGCGGCGAACGCGATGGCGTGCGCGGCGCCGCGCGGCGTGCGCGCCGCGACCCAGACGGGGTGGTAGGAGCGCGTGAACATCTCGCGCCGCCACACCACGTCGAGCTCGGTCTGCAGCTGCTTCGGAGCGAGGCGGTAGACCACGCCATGACAGCTCCCGCCGGGCTCGAGCGAGAGCATCAGCCCGGGCCGCTCGGGGCTGCCGCGCCCCGCCTTGGAGAGCAGGCAGAACTCGCGGTGATAGCCGTAGATGAGCGCGGTGCGGCGCGCCTCGAAGTGGAACGCCGGGTTCCACATCAGCGAGCCGTAGCCGAAAATCCACACCCGACCCGGTTGCGGCGCGCGGGCGAGGATTTCCCGGATGTGCTCGCGGCGTTCCTCGTGCGTCATGAAGCGCACCCCGGGCCCGAGCAGCCGGCGCGCGATCGCGTGCAGCGAGCCGTTCAGCAGGTTCTCGCGGGTGATCTTCAGTCTGCCCATGAAGCCACCTTACACGGCGTAGGGCTCGTCGGCGGCGAAGAACTCGGTCTCCTTCACGCCCTCCGCGATCCAGGCTTGGACCGCCGGATGCGCGAGGAGCGCCTCCTGATAGGCTTTCGCGGCGCCCCCGATCGCGACCCCGTAGGTGACGAAGCGCGTCGCCACCGGCGCGTAGTAGGCGTCCGCAGCGCAGAACTCGCCGAAGAGGAACGGCTTTCGCGCGCCCGCCCAGATCGCGCTGATGCGCGCGATGTCCTTCGCCACCTCCGGGCTCATGCCTTTCCCCGGATAGCGGCTCCGCAGGTTCATCGGCATCGCGCCTCGGAGGGCGTGAAAGCCCGCGTGCATCTCGGCGCAGACCGAGCGCGCAGCTGCGCGCAACCGCGCCTCGCGCGGCCAGACGCCGCGCTCGGGGAAGAGCTCGTGCAGCCGCTCGGCGATGGCGAGCGTGTCCCAGGTGGCGAAGCCCGCGCCCGGTGCGCCTTCCCAGAGCACCGGGACGAGCCCGGAGGGCGAAAGCGCCCCGACGTGCTTCGCCCAGTCCTGCGACTCGAATTTGAGCTGCCGCTCCTGGAAACGGATCCCCAGGCCCTTGAGCGCCACCCAGGGGCGCATGGACCAAGAGGAGTAGTTCTTGTTGCCGATGACCAGCGTCAGCTCAGGGGCCACGCTCCCGATTTGACCCTGCGCGGCCGGCGAGCGCAAGCTGCCGAAGCGGCAGGGCGGCGCCGTAGCCGTGTTCCCGACCCTCCTTTCCGGGCCCGGCGCGCCCTCCGCCGCGGTTCGCAGGCACGAAGCGGCCGAACGGATCGAAGTCCCCCGGCAGTGCGGACTCCACGCCCAGGACGACCTCGCCGTAGCCCTTCACGGCGCGTGGCCCGCGAGGAGCAAGGTCGTTGCCGCGAGGACGATCCCCAGCGAGACGGCGATCGCCGCGGCGAGCGCGACGAAAGCGGCGAGATCCGCCATCACGAGGCGTCGGTTCGGCGCTTCGGACATGGCCGCATTGCGCTCCCCGGAGCGGGCAGCGGCGCGTCGCGCCGGGGCAAAGGCGGCGAACGATTCTGGCAATCCGGTGGCAGCCGGCTCGAGACGAGGCGTCATCGGTTATAGTGGCCCGACCCACTTGCAGCGCCTGCCATGGCCCGCCGCATCGCGATCGTCGAGGACGACCCGGCCATCCGCGCCAACTACGCCGAGGCGCTGCGCAAGCACGGCTTCGAGGTCGCGGCCTATGCGACGCGCGCCGAGGCGCTCGCCGCCGCCCGCACGCGCCTGCCCGAGCTCGCGATCATCGACATCGGCCTGGGCGCGGACGTGGACGGCGGCTTCGAGCTGTGCCGCGAGCTGCGCGCGCTCTCCGCCGCGCTACCCATCATCTTCCTCACCGCGCGCGACAGCGACTTCGACGTGGTCGCGGGTCTGCGTCTCGGGGCCGACGACTACCTCACCAAGGACGTGAGCCTGCCGCACCTGCTGGCGCGGATCGGGGCGCTGTTTCGCCGCGCCGAGCTCTCGCAGGTGCCGCGCTCGCTCGAGGAGCGCATCGAGCGCGGCGCGCTCGAGCTCGACCTCAAGCGCTTCACGGTCCGCTGGCGCGGCGCCCCGGTGACGCTCACGCTCACCGAGTTCTGGATGGTGCACGCCCTCGCGCGCCACCCCGGGCACGTCAAGAGCCGCGAGCAGCTGATGCAGGAAGCGAAGCTGGTGGTGGACGAGGGCACGGTGACCTCGCATGTCAAGCGCATCCGGCGCAAGTTCCAGGCGGTCGACCCCGGCTTCGACGCGCTCGACACCGCCTACGGCATGGGCTACCGTTGGAAGAGCCCGTGAGGGTGCGCGCGCGCCTGGGCCTGCGCGCGAAGCTCGCGCTGGTCGCGCTCGTGCTGCTCGCGCTGCCCTGGACGGGCGTGCTCTACGTGAACGAGATGGAGCGCGCGTTGCTCGCGGGGCAGGAGCGCGCGTTGCTCGGCGCGGCGCGCGCGGTGGCCACGGCGCTGCACGATCGGCCGCAGCTGCTGGTCGCCTCGCCCGCGCGCGAGGACGAGCTGCGCCGGGAGGCGGAAGCCGAGCTGCAGCGGCTCGCCGGCCGCGAGCCGGCCCTGGACCAGGCGGTGCTCGCGCGCGAGGCGGCGCTCGCCGCCGGCGCGGCGCAGGAGGAGATCACGGCGATCCTGCGCGGCGTGCAGCGCTCCGAGTCGCGCCTCTGGGTGGTGAACCGCCGCTACCAGGTGCTCGCGCTCGCCGGCAGCCTGCGCCGCCCCGAGCCGGGGCCCGAGACGCCCTCGGCGCTGCGCGCGCTCTGGCGGAGCGCCGCGGGCTGGCTCATCGAGCGTCCGACCGAGGAATTCGCCGAGTCGGTGCCCGACGACGTGCTCGCCACCGGCCGCGACATCGCCGCCGCGCTGCAGGGCACGCCGGGCACGCGCGCGCGCCGCACCCCCGACGGTCGCGCGGTGGTGATGTCGGCCGCGCACCCGGTGTGGAGCCGCGACGAGGTGCTCGGCGCGGTGGTGGTCGAGGAGACCACCAATCCCATCGCTTCGCTGCGCAGCGCGGCGCTCGAGCGGCTGCTGGCGCTCACGCTGACCGCCTTCGCGGGTGCCGCGGCGGTCCTGATCGGCTTCGCGACGCGGCTCTCGAGCCGCATCCGGCGGCTGCGCGACGAGGCGGAATCGGCGATCGACGCGCGCGGCCGCA
>CAZOWR010000143.1:0-7380 GCA_964583645.1 uncultured Enterobacteriaceae bacterium
CGCGGCAGCCGCCTACGCCATGGTGCGGCGCCGGCGTCCCAAGCGCATCGTAGAGGTGGGCTCGGGCCATTCGACGCGATTTCTCGCGCGCGCCGTCGTGGACGGCGGATTCGAGACTCGAATCACATCGATCGACCCGGCGCCGCGGGCGCGGCTCGAAGGTCTCCCGATCGAGCGCGTGAAGCTCCGGGTGCAGGAGGCGGGCGCAGCGCCCTTCGCGCAGCTGGCGGCCGGCGACATCCTGTTCGTCGACTCGAGCCATGTGCTCGCGCCCGGCTCGGACGTCGAGTTCCTCCTCGAGCGCGTGCTGCCCGCGCTCCCGGCCGGCGTGCTGCTGCACTTTCACGACATCTTCCTGCCGGGCGACTATCCCGCGGAATGGGCGTGGCGGCGCTACAGCGAGCAACCCGCGATCGCCGCCCTGGTGGCGCGCGGCGACTACGTCCCCGAGTTTGCCAGCGCGTGGCTCGTGGCGCATCGGCCACAGCGGCTGGCGCGAGGTATCCTCGGGCGACTGCCGCTCGTCGAAGGCGCGCGCGAGTCGAGCTTCTGGCTGCGCAAGGCGTAGCCGCGATCAGAGGAGAGTTGAACCATGAGCATGGAATGCACGGTGCGCTGGGGAGGCGAAGGCATGACGTTCCTTGCCGAGACCGGCAGCAACCACCTGGTGGCGATGGACGGCGCGCCGGAGATCGGCGGCAGGAACCTCGCGCCGCGGCCGATGGAGATGGTGCTTCTGGGCACCGGCGGCTGCACCGCCTCGGACGTCATCGCCATCCTGAAGAAGAGCGGCCAGGCGGTGAGCGGCTGCGAGATCAGGCTCACGGCCGAGCGCGCGCCGAGCGACCCCAAGGTCTTCACCCGCATCCACATGCATTTCACCGTGCGCGGCCGCAGCCTCAAGCCGAACATCGTGGCGCAGGCGATCCGCCTCTCGCACGAGAAGTACTGCTCTGCCTCCATCATGCTCGGCAAGACCGTCGAGATCAGCGAGGACTTCGAGATCGTGGAGGGGTGAGGCGAGCCTTCACGGCTCCTTCTGCTCTGACTTGGCGGGTCTCGCGTAGCCAAAGTACGAGGGATAGCTCGCCTCGCAGAAACGCCGGTATTCCGGCATCGATTCGAACGACCGGTTGCCGCCGGCGTCGCGCACCGGGTTGGGGTTGCGAAAGAAGCCGAAGCGGATCCGGTCGGCGAGCGGACGCGCGAGCTGCCTGAGGCACTGCCGCCGGAAGTCCTCTGGGGAATCGGCGTGACCCATGTCAGGCCTGCACCGGGTTGGCGGCGTGGCTCATGGCGCGGAGCTCGGCGAACCACTCCTCGGCGTAGTCGCAGTTCCGGTACTCGTCGAAGTACGGCCCGCCCAGGGTGAAGTGCACGATCTTGGCGCGCGGGTTGTGCTCGTATTCCCCGACCAGCCAGTTCCACTCGAGCGACAGGGCGCCGATATGCGCGTCGTCCAGCCAGGCGAAGCGATGCAGCTCCAGCCCGCTCGCCGTATTGACGTACTGCGGCGTGAGCGCCGCGCAGCGCGCGTTGTTGTACAGCACCAGGCTCGACCAGTTCTTGCGCGCGTACCTGGTCTGCACCTGGCCGAGGAACTTGCGCTCGGTCCGGGGCACGTAGTCGTGCTTGCACACCAGCACCGCCTTGTCTTCCGCGCGCCCGGTGAAGGCCGCGAGCTCGGCGATGTCCGCGCGGCACAGCATGTCGCAGTCCATGAACAGCGACCAGCCGCGGTAGCCCGAGAGCTCCGGCACCAGGAACCGCGTCAGGCTGAACTCGGTGGACTCCGTGGGGCCGCGCTCGCGCGTGTACAGTCCTCCCAGCTGCGAGCGCATGAGCGGCGCGATGCTCACCGGGATCGAGGCGCGCCGCAGGATCGAGTGCGCCAGGGTGTGGTAGGCGACCGACTCGTTCGGGTCGTAGCCGATGAAGACCTGCAGCACGCTCAGAGGCGGAAAGCGAGGGTGGTCATGATCCGCGCGGCGAGGCGCATGCCGGCCGCGACCGGCTCCGGCAGCGGCGCGGCGCCGAGCGCGAGCGCCGTCTCGCGGTGCCCCGCCTCGTCCTGGCGCATCGCCTCGACGATCCGGCGCGTGCGCGCGTCGCCGGGATCGAGCCGCGCGAGATGCCCGGCGAGGTGCGCCTCCACCTGCCGCTCGGTCTCGGCGAGAAAGCCGAGGCTCCAGCGGTCCCCGAGCGCGCCTGCTGCGAGGCCGATGGCGAACGACCCCGCGTACCAGAGCGGGTTGAGCAGGCTCGCGCGCCCGCCCAGCTCGCAGATGCGCTCCGCGCTCCAGGCGAGGTGATCCTGCTCTTCGCGCGCGGCGCGTTCGAGCTCCGCGCGCTGGCCGGCCGCGCGCGCGCCGAGCGCCTGCCCCTGGTAGAGGGCCTGCGCGCAGACTTCGCCGGCGTGGTTGACGCGCATCAGCGCGGCGGCGTGCTCGCGCGCGCTGTAGCCGAGCTCGCCCTCGTCGACCCCGGCCGCCGGGGAGGCGCGGCCGGCCCGGTGCACGCCCGCGAGCGTGCGAAGCGCGAGGTCGGCGTGCGCGATCAGGCGGTCCACCGGGTCCATCCGGCGGAGTATAGGCGAAAAGGTTTCCGGCTCTAGAACGCGTGGCGCACGGTCACGCCCCACATTCTCGGGTCTTCGCCCGCGAGCGTGCCCGAGGCGCCCAGGCCGAGCAGCGTGCTGGTGAAGAAGCTGTAGGCTGCGTTCGCGTCGTTGGTGATCTTCGCGTACGTGACGGCGAGCGACGTGCGCCTGGAGAAATCGTAGGCGTAGGAGAGCGCGACCATCCGCGCGCCGGATTGCAGCCCCGCGAAGCCCGGCGCCTTGTCGTCCCGCGCCCGGGTGTAATGGCCGTAGATGCCGTGGCGGCCCCAGGCGTAGTGGACCGGGATCGACCAGGCGGTGCGGTTGCTCGTCTGCACGCCCGCCGTGGAGTCGTTCAGCCTGGAGCGGTCCCACGCGAGCCCGATCTTCAGCCCTCCCCAGGTATACGAGCCGTAGAGGCGGTCGCTGCGCTGGTCGGGGAGGGAGAAGAACGTGGGCGAGTCCGGCTTCGAGTCCCAGTAGCTGTAGCCGACCTGGAAATTCCTGCCCGAGAAGTTGGGATTCAGGTTCCAGGCGCGACCCTTTCGGGCGCCGGAGCCGATGTCGCCCTCAGCCCCCAGCGGGTCGCTCGAGTATGCGGCGATCAGCGTGAAGCCGCCCCAGTTCGGCGTCGTGTAATGGACGACGTTCGCGGTGCGGCTGTTGGTGGCGATCTGCGCGATCCGCCCTTGGCCCGCCACTGGCACCACCGGCGCCCCCGGTCCGCTGACCGGGCCGGCAAAGGAAAGCAGCGAAATACTGTCCCCCCGCAGCGAGCCCCGGATGGTCAACTCACTCTCGGTATTGAAATAGTGGAGATCCTGGCGGCCGAGGAAAATCCGGCCCCACTGCCGGCTCTGCAAGCCGACGTGGTTGTTGCCGGTCCCCGCGAGCGCGCCCGAATCCAGCCCGAAGCGCAGGTCCAGCCTGCCGATCGCCGCGAGCCCGCCGCCGAGCTCTTCGCGCAGCCTGAAGATGATCCGGGACGAATCGTCCACCACGCCCGTCTGGCCAGCCGGAGACTTGGCGGACTGCCCGTAGCTGAGCGACTCGAACCCGCCTTTCAGCAGGCCGCCGATCGTCACGCTCGACTGCCCGAGCGCCGCCACGGGCAGCGCAGCTGCACACGCGAGCGCCGCTGCGACGGTTGCCTTGTTCATTGCTTCCCCCGGCGAATGATACGTCAGGCCGGCCGGGGCGAAAAAAACGGGCGTCTTGCGACGCCCGTTTGGTAATGCTGCTTGAAGCGCGTTGACCTAGAACGCGTGGCGCAGCGTCACGGCCCACATCCTCGGATCTTCACCGGCCGCGATCGCGCCCGTGCCGGCGCCAATACCGAGAGCCGCGCTGGTAAACAGGGTGTAAGCGGCAGACGTGTCGTTCCTGATCCTAGCGTAAGTGAACGCCGCGGAAGTACGCCGCGAGAAGTTGTAGGCGTAAGACAGCGCAATCATCTTCGCGCCCGTCTCCAGGCCCGTGTAGACCGCCGCCTTGTCATCACGCGCCACGCTGTAGTGGCCGTAGATGCCGTGGTTGCCCCACTGGTAGTGCGCCGGGATCGACCACGCCGTACGGTTGCTCGTCTCCGTGCCCGTCGCGCCCGCCTTCAACTTCGAACGGTCCCAGGCGAGGCCGAGCTTGAAGCCACCCCAGCTATAGGAGCCGAACAGGCGATCAGCACGCTGGTCGAGCGCGCCGAACGCATCGGGCTTGGAATTCCAGTGGCTCCAGCCGATGCCCCAGTTCTTGCCCCTGAAGTTCGGCGCGAAGTTCCACGCCCGGCCCTTGCGCACGCCGGAGCCGATGTCGGCCTCGGCAGCCGCCCCGGCCGCCGCCGTGATCGGCTGGCTCGAGTAGGCGACGACCGCGCTGAAGCCGCCCCAGTTCGGGGTCGTGTAGTGGACGACGTTCGGCGTACGGCTCGCATTCGCGATCGCGACCGTACCGGCGGCACCGCCCGGCACGGCGCTGCCCCCGAAGGCGAGGATCGAGATGCTGTCCGCGCGCAACGAGCCACGCACCGTCAGATCGCTCTCACGGCCGAAGTAGTGCAGGTCCTGACGGCCGATGAAGAGCCGGCCCCAGTTCTTGCTCTGCAGGCCGACGTGGTTGTTGCCCGCGGCGCTCAGCGCGCCGGAGTCCAAGCCCAGCCGCATGTCGACCTGCCCGATGGCCGCGAGGCCGCCGCCCAGATCTTCACGCATGTTGAAGATGATCCGCGAGGAGTCATCCACCACGCCGGTTTGGCTGTTGTTCGCCTTGCCCGAGTTCCCGTAGCTCAGCGACTCGAAGCCGCCCTTCAGGAAGCCGCTGATCGTCACGCTCGATTGCGCGAGCGCGACGCCAGGCAGCGCGAAGGCTCCTGCGACCGCCACTGCCAGAAGTCTCTTGTTCATTCAGAATTTCTCCCAGTTGTTCAAGCAATTGGCCGGCCGCGAAGCCGCCCACCTCAACCCCTCAAAGCCGAGAAGTTGGCGAAATTGTCTCGTAAGGCCCGGCGCCGGGGCAACAAAAGTGCCTAATTTTTCTCGTTTTCGCCGGTTTTGTTGCACTGGCGCAACATGAACGAACTCACTTATAAATCAACTAGTTAAGTAGGATCTGCAGGGCCTCTCCAGGGTCCGGTGCCCGCATCAGAGCCTCCCCGACCAAGAAGACATGAACCCCGGCCGCCCTCATTCTCCCAACGTCCGCCGACGCGAGGATTCCGCTCTCGGTGATCACCACTCTGTCGCCGGGGACTTGGGGAAGCAGCCCCAGGGTCGTCTCGAGCCGCGTCTGGAAGCTGCGCAGGTCGCGGTTGTTGATGCCGATGAGCGGCGTGCGCAGCGCAAGCGCCCGCTCCAGCTCCGCCGCGTCGTGCACCTCGGCGAGCACCGCCATGCCGAGATCGAGCGCTGCGTCCTCGAGGCTGCGCATCGCGCCCCGCTCGAGCGCCGCGACGATGAGCAGGATGCAGTCCGCGCCGAGGGCGCGCGCCTCGTGCACCTGGTAGGGATCGAGCACGAAGTCCTTGCGCAGCGCCGGCAGCGCACATGCGGCGCGCGCCTGCGCGAGGTGCTCCGGGGCGCCCTGGAAGAACTCGCGGTCGGTGAGCACCGACAGGCACGCCGCCCCGCCCGCCTCGTACTGCCGTGCAAGGGTGGCCGGATCAAAGTCCGCGCGCAGCAGCCCCCTGGAGGGGCTCGCGCGCTTGATCTCCGCGATCACCGCGGGGTCGCCGGAGGAGAGCTTCGCGCGCAGCGCGCCGACAAAGTCGCGCGGCGCGGGCGCCGCGCGCGCGCGCCGCTGCATCAGTTCGTCGGGCACAGCTGCGCGGGCCGCGGCGAGCTCGGCATGCTTGGCTGCCAGAATGCGCTCGAGGATGTCGGACACTACGGCTCCCCGACCGACCCGCGCAGCGCCGCGGGCAGATCACGCGACGCATGCAGGACCCGCAGCACATCGATGTGGTCGGGTTGGTCCACGTAGAAGACGAGGTACGGAAAGCGGTTCACCTTCCAGAATCGCAAGCCTCTCAGCAGGCGCGCGTAGCGCGGCGAGCCGATGCGCGGCTGCGCGCCGATCCGCGCGAATCCCGCCTCCAGCTCCCGCAGCAACTCCCCGGCAGGCCCTGCGCCGCTCTCCGCCAGCAGGTACTCGGTCGCGCCGTCGATGTCGTAGTCCGCGAGCGGCCGGACGCGGACCGGTTTCACCCGCGGCGGCGCAGCGCCTTGCGCTTCGCGGCCCAATAGGCCTTGCCGGCCGCAATCCCCGCGCCAGACTCGGCGCCGGCGCGCAACAGTCCCGCCAGCTCGCGCTCGGCGCGCCGCACCCGGTCGGCGCGGATCAGCTCGCGCACGTACTCGCTCGAGGTGCTGTAGCCGTCGCGCTGCACGCGCTCGTCGACGAACGCCTTGAGCGCCTCGGGCAGCGACACGTTCATCGTGCTCATGCCGGCAGCCTAGCAGGCTTGGCAAACTTTGCCAATCGCCCTAGGTCTTCGCCTTGTGGCGCTGCGTGAAGGCGACGAACTCCTCGAGCTTTTTCAAGGCCGCGCCGTCCGCGATCGCCTTGCGCGCTCGGTCAATCCCGTGCGCCAGCGACTTCGCCACGCCGGCGACGTAGATCGCCGCTCCGGCGTTCAGCAGCACGATGTTGAGCGCCGGGCCGGCCTGGTTCTCGAGCACGGCGAGGATCATCTGCTTCGATTCCTCGACCGTGTTGACCTGGATCGCGCGCCGGTCGAAGAGCTCCAGCCCGAACTGCGACGGGTGCAGCTCGTACTCGCGGATCTCGCCCTTCGCGAGCTCTCCCACCAGGGTCTCGCCCGAGACCGAGATCTCGTCCAGGCCGTCCCGGCCGTAGACCACCATGACGTGCCTGGAGCCCAGCCGCTGCAGCACGCGCACCTGGATGCCGACGAGGTCGGGATGGAACACCCCCATCACCTGGTTCTTCGCCCCGGCCGGGTTGGTGAGCGGGCCGAGGATGTTGAAGAGGGTGCGGATGCCCAGCTCCTTGCGCACCGGCGCGGCGAACTTCATCGCGCTGTGGTGCGCGGGCGCGAACATGAAGCCCAGGCCCGTGGCCCCGATCGCGCGCGCCACCTCCGCCGGGCCGAGCGCGACCTCCGCGCCGAGCGCTTCCAGCACCTCCGCGCTGCCCGTGGCGGAGGACACCGCGCGGCCCATGTGCTTGGCGACGCGCGCGCCCGCGGCCGCGGCGACGAAGGCCGCCGCCGTGGAGACGTTGAAGGTGTGCGCGCCGTCCCCGCCCGTACCGCAGGTGTCCACGAGGTG
>CAZOWR010000144.1:0-7346 GCA_964583645.1 uncultured Enterobacteriaceae bacterium
TCATCCTGAGCGGCGTGTTCCTGTATTTCGCCATCTCGCAGCGCCACAACGAGCATCTGAACGTCATCGTCCTGCTGGAGCTGCTGCAGGCGGGCGGGCCGCGCGCGCGCGTCGCAGCGGAGGTTGTCAAGCTCGTCGCGCTGGTGTTCTCGTTCCTGTTCATGCTCGCCGTGGTGTGGTGGGGCATCCCGGAGGTCGAGGACGGCGTCAAGTACGGCACCACGACCGAGAGCCTGGCGTTCCTCCTCTGGCCCTTCCTCGCCGCGCTGCTGGTGGGCTTCGCCTTCATGGCGGTGACCATGGCGTTCCAGATCTGGTTCGAGATCCAGAGGTTGCGCGGCCGACCCGTGCCCGAGGAAGCGGGGCTCCTCGACCGGATGCCGGACTGATCCGCACGCCGCGCTAGGGGAGGCGGATGTACATCGTCGGCATCGTGGTGCTGGTGCTGCTCGTGCTGAGCGTGCCGATCGGCATCGCGCTCAGCGCGGCGAGCGCGGCCTACATCCTGGTCGACCCGCTGCTCGAGCCCACCGTCATCTTCCGCGCCTTCTTCAGCTTCATCGGGCGCTACTCGCTGATGGCGATCCCGCTGTTTATCTTCGCCGGCTTCCTGATGGAGCGCACCGGGCTGGTGGGACAGCTGTTCCGGTTTTCCGACGCGCTGGTCGGGTGGCTGCCGGGCGGCTTCGGCGTCGCCACCGTGCTCGCTTGCGTTCTCTTCGGGGCGATCTCGGGCTCGAGCGTGGCGATGGCGGCGGCGATGAGCGTGATCGCCATTCCGCAGATGCGCGCGCGGGGCTATCCCGACTGGCTGTCCGCGGGGCTGGTCGCCACCGCCGGCGGCATCGCCATGCTGATCCCGCCGAGCATCATCCTGATCCTCTACGGCATCGTCACCGAGACCTCGGTCGTGGCCCTGTTCTTCGCCGGCGTCGTTCCCGGGCTGCTGCTCGCCCTGGGCAACATCATCAGCGTGATCGTGCTCGCCTGGTGGCTGAAGCTGCCGCGCGGCAAATTCGAGGCGCGCCGGCTGTGGACCGAGTTCAAGGGCGCGGCGCCCGCGCTCGGCATGCCGGTGGTGATTCTCGGCGGGCTCTATGGCGGGCTGTTCACCCCGACCGAGGCTGCGGCCGCCGCATGCGGGTACGCGCTGGTCTATGGCCTCATCACGGGGCGCGCCGCGTTCGTCGCAGGCCTGGTGCCGACGGCACGGCGCGCGCTGAACCTGACCGCCGTGGTGCTGTTCCTGGTGGGCAGCGTCGGCGTGTTCCAGTTCCTCGCGGCGAACATGTACTGGCCGCAGCAGATCACCAAGACCGTGACGGCCTGGGGCCTGACGCCGCTCACGTTCATCTTCGCCTTCATGTTCGTGCTGCTGATACTCGGCATGTTCGTCGACGGCATCGCCATGGTGCTGCTGACGGTGCCCGTGGTGTTCCCGGTCGCCGCGGCGCTCAAGATCGACCCGGTCCACCTCGGCATCATGCTCACGCTGGCGGTCGAGATGAGCGTCGTGACGCCCCCGGTCGGGCTGAACCTGTTCGCCGTGAGCGGCACGTCGAAGATACCCGTGGCGCAGGTGCTGAAGGGCTCGGTGCCGTTCTTCCTCGGCGACCTGACGGTGCTGATGCTGGTCATCTTCTTCCCGATCCTGGCGATCTGGCTCCCCGGTCAGCTGGTGACCACGGTGTTCAGGTAGTCGTGCTGCGGCGCGTCGCCGGCGGCGCGGGCGGCGCGTGTACACTCGGCCGCGCATGAGCCAGGCCGCCGCGCGCAGGGCCGACAGCCCCATCGACGCCGAGAAGCTGCTCGCGGTGGTGGCGGCGGTGGCGCGCGAAGCGCGTCCCAACGTCGAGCCGCGCGTGGCGCTCGACACCTCCCTCGAGAAGGAGCTCGGTCTCGACAGCCTCGCGCGGGTGGAGCTGGTGCTGCGCCTGGAGCGCGAGTTCGCGGCGAGCCTGCCCGAGCAGGCCCTCGCCACGAGCGAGACGCCGCGCGACCTGCTGCGGTTCCTGCTCGGCTCGATCGGGCATGCGCCGCGCGCCGCCGACACGAGCGTCGCGAGCCTGGTGCAGTCCGGGTCGGTGCCCCCGCCCCTGCAGGCGCGCACGCTGACCCAGGCGCTCGAGTACCACGTCGAGCGTCAGCCGGAGCGGCTCACGGTGCACCTCTACGAGGAGGGCGCGGAGCACCCGATCAGCTACCGCGCGCTCTGGGAGGGCGCGCTCGGCTACGCGGCGAAGCTGCACGAGGCGGGGCTGCAGCCCGGGCAGATGGTGGCGATCATGCTGCCGACCTGCAAGGAGTACCTGTATTCCTTCTACGGCACCCTGCTCGCGGGCGGCGTGCCGGTGCCGCTCTACCCGCCGGTGCGCCTGACCACGATCGAGGACCACATGACGCGCCACGTCGGCATCCTGCGGAGCGCCGGCGCCGCGTTCATGATCACCATCCCGGAGGCGAAGCCGCTCGCCTACCTGCTGCGCGCCCAGGTCGAGCCGCTGCGCCGGGTGCTGACGCCCGCCGACCTCGAGGGGGGCGCGATGGGAGGAAGGGGCGGCTTCGTGCCGCACGCGGGCAAGGCGGGCGACATCGGCTTCCTGCAATACACCTCGGGCAGCACCGGCAACCCCAAGGGCGTGGTGCTGTCACACGAGAACCTGCTGGTCAACGTGCGCGCGATGGGCCGGGCGGTGAGCGCGAGCGCCGAGGACGTCTTCGTCAGCTGGCTGCCGCTGTACCACGACATGGGCCTGATCGGCGGCTGCTTCGCCACCATGTTCCTCGGCTTCCCCGTGGTGCTGATGTCGCCGCTCGCGTTCCTCTCGCACCCGGCAAGCTGGCTGCGCGCGATCCACCGGCACCGCGGCACCATCTCCGGCGGCCCGAACTTCTCCTTCGAGCTGTGCCTGCGCCGCATCCGCGACGCGGACCTGGAGGGCATCGACCTGTCGTCGTGGCGCTTCGCCTTCAACGGCGCCGAGCCCGTGAGCCCGGACACGCTCGAGGCCTTCTGCGGGCGCTTCGGCAAGTGGGGCTTTCGCCGCAGCTCGATGTCGCCGGTCTACGGGCTCGCCGAGTGCACCGTCGGCGTGTCCTTCACCACGCCCGGCGAGCCCTGGCGCATGGACGCGCTGGACCGCGGGCGCTTCTCCCGCACCGGCGAGGCGGCGCCCGCGCCTACCGCGGACCCGGCGCCGCTGCGCGTCGTCGGCTGCGGCCGCGTCATCGAGGGCCACGACCTGCGCGTGGTGGACGCCGCGGGCCTGGAGCTGCCCGACCGCCACGAGGGCCACCTGCAGTTCCGCGGGCCCTCCGCCACCTCGGGCTACTACCGCAACCCCGCGGCGACCAGGCTGCTGTTCGACGGCGAGTGGCTCAACACGGGCGACCGCGCCTACCTCGCCGACGGCATGGTCTACCTCACCGGCCGCGACAAGGACATCATCATCCGCGGCGGGCGCAACATCAGCCCCTACGAGCTGGAGCAGGCGGTGGGCGATCTCGCCGGCGTGCGGCGCGGCTGCGTCGCGGTGTTCGGCGCCGCGGACCCCGCGAGCGGCACCGAGCGCGTGGTGGTGCTCGCCGAGACGCGCGAGACGGACCGCTCGCGCCACGAGGACCTGAAGCGCATGATCAACTCGCTCGCGGTGGATCTGATCGGTGCGCCGGCCGACGACATCGTGCTCGCGCCCCCGGCGAGCGTGCCGAAGACCTCCAGCGGCAAGATCCGCCGCGTCGCGGCGCGCGAGTTCTACGAGCGCGGCCCGGCCGCGGTGCGGCCGCAGGCGGTGTGGCTGCAGCTCCTGCGGCTGCTGCTCGCGGGCGCCGCGCCGCAGCTGCGCCGGGGCCTGCGCGCCGCGGCGGGCCTCGCCTTCTCGCTGCGCGGCTATCTCGTCTTCGGCGCGCTGTTCCCGGTGGCGTTCCTCGCGGCGGTGCTCGCGCCGGTGCCGCGCTGCTGGTCGGTCGGGCGCCACGTCGCGCGCTGGTTCCTCAGGCTCTCGGGCATCCCCGTCGTCGCGCAGGGCGCGCCCCCCGGGACCGGGCCCGCGGTGCTGGCGGTGAACCACACCAGCTATCTCGACGCGGTGGTGCTGCTCTCGCTGCTGGAGTACCGCGGCTACGCCTTCGTCGCCAAGCGCGAGTTCCAGGGCCACTGGCTGATGCGGCGGCTGCTCGCCGGTTTCGGCACGCAGTTCATCGAGCGCTTCGATGTCGCGAGGAGCGCCGAGCACGCGGGCGCGCTCGCCGAGGCCGCCCGGCGCGGCGTGTCGCTCATCGTCTTCCCCGAGGGGACGCTCAGGCGCAGCACCGGCCTGATGGCGTTCCGCACCGGCGCCTTCCAGGCGGCGGCGCAGGCCGGGATCCCGGTGGTCCCGGTAGCGCTGCGCGGCGTGCGCTCGGCGCTGCGCGACGGCACCTGGTACCTGCGCCGTGCCGCGGTCGCGGTGACCTTCGGAGCGCCGGTCGCGGCGCGCGGCACCGACTGGAGCGCCGCGGTGGAGCTGCGCGACGCGGTGCGCGCCGAGATCCTGAAGCATTGCGGCGAGCCCGACCTCGCCGCGCCCGAAGCCCGCTGAGAAACGGGGTCAGGCCACGTTTCTCCGCGGTCAGTCGACGCGGCAGCGCTTGCGCACCTCTTCAACGAGGCGCGTGGCCTCGTCGAGGCTCGACCGGCTCATGTGCCGCGCGAGCATCTCGCGCAGGTCGGTGCGCGGCGCGCCGTTCTCCAGCGCCACGGTGAGCCAGGCGTAGGCCTGGACCTCGCTCGGCTCGACCCCGCGGCCGGTGGCGTAGAACAGGCCCACGTTGTACTGCGCGGCCGGGTGCCCGAGCTCGGCGGCGCGCCGGAACCAGCCCAGCGCCGCGACGTCGTCGCGCGGCACGCCCAGCCCCTTGGCGTACATCTCGCCGAGATAGGCCTGCGCGGTGCGGTCGTCCTGCTCGGCGGCGAGCCGGTACCAGTGCGCCGCGCGCGCGCCGTCGCGCGGCACCCCGAGGCCGTTCTCGTGGAGCAGGCCCAGGTTGAACTGCGCGTCGCGGTGCCCGCCCTCGGCGAGCGGCTGCCACTGCGCGCGCGCCGCCGCGTAGTCGCCCTTCTGCGCCGCGGCCACCCCGGCCTCGAAATCGGCCGCGCCCGCCGCGGCCGCAAGCAGCGGCAGCAGCAGCACCGCCAGTGCGCGCAGAGGCAGCATCGGCCCGCGTCGCCCCTCAGACGACGAGGCCGAGCAGCAGCAGGCCGCCGCCGGCAAGCACGATCCAGTTGACCGTGGTACCGATGACGCGCCCCTGGAAAGCGCCCGCATAGAGCCCCCAGGCGTGAACGATGCGCGCGAGCAGCAGCGCGATGCCCATGAGGTACACGATCCAGGGTTTCGCACCCAGCCACTCGACGAGGCCCATCAGCGCGAGCGCCATCGGCACGTACTCGATGAAATTGCCCTGCACGCGAATGGCGCGGCCCAGCTCCTCGTCGCCGCCGTCGAAGAAATTGATCTTCTTGCTCGCGCGCAGCACCGTGACGCGGACGCTCACGGCGACCAGCATCAGCGCCAGCAGCGCGACGAAAATCGCGGTGATTGGAATCGGAATCGTGCTCATGGAATTCCTCCCCGGGGGAGTACGGGCGATTCTACGCCAGTGCTTCCACCTTGCCGAGCAGCGCCTCGAACTGCGCGGCCGGCATCGGCTTGCCCACCAGGTAGCCCTGGATCTCCTCGCAGCCGTGCGCCTCGAGGTGGGGGCGCTGCGCGGGCGTCTCCACGCCCTCGGCGATCACGCGCGGGCCCAGGCGCTTGCCGAGCGAACGGCGATGCTGTCGCGGAACCCGACGACCACGCTGCCCTTGGATTGCGCCGCGGCGAGCCTCCCGGATGAGCGCGAGGATTCTGCGCCGCAGGCTGCGCCCGCGGTTGATCCAGGTCAAGCGCGCCGCCGCGGCAGGCGCCGGCAAACCGCAAGAAAGCGTTCGAGGACGGCTAAAGGACCGACTTCAGGAGCCGTCCCATCTCCGCGGGATTCTTCGTCACCTTGATGCCGCAGGCGCGCATCACGGCGAGCTTCTCCTGCGCGGTGCCCTTGCCGCCCGAGATGATGGCGCCGGCGTGGCCCATCCGCTTTCCCGGTGGCGCGGTCACTCCAGCGATAAAGCCCACCACCGGCTTCTTCATGCTCTGCTTCACCCATTGCGCGGCGGTCTCCTCGTCCGAGCCGCCGATCTCTCCGATCATGATCACGGCATCGGTGTCCGGGTCTTCGTTGAAGAGCTTGAGCACGTCGATGTGCTTCAGGCCGTTCACCGGGTCGCCGCCGATGCCCACCGCGGTCGACTGGCCGATGCCGAGCTCGGTGAGCTGCGCCACCGCCTCGTAGGTCAGCGTCCCGGAGCGCGACACGACGCCCACTCGCCCTCTCCTGTGGATGTGCCCCGGCATGATGCCGATCTTGAGCTCCTCCGGCGTGATTACGCCCGGGCAGTTGGGGCCCAGCAGCAGCGTCCTGCGCTTTTCCTTGCGCATGCGGTCGCGCACCGCCACCATGTCGCGCACCGGGATGCCCTCGGTGATGCAGATGACGAGGTCGAGGTCCGCCTCGACCGCCTCCAGGATCGCGCCCGCGGCGCCCGCCGGCGGCACGTAGATCACCGAGACGTTGGCGCCGGTCCTCTGCTTCGCCTCGCGCACCGTGCCGAAGATCGGGATGCCCTCGAAGTCCTCGCCCGCGCGCTTGGGGTTGACGCCCGCCACGTAGCAGGCGCGGCCGTTGGCGTAGTCGCGGCTGGCACGGGTGTGGAACTGCCCGGTGTTGCCGGTGATGCCCTGCGTCACCACGCGGCTGTTGCGGTCGACGAGGATGCTCATTTCTTCTTCCCCTTCCTCTTCGCGGGCTCGCGCCTGGCGGGCTTCTTCTTCGGCATCGCCTTCTTCACCGGCTTTCTCTTCATCGGCTTTCTCTTCGCGGGCTTCGCCTTCACCGCGGCGACCGCCTTCTGCCCGGCCTGCGCCATGTTGTCCGCGGCAATGATCGGCAGCCCCGAGTCCCGGAGGATCTTCTTGCCGAGGTCCTCGTTGGTGCCCTTCATGCGCACCACCAGAGGCACCGCGAGCTTCACCTCGCGCGCCGCCGCCACGATGCCGGTGGCGATGGTGTCGCACTTCATGATGCCGCCGAAGATGTTGACCAGGATGCACTTCACCTTCGGGTTGGCGAGCATGATCTTGAACGCCGCGGTGACGCGCTCGGCGGTCGCGCCCCCGCCCACGTCGAGAAAGTTCGCCGGCTCGCCGCCGAAGAGCTTGATGGTGTCCATGGTCGCCATGGCGAGGCCGGCGCCGTTCACCATGCAG
>CAZOWR010000145.1:0-7296 GCA_964583645.1 uncultured Enterobacteriaceae bacterium
ATGAAGTTGAAAAAGCGTTTCACGCTGGAAATCCTGGAGTGAACCGACCGGGGCAGAAGCGGGCTCGCGGGCGCGCCGCGCCTCTTTCAGAACCGGAACCCTTCGTGACCATCGCCCGCATCCGGCGCGCTCAAGGACGCCGGGGCGAGGTGGCCGCCGAGCTGTTCACTGATTTCCCGCAGCGGTTTGAAGAGACGGCGACGGTGTGGCTCTATGGCCCCGACCGCGGTCACCAGCCGGCGCGCGTAGCGCAGCGCGTCCGGCAGACCTCCGTCGCCGTGCGCCGCCGCCCCGGCAGCCGCGCGCGCGGCAGCCGCCGCGCCCGCGTGCACCACGGCCATGGTGCGATTGCGCACGCCGAGCTTGCGAAACAGCGCGTAGACGTGCTGCTTCACCGTCCCGGTGCTCAGGCCGAGATAGTGCGCGATCTCCTTGTTGCTCCTGCCCTGGGCGATGAGGCCGAGGATCTGGTCCTGGCGGGCCGAGAGCGCGGCGGGAGCCGAAGCTGCGCCCGCCGGTGGCGCCGTGCGCCCGCCGCCCGCGGCTCCCCGGCCCGCGCGGCGCATCTCAGCGCTCCCTCAGGCCCTGGCGCAGGGCCACCGCGAGCGGTCGCATCAGGTACTCGAGCACCGTCTTGCGGTCGGTGACGATGTCGCATACCACCGTCATGCCCGGGTGCACCGGCAGCTCGCCGGGCCGCGCCCCCAGCTCGCTGCGCGAGAGCCGCACCACGCCCTTGAAGTAGGGGTTGCTCTTCTCGTCGAGGAAGCTCGAGGGCGAGATCGCCGTGACCTGGCCGTCGATCGTCCCGTAGCGCAGGAAGTCGTAGGTGAGCACCTTGACGCGCACCAGCTGGCCCGGATGCACGTGCCCGACGTCGGTGGTCGCGATGCGCACCTCGGCCTGCAGCAGGCCCTCTACGGGCACCACCTGGAGCACCGCCGCGCCCGGCGGGATCACGCCGCCGATGGTGCGGAACCTGAGGTCCTGCACGATGCCGTCCACCGGCGCCGTGATCTCGACGCGCGAGAGGCGCTTGCGCAGCTTGACGAGGAGCTCGGCCACCTGCGCGAGCTCGGCGCTCGCCGCGCCCACCTCGTCGTGCGCCGCGCGTCGCCGCTCCGAGCCGAGCGCGCGCAGGCGCGCGCGCGCCTCGGCGATGTTGGCCGCGAGCGAGCGGATCTGCGCGCGCAGCTTCTGCAGCTCGCCCTCCTGGGCGACGAGGGTACGCTGCGTCTCGAGCGACTGCACCCTGGTGACCAGCTGCTCGCGCTCGAGCTCGGAGCGGATCCCGGCGACCTCGCGCACGATGCGCGCCTCGCGCTCCCCGGAGCGGATCTGCTCGCTCACGCGCCCCGCGTCGGCCTCGAGCTGGGCGATCTGCGCCTGGATCACCTCCTCCTGGTGCGCCGTCGAGCGCCGGTGGCTCTCGAGGATCTCGCGCTGGTCGCGCACCAGCTCGGCGTATTCAGCGGGCACATCCTCGAGCCCGGGCGCCTGCGCGCTGTCCTCGGCCTGCGCCTTGAGCCGCGCCACGCGTGCCGCGAGCGACCAGTAGCGCGCCTCGGCGACCTTCAGCTCGGCCTCGGTCTCGACGCGGTCGACCTCCAGCAGCAGCTGCCCCTTCGAGACGCGCTCGCCCTCGGCGACCGCGATGCGCGCCACCGTGCCGCCCTCCTGGTGCTGCACCACCTGCACCGCGCCGCTCGGCACGATCTGGCCCGGCGCGGTGGCGACCTCGTCCAGGCGCGACACCGTGGCCCAGGCGAAGAACGCGGCGAGCGCCCCGCAGATCATGACGATGGTGAGCCGCACGTGGCGCGGCGCCACCGCCTCGTCGAGCAGCACCGAGTGCGCGAGGTGCCGGTGCGAGCGGCTCCCCAGCACGATGCGGCCGCTGCGCTCCTCTCCCGCGTCCGGCTGCAACGCCACGACCCGGCCCTCAGCCCCCCAGCCCGATGCGCGCCAGCGCCTCGGCCGGCGGCCCCGCGGTGCGCACGTACCCGCCCTGCAGCACGATCGCGAGGTCCGCGAGCCGGATGTGGCTCGGCCGGTGGGTGACGAGGAAGATCGTGCTGCGCCCTTTCAGCTTGCGCATCGCCTCGATGAACCAGCGGTCGCCCTCGATGTCCAGCGTGTTCGCGGGCTCGTCGAACAGCAGCACCGGAGCGCGCGTCAGGAACGCGCGCGCGAGCGAGAGGCGCTGCTTGAGGCTCGCCGCGAGGCGCTCCGTGGAGCCGTCGCCGACCCGCGTCTGCATGCCCTCGGGGAGCAGCGCGACGTCGTTCAGCGCCCCGGCGAGCGCGAGCGCGCGCGTCAGCTCCGCGTCCGTCGCCGTGGGGCGCACCAGGCGCAGGTTCTGCGCGATGGTGCCGCGGAACAGGCTGCACTCCTGCGGCACGTAGCCGATCGCGCGCCGCAGCGCCACCGGATCGAGCTGGCGCAGGTCTGCTTCGTCGATGCGCACGCTTCCGGCCTGCGGCTGATACAGGCCCGCGATCAGCTTCAGCAGCGTCGACTTGCCGCCGCCGTTGGGTCCGATCACCGCGACCATGGTGCCCGGCTCGACCGCGAAGGACACGCCCACCAGCGCCGGGTCGCTGTCCAGGCCGTAGCGGAACGAGACGCGCTCGAACTCGACCCGGCCGCGGAACTCGCGCTCGAGGCCCGCGGCGGCCGCCTGGCGCTCGCCGCGCAAGCCCATGAGGCGGTCCATCTGCGCGGCGGCGTTGCGCACGCGGTCGATGCGCGTCAGGTTGGCGAACGCGGTCTGCGCGGGCCCGACGATGCGCCAGCCGAGCATCATCGAGGCGATCACCACCCCGATGCCGAACGCGCCTTCCGCCGCGTACACGATGCTCACCACGATGATGGCGAGCGAGCCGAGCATCGTCAGCACGTAGCCCCCGGCGGCGAGCGCGGCGGAAATCCTGCCGACGCGGTAGCCCGCCATCGTCGCCTCGGCCGAGAGCTCGCGAAACCGCCGCAGCCAGACCCATTGGCCGCCGAACTCGCGGATCGAGCGCAGCTTGCCGATGGTCTCGATCATGAATTCGTGGCGCCGCGTGGTCCAGCGCGAAAGCTCCGCCACCTGCCGGTCGACGTAGGGCGCGACGAGGAAGTACAGCCCGACGTAGGCGAGCGCGGTGAGCGCGACCACCAGCAGTCCCGGCGGATTGATGACGCCGAGCGCGACCACGAACGCCACCAGCGCCGGCACCTCGATCAGCGTGGAGGCCACCGGGCCGGTGAACAGGTCGCGGATCGACTCGAAGCTGGAGAGGCGCGCGATCTGCGCGCCGACCGCGGCCGACTCGCTCATCGAGGGCGGCAGCGCGAGAATCTGCTTGAACACGGCGGTGCCGAAGACGAAGTCCAGGCGTCCCGCGATGTAGGACAGGATGCGCGCGCGGTGCACGATGAAGACGCCGCCGACCCCGATCGCCGCCAGCGCGCCCGCGGTGAGATAGGCGAGGTTGAGCTCCGCGCCCGAGGGCAGCACCGAGCCGTACACCGCCATCACGAACAGCGGCACCGGCAGCAGCACCAGGCCGTAGACCAGCGCCGAGACCATCGCCTGCCCGAGCAGCGGCCGCATGCGCCCGAGCACCAGGCCTACGAGCCGGCCCTGCACCGCCGCGTCGTCCTGCCGGCGGCGGAAGAAGTACGCGTGACCCCGCAGGCCGGGCTCCGCGAGCACCCGCGTCGCGTCCTCGGCGGCGTCGTACACGCGCCAGCCCGTGGCGTCGCGCGCGAGCAGCACCAGCGCCGCGCGCCCCTGCGGCACGAACAGGCACGGCAGCAGCCGCCGGTCGATCTCCCCGAGGGCGAGGCTGTCGTCGGTGTGCGCAAAGCCCAGCTGCGCCATGCAGTTGAGCAGCCCCGAGATGTCCAGCTCCTCCTCGAAGTACGGCAGCGACTCGGCGACGTCGCGGGGATCGCCGCGCCAGTCCAGGGCGCGCAGCAGCTCCGTCAGGCACAGCGCGAGGTCGCCCGGCTCGGCGAAGCTGTTGAGGACGCCGCTGCGCGTGCGCTCCCAGCCCGAGCGCTCGTCCGCCTCATCGCGCGGCAGCGCGCCGCGCGCGGGCGCCGGCGCCGTCCCCGCACCGCCCGCCGGCGCGGCCGCGGGCTCCTCCACCAGGCGCCCGCCCTCGACCACGAGGACCCGGTCGCCGATCTTCTGCAGCGAAGGCCTGTGGGTGACGATGACCAGCGTCGTGTGCCCCTTCTCCGAGGCGAGATAGGCGCGCAGCGCGGCGTCGCCCTCGGTATCGAGCGCGATGTTCGCCGCGTCGAACAGGACGATGCGTGCGCCGGCGGCGAGCGCCCGCACCATCGCGATGCGCTGGCGGTGCCCGACCGGGGTGGTGTCCGCGGCGCTGTCGCCCACCGCGGTGTCCCAGCCGCGCGGCAGGCGCGCCACGTAGCGATCCAGGCCGAGGCGCTTGGCCACGTGCAGCGCGCGCTCGGCGCGCCCGGGAACGAAGCCGCTGATGTTCTCGAGGATGGTGCCCTGGAAGAGCTGGCCGTTCTCCGGCACGAAGGCGATCGCCTCGCGCAGCGCCGTGGGCGGCAGGTCGGAGACCGGCCTGCCGTCGAGCAGCACCTCGCCCGCCTCGGGGCGCAGCAGCCCGCCCATGAGCTGCAGCAGCGTGGTGTGGCCGCTGCCGTTGGGGCCGGTGATGACCATGCACTCCCCCGGCTCCACCGCGAGCGACACGCGGTCGATGACGCGCGATTCGGCCTTCGCCATGCGATAGGAGACCTCGCGCAGCTCGAGCCGGCCGGCCGGCGCCCAGCCCTGCGGCGCCGCGCTTTCCTCGGGTAGGCTCGCGTGCCCGAAGAGCGGCACGATCTCCTCGCGCCGCGCCTTTACCTGCTGCAGCCAGATCCAGAGGCTCCCCGCGCGCTGCAGGGGACCGAGCGAGCGCAGCACGAGCATGATGCAGGCGGCGAGCTCGCCGTTGGTCAGCCCTCCCCGGATCACCAGCCAGCCGCCCGCGGCCACCACCAGCACGGTCATCATCGGCGCGAACAGGCCGCCGACCCCCGAGGCGATGTCGAGCGCCGCGGCGAGCGTGCGGGTGAGCGAGGCGCAGCCCTCCTGCAGCCGCTCGTAGCGCCGCAACATGAAGCCCTCCATGGCCATCGCCTTCACCGTGTGGATGCCGGTGAGGGTCTCGACCAGGAAGTTGCTGCGCCGGCGGTCCGCGGCATTGCGCTCGCGGAACAGCGCGCCGTTGCGCTCGCCGAAGCGGAAGCTCGCCCAGCCGAAGAGCACGGCGCCCACGAGCGGCACGGCCACGATCCAGCCGCCGATCACCGCGACCAGGCCGAGGTACAGCAGCGTGAACGGCAGGTCGACGAGCTGCAGGAAGGTCTGCCCGCTGAAGTACTCGCGCAGCGCGGCGATCGACTTGAAGCGCTCGGCGTAACCGCCGCGCTCGAGCAGCTCGGCGGGCGCGGCGAGCAGCCGCGAGATGGCCTGCAGCATGGCGCCATGCTCGAACCGCGCCGCGGCCCAGACCATGACCGAGGCGCGCATGTAGCGCACCAGCCCCTCGCCCGCGATCGCCGCGCCGGTGCCGACGACCAGCAGCACCAGGGTGTCGATCGAGCGGTGCGGCAGGACGCGGTCGAACACCTGCAGCATGAGCAGCGGCACGGCGAGCGCGAGCAGGTTGATCGCGACGCTCGCCGCCGCCATCCACGGCAGGTCGCCGCTCTCGGGCAGCGCCTCGCGCGGGATGCCGCCTCCCGCCGCGGCCGCGCGCACGGTTGCGGCGCTCATGGCGCGCAGGGGTCGCCCGAGGGCCCGGCCGAGCCGCCGCCGAGTGCCTTGAACAGGTCGATCGCGGCGCGCAGGCGCTCGAAGCGCGCGGCCCGCTCGGCGTCCTCCACGGCATGCAGGCGCTGCTCGGCGTCGAGCAGCGCGATCAGGTCGGCGGCGCCCGCGGCGAGCGTGCGCTCGGCAAGGCGCAGGCTCGCGCGCGAGGCCGCGAGCGCCTCGAGCTGCGCCCGGTGCTGGGCCTCGGTGGCGCGCACCGCGACGAGGGCATCCTCCACGTCGCGCAGCGCCGCGAGCAGCGTGCCCGCGTACTGCTGCACCAGCTCCAGGTGCCGCGCGCGCGCGAGCTCCAGCTGCCCTTGCCTGCGCCCACCGTCGAACACGGTCTGCGCGAGCGTCGCCGCGGCCAGCACGAAGAGGCTCGCCGGGCTGGTGAGCGCGGCGAGGTGCCGGCTCCCCAGGCCGGCGTCGGCGGTGAGCGAGAACGAGGGCAGCAGGCTCGCGCGCAGCGCGCGCACGTCGTAGCGCGCCGCGGCAAGCTGCGCCTCGGCGCGCCGGATGTCGGGCCGGCGACAGAGCAGCTCGGAGGGCAGGCCCGCCTCGATGGCAGGCGCCGCCACGGCCTCGAGCTTCGCCGGCCCGGGATCGAGTAGCGCGGGCGCGATGCCGGCGAGCAGCGCGAGCCGGTTGAAGGTCCGCTCGCGCCGCTGCGTCAGGCTCTGCGCGGTCGTCTCGGCGTTGCTGAGCGCGACGCGAAACTGCGACACCTCGAGCGCGGTCGCATCGCCGCCGCGCATGCGCGCCTCGAGCGCGGCGAGCGCGCGCCGGCGGCTGTGCGCCTCGCGCGCAGCGACCTCCACCCGCGCCTCGAGCGCGAGCAGCTCGAAATAGGACGCCGCGACGTCGGCCGTGAGCGTGAGCGCGACGGCGTCGCGCTGGTGGACGCTGGCGAGCACCAGGGCGAGCGCGCCATCCGCCGCCTCGCCGTGCCTGCCCCAGAGGTCGAGCTCGTAGTTGGCACGGAACCCCGCCTGGAAGCGGTTCAGCGCGCGCCACTGCTCGCGGCTCGGCGCAAGGCCGATCCCCTCGACCGGCGCCTCGATCTCGCGCTTGGCGTAGAGCTCGAGCTGCGGATAGCGGGCCGACTCGGCGATGCGCGCCTGCGCCTGGGCCTGCGCGATGCGCGCAACCGCGACGCCGAGCTCGCGGTTGTTGGCGAGCGCCGCCTCCTCCAGCCGGTCGAGCGGCGCGTGCCCGAACTCGCGCCACCAGCGCGTGCTCGGCCGCGGCAGCCCGGGCGCGGGCGCGGCATTGAGGTAGGCCACGGGCACCGCGCGCTCGGGCTCCGGCAGCGCCGGGTCGCCGGCGCAGCCCTGCAGCGCGCCGGCGAGCGCGATCGTCAGGCCCCGAAAGGCAGACTTATCCATTTGTCTTGACCCCACCTATAACCATTGTTACAGGAACCGCGCAGCTGTGCCACCGAACGTTGAAAACAAAGCAAATTTTTG
>CAZOWR010000146.1:0-7157 GCA_964583645.1 uncultured Enterobacteriaceae bacterium
AACAGCGCACGCGGCTCGGGCAGCCGGCCGCGGGCGTGGTCCAGCGCCTCCAGCAGCGCGGGGCCGAAGCGCTGCGCCAGGCGCGCGCGCGGCAGGCGCTCGAGCTCGCCGAGCGTGCGCAGCCCGAGCCCGGCGGCGAGCTCGAGCGCCTCGGGTGCGAGGCCGAGCGCCACGAGCGGCAGCGCCTCGAGCGCCTGCCCGCCGCCCGCGGCACGCCAGAGCGCCGCCCGCGCGGTGGGCGCGAACGCCAGCATGGCCTCGAAGCCGAGCTCGGCGATCCCCTGCCGGATGCGCTCGGCGAGCGCTGCGGCGCCGCCGAAGAGCTCGAGGCTCCCCCGCACCTCCGCGGCCACGCCCTGCGGCGGCTCGAGCGACACCCGGGGGGTGAACTGCCCCAGCCAGGCCCCTACCGCCGCGAGCGCCGCGCGCTCCGGCTCAGGCGGCGCATGCCCGCGCGCGAGCGCCTGGGAGCGCAGCTGCGGCAGGTGGAGGGCTACCCACAGCATGGAGGGGTCTCTCGATGGAGAGGCGCAGGGGCGCCGCCGCGGGCGCTCCACGCCGCTTGAGGATACGCACGGCGATTCCGCCGGCGTCGGCCTCGAGGCTGAGCCGCAGCGCCGCCGGCGAGGACTCGCAGGCCGCAGCATGCGGCCGGAACACGACCGCGAACGCGGGGCCTGCCTGGGCTGCCACCGCGAGCCGCCGCAGCTCGGCGTAGGCGGCGCGCCTGGGCCAGGCGAGCAGGGCGTGGAAGGCGCGCGCGCGCAGCGCCTGCTCCGCAGCCCAGAGCGCATTGCGCCGCCCGGGGGCGCGCACCACGACGAGATGCTGCAGGCGCAGGCCCGCGGCGGCGAGCGCCGGGGCGTAAGGCAGGTGCGGCGGCGCGAGCCAGGCGATCCGCCGCCCCCGGGCGGTGAGCCGTGCCAGCGCCGGCAGCACCAGCTGCAGCTCCCCGATGCCCTCGTGGCGGCAGAGCACCTCGGTGAGCGCGCCCGCCGGCCAGCCGCCGCCGGGAAGCTCGCGGTCGAGGGCGGCGTGGCCGGTGGAGACGGCGGCCCCGGCGCAGGCGAGCGCGGCGCCGCGCCAGACGGGTTGCCGCCGGAGGATGGAATCCAGGGAAGGCACGGATACTGTTTTTATATACAGTATCGGCCGGCTTGTCCAGTCCCCGCTTGCCCCCTGCTACTTCCCCCGTATCTGCCGGACCTGCGCCATGTAGGTGTTCATGAACTCGCGCCCGAAGACCTTGTTGAAATCGTCCTCGGCTTCGCGCGCCAGCTGCTGCTGGTAGAGCACGAACTGCTCCCAGAGCTTGGCCTTGCGGTTCAGGCCGAGCCCGCCGGCGGCCTTCTCGAGCTCGGGCTCGAGCGTCCCCGGATCGAAGCGCCGCAGCGCCCCCAGGATCGCGGCGCGCATCCCGGCGATCAGCGCCAGCTCGTGCGCCCGCATGTCCTCGAACGCATCGCCCACCGCCTGCACGGGCCCCAGGAAGCCGCCGCCGCGCTCCCGGGTCTCGAACAGGAACTCGATCGCTTCCTGCGGGTCCTCCATCAGCTTGAGCGGGTTGTTGTCGCGCGAGGCGACCATGGTGCGGTCCTCGGCGCGGAACTCCTTCTTCGCCGCGGCGCGCGCCACCAGCAGCGCCATGACGCCCTCCACCGCGGCGCGCACGATGGCCCCGCACTGGCGCATGAACTGGTCCATCTCCTCGGCGCTGGCGAAGGCGCGCGGCGCGAGCTTCGCGCCCTCGAGAAAGGCTTTCAGCGCCTGCTGCGCGCCGGGGTCGACCGGTCCGCGCGCGGGTCCCGGAGCCGCCGGCGGCTGCGGCGCGCCGACGTAGGTCGGCTCCTCGAAAACCCTCTCCGGGGCCGCGGGCGCCTCGGCAAGCGGTCTGGCGACGAAGGTCGGCTCCTCGAAGATGCGACCTTCCTGGACCGGCGGTGTCTCGTCAAGCGGCCTGCCGATGAACGTCGGCTCCTCGAAGACATTCCCCGCCTCCGGCCCGCCTCCCCGGCCGACGAAGGTGGCCTCCCCAAACGCGTCGGCCGCCGGCGCTGGGGCCTGCGGCGGCGCCGGTACCTCTGGCTCGAGCATGATGTCGACCGAGCCGTCGTGGGCGGGGGCGGGCGGGGTGGGCGCCGCCGCCGGCTCTTCGGCCTCGAGCAGGAAGTCGACCTCTACGGGCGCGCTCGCGGCGGCCGCCGCCGGGCGAGGCGGCAGGGTGATCTCCGCTGGCGGCTCGGGTTCCGAGACGGGGGGCACGGTCTGCTCGGTCCTGATCTCGCCGGCGCGCTCCGGCGTCATGCTGCTCGCGTGCAGCACGTCGAGCAGCGGGCTCCTGGTCGACGTGGCCTCCTCGGGCGCCAGCACCTCGATCTCGTATTCGCCCATCTCGAAGCGATCGCCGGGACGCAGGCTCACCCTGCTTCCCGCGCCCTGCCGCTCGCCGTTGACCAGCACCGGGTTGACCTTGGAGACCACGGTCAGCCAGTAGCCGCCGTCCCGCTCGGCGAACTCCGCGTGCACGCGGGAGATGTGCTTCTTCGGATCGTCGAGCGCGACGTCGCATTCCGCGCCGCGTCCGATGGTGATGCGCTCGCGCTCAAAGGTGCGTGCGCCGATCAGGTTGTGCCGCCCGCCGACCTTGTGATGCAGCTTCAGCGAGATCGTCATGGTCGGCCTAGGCGCGGCTGCGCTCGCGGGCGGCGGGCTCGCCCGTGAGCATCTCCTCGTACTGCTCGGCGCTCGGCAGCCCGTCGCACAGCAGCAGCCGGCGGCCGAAGATCTCCGATGCCTCGGCGAGCCAGGCGCTGCGCGCGGTGGCGTTGGCGCTCGCCGGCTCGATCGCCTCGGCCGGAAAGCTCAGGCCGCCGAGCGCTGCGTCGAGCGACTCGAGATCGGCGCCCGGGGAAAGCGCGCCGAGCGCGATCGCCTCGAGTGCCTCGTACCATTCGCTGGCCCGCAGCAGGGTCGCGCCGGGATCGAGCGGCGTCGGGGGCAGCGCGCACACCGCGGTCAGCGGGTAGTAGCGGCCGACCGAATCGACGCTGGGCATGAGCAGGCCGGCCCACGCCGTGCCGTCCACCGCGCCGCGCTCCAGCAGGAAGCGCCAGGCGGGCGTCTGCAGGAACGCCGTGCTCCAGCGCTCGCGCAGCGCCTGGCGGCTGCCCGCGAGGACGACGCCGAGCCAGCGCTCCCAGGGCTCGCGAAACGACCCCGGAACGCGCCGCGAGACGAAATCGCCGCGCGAGGGCAGCTTCCCGGTCCAGCCGGTCCCCGGCCGTGCGCCTGCTTCCGGCTGCGTGCGTGGCTGGCTCATGGCTTCCCGGCGGCGAGCCGCTCCTGCGCCTCCTTGACGATCGCTGCATTGCGGGGATGGCGTATCTCGAGCGGCCTGTCCTCGCTCCCCGCGCGCAGGTGTCCGCTCAGGTCCGCGCGTTGGCCGTCCGCAGGCCGCCACAGCCTCACCGCCTCCTCCTCCAGGACCCCGGAAACGGGACCTCTCGCATCGTACAGCATGGCGTAGGCGGACAGCGTGCGCCCCAGGCCGGCGCCCGCAGGGGCGGAGCGAAGATCTTCCTCCAGCGCCTGCGCGAGCCGCGGCATCAGCGCCTCGCGCAGCGCTCCGCGGTAAGCGCGCAGCGCCTGGGCACCGAGCTTTTCGCCCTGGTACAGGCCCAAGCCCAGCGCGAACGGCGTCCCGCGCGTGCGCTCGGCGTATCCGCCGGGCAGATCGCGCAACGCGTTCAGCACACCGAGCAGGCGCATCCCCTCGCGGGCCGGCACCGGGCCGAGCGCCGCAAGCTCGCGCCTGGCCGCGGCAAGCCCGGCCTCGGCATCGGCGACGAATGCACGGTTGCCGAGATAGCTCCCCGTCCAGGCGAGCGCCAGCGTGCCGCCCGCCAGCGCGAGGGCGGCGTAGGCTGCCCGGCGCAGGCCGCGCGCGCGGCGCTCGACCGCCGCGTCGGTGCCGGCGAGCCCCGTCTCGGAGAGAATCACCTCGCGCACCAGGCGGCGCAGGAAGAAGCTCTTGCCCGCGCCCGCCGCGGCGGGGAGCGCGCTGCGCTCCAGGTTGAAGCTGCGCGCGAGCGCCCCGAGCACGCGGTCGATCGGGCTTCCCTCCTGCGTGCCGCTGGTGAAATACACCCCGCGCAGCATGGCGAGCGGCCCGTCCTGTCGCGCCGGAAATGCACGGCCGAGGAACTCGGCGATCATCGGCCCCAGACCGTGGAACTGCTGCGGGAAGCGGTAGATCGCCGCGCGCCGCTGCAGATCCGGCTCCTGCTGCAGGCGGTCCACCAGGCCGCCATAGAGGCGCCGCTCGAGGTCCTCGAGTTCGGCGGCGAAACGCTCGGCCGGCGCTTGCGCGCTCGCCGGCGGCGGCTCGAACGTGGCGCCCCAGACGCGCGCCCTGGCCTCGGCGTCGAGCTCGCCGAAGTAGTCCATGAACCCGGCGAGCAGGTCCGCCTTGGTGAGCATCAGGTACACGGGAAAGCGCACCCCCAGGCGCGCGTACAGCTCGGCAAGCCGCGTACGGACGTGGCCCGCGTAGCGCGCGCGCTCCTCCTCGCTCCAGGTCACGAGGTCGGCGATGCTGAGCGTCACGATCGCCCCGTTGAGCGGCTGGCGCGGCCGATAGCGCTTCAGCAGGTCGAGAAAGCCGAGCCAGGCGGCCGCGTCGGCCTGGCGGTCGCTCTCCTGGGTGGTGTAGCGGCCGGCGGTGTCGAGCAGCACCGCGCGGTCCGTGAACCACCAGTCGCAGTTGCGCGTTCCCCCCACGCCCTGCACGGCGGGATCGCCGTGCCGGGCGCCGAGCGGAAACTGCAGCCCGCAGTTGACCAGCGCCGTGGTCTTGCCCGAGCCCGGCGCGCCGATGAAGATGTACCAGGGAAGCTGGTGCACGTAGCGGCGCTCGCCGTCCTCGCCCCTGAAGCGCGCGCGCCTGAGCAGGGCGGCAGCCTCCTCGAAGCGTGCCTGCAGCGTGGCGAGCTCCCCTGCGGCGCGCTCGGCGGAGTCCGCCGGGAGCCCGGCCCCCGTGATCGCCTCCAGCAGCCGGGCCGCCTCGCGCCGCGCGGAGGTGGCGCGCCAGATCTCCCAGCCCAGCCACCCCGCGATGGCGGCCGCGAGCAACGCGAACCGGGCGCCGGGCGCCTCCAGCGGACGCCCGTCGCCCAGGGCGAGAGTGTCGCCGAAGAACCAGACCAGCAGGCCGAACGCGCCGCACGCCAGCGCGCCTACGGCCCATCGCCCCGTCAGCCAGCCCGGGATCATGGTGCCCCCCGCACGACGAGCTCCACCCGGCGGTTCCTCGCCCGGTTCGCCTCGGTGTCGTTGGGCGCGATCGGCACCGAATCGGCCAACCCCTCGGCCCGCAGCCGGGCGGCATCCCGCAGCTTTGCCGCCATCAGGGCGACGACCGAGCGGGCGCGCTCCGTGGAGAGCTCCCAGTTCGAAGGGAACCGTGCGGTGCGGATGGGCACGTCGTCGCTGTGCCCGGTCACCAGGATCGTGCCGGGCACGCGGTCGAGCGCCTGCGCGATCCTCAGCAGCAGAGGCTCCACGTACGGGTCCACGCGCGCGCTGCCCGAGGCGAATAGGCGGTCGGTGCGCAGCACGATCGTGCTGCGCTCGGCCGCCTCGTCGACCGCGATGAGCCCCCGTTTGATCTCTTCGGCGAGCAGTTCGCTCACCGCCGCGAGCCGGGGCGCGGCGGGGGGCGGTGGCGCGGCCCGCGGGGGCGGTTCTGGTGCGGGCACCCTGAGCTGCGCCAAGGCCCGCGCCACCGGGTCCGAGCGCGCCCCGAGCGAGATGCTGTAGGTGAGATACAGCAGGCCCAGCGCGAGGGCGATGCCGCTCGCCGCCCCCCAGAGCGCGAGCGCCCCGGGCACGCGTGGCGGCAGGGCCTGCATGCCGCGCCAGCGCCCCGAGAGCTCCGGATCGGGCGCGGGCCGCACCGCGCGGATCAGCGCGTGGGCCTTCGCGCGCTCTTCCTCGAGCGCGCGCCGGCCCTCGGCGCTGCCGCGATGGCGCCCCTCGAAGCCCAGCGCCAGGCAGACGTGGAAGAACTCCATGAGGTCGGCGTTGGCGACCGGCGCCTCGGAGGCGGCCGCGAGCAGCGCGAAGAACTTCTCGCCGCCGTCGCGCTCGCCGTGCCGCTCGAACAGCAGTCCCGCGCGCGCCCAGTCCCCGCCCCAGGGCGTGCAGGCGGCCGACTCGTCGAGGAGCGCGCACAGCGCGAAGCTCGCCGTCCGGAGCAACTCCGCGGGGACGCCCCCCGCCTGCGCGGCGGTCTCGAAGGCGTCGAGCTGCCCGCCCAGCTGCGCCCTCAGCCCGGCAGGGTCGCCGTGGCGCAGCGCGCGCCGGATCTGGGGCACCACCGCGAGGATGGGATTCGCCGCGGCGACCAGCGGATTGAGGCCGCCGAGCGACCCGGGCTCCACTTCGGCGGCCGCGCGCGCGAGCACCGGGGCGCCCGGCTCGCGTTTTCGCCCGGGCGTGGGGATCGCCACCGTCGCGTCGGGATCGACCTGCGGCTCGGGCAGCGCCACCGTCGCATCCGGATCGGCCTGCGAAGCCGGCGCCGGCATCGCCACGGTCGCATCGGGGTCCGGCTGGGAAGGCACCGGCGGAATCGCCACCGTCGCGTCCGGATCCGGCCCGGCGGGAAGTGCCGGCATGGCTACGGTCGCGTCGGGATCCACGCCCTTGGGCGAACGCTCGCTCATCGCAACTCCATGCTGTAGGGGCCGCACATCCTCCGCCTGGGCCGGCGGGCGCGCACCGCGCGCGGAAATGGTATCAGCGGCTGGTCTTGCCGGTGTCCACGCCGAAATCGCGGGCGATGGTGTAGTACTGGAGCGCCTCCGCGTAGTCGCGGTCGACGCCGGGCTTGCCGTTCTGGTAGATGTCGCCGAGCCGCTTCGCGGCCTGTCCCGTCGATACGCTCTTGCCGCGGATCATCACGCGATAGACGCGGATCGCCTCCCGGAACTTGCCCTGGTTCTCGAGCTCGATCGCCTGCGCGAGGCGCGGATCCTCCGTCGGCGCCGCGGGCTTGGCGGGCGCGGCAGGCGCGGCCGACGCGACCTGCGTGGGCTCGCCGGCCTTGGTCGCCGGCGCGGCTGCCGCCGCGCTCTGCGCCGCCTCGCGCTCCTGCT
>CAZOWR010000147.1:0-7142 GCA_964583645.1 uncultured Enterobacteriaceae bacterium
CTCGGCCCCCCCGGGGACGGCGCCGGCGGCGCTGCGGCTCGCGCTCTCGGGCGAGGACCCGGCCGAGGCCGCGCGCCGGCTGCATTATCTCGGCTACCTGTCGCGGGCCGCGGCACAGCTCCTCGAGGCGCACCGCGCGGGGCTCGGGGAGCTCGCGCGCTTGCGCGAGGCCTCCGAATCCCGCGCCCGCGGCCTCGCGCGGATCGAGGCGCGCGTGCGCGCCGACCGCGCCCAGCTGCTCGCCGAGCGGCGCGAGCGGGGCCGCGTGCTCGAGCGCGTGGCCGTGGAGATCCGCCAGGCGAAGCGCCGCATGCGGGTGCTGGTTGCCGACGAGCGGCGGCTCGCGCGCCTCGTCGAGGAGATCGGGCGGGTGCTCGCGGCGCGGCCGGGAGCCGGGTACGCGCGCGTCGAGCGCGTGCCGGAGGCCGGCGCGCCGGCCGGCCCCTTCTCCAGCCTCAAGGGCAGGCTGCGGCTGCCCGTGCGCGGCGAGCTCGGCGGGCGCTTCGGCGCGGCGCGCGGGGCGAAGGGCGTGTTCATCCGCGCCGCGGAAGGCCAGCCGGTGCGCTCGGTCGCCCCCGGCCAGGTGGTTTTCGCCGACTGGATGCGCGGTTACGGCAACCTGCTCATCGTCGACCACGGCGAGGACTATTTCTCGATCTACGCCAACAACGAGTCGCTGCTCAAGCAGGCGGGCGACCCGGTGGCGGCCGGGGAGGCGCTCGCGACCGTCGGCGCGAGCGGGGGCAACGAGGAAACCGGGCTATACTTTGAGCTGCGCCACCTCGGCAAGCCGTTCGACCCGCTGGGCTGGGCGCGGCTGAAGTAAGGACGACACGCATGACCAGGTTCAGGCAGGCAGGGCTCATCCTCCTCGGCGCCGTCGCGGGCGTCCTGGTGAGCCTCAATTTCCAGGCCATCGCCGACCGCGCGACGCGCTCGCCGCTGCCGGTCGAGGAGCTGCGCGCCTTCACCGAGGTGTTCGGCGCGATCAAGCAGAACTACGTCGAGCCCGTAGAGGACAAGAAGCTCATCACCGAGGCCATCAACGGCATGCTGGCGGGCCTGGACCCGCACTCGGCGTACCTGGATGCCGAGGCGTTCAGGGAGCTGCAGGTCGGCACGCAGGGGCAGTTCGGGGGCCTCGGGATCGAGGTCGGGATGGAGGACGGCTTCGTCAAGGTGATCTCGCCGATCGAGGACACGCCGGCGTTCCGCGCCGGCATCAAGCCGGGCGACCTGATCGTGAAGCTCGACGACACCCCGGTGAAGGGCATGACGCTGAACGACGCCGTGAAGCGCATGCGCGGCAAGCCCGACACCACGATCACCCTCACCATCACGCGGAAGGGCGAGGCGCAGCCGCTCGTGGTGACGCTGAAGCGCGCCATCATCCGCGTGCAGAGCGTGAAGTCGAAAGTCATCGAGCCGGGCATCGGCTGGATGCGGGTCTCCCAGTTCCAGGAGGCGACCGCCGAGCACCTCGTGCGCCACCTCGAGGGCCTCGTCAAGCAGGGGCCGCTGCGGGGCCTGGTGCTCGACCTGCGCAACGACCCGGGCGGGCTGCTCTACGGCGCGGTGGCGATCTCGGCGGCGTTCCTGCCGCCCAAGGCGCTGGTCGTGTCCACCGACGGGCGCACCGAGGACGCGCGGCGCCGCTACCACGCGACGAGCGACGACTACGCGCGCGGCATGCGCGAGGACGTGCTGAAGAACCTGCCGCCGGCGGCCAAGAGCGTGCCGATGGTGGTGCTGGTGAACGGCGGCTCGGCCTCCGCCTCCGAGATCGTCGCCGGCGCGCTGCAGGACCACAAGCGCGCCACCGTCATCGGCACGCAGACCTTCGGCAAGGGCTCGGTGCAGACCATCATGCCGCTCGGCAACGCGACCGCGATCAAGCTCACCACCGCGCGCTACTACACGCCGAGCGGCCGCTCGATCCAGGCCAAGGGCATCACCCCCGACCTCGTGGTCGAGGAGCCCGGCGCGCAGGCGCAGGCGCGCGTGCGCGAGGCGGACCTGCAGCGGCACCTCGAGAACGACAAGGGCGGCGAGAAGCCCGCGCCGGCCGCCAAGCCCGCCGCGCCGGCCGCGCCCCCCGCCCCCGCCAAGCCCCTCGAGCTCGGCTCGAAGGACGACTTCCAGCTGCAGCAGGCGGTCGCGTTCCTCAAGGGCGAGCCGGTGAAGGGCGTGCCCTCGGTGGCGCAGACCAAGCCGGCGGCAAAGCCGAACTGACACCGGCCTGAACGATCAGCAGCTGCTCCGCTACAGCCGGCACATCCTGCTGCCGGAGATCGGGATCGAGGGACAGGAGCGCCTGCGCGCCGCGCGCGCGCTCGTGGTCGGCGCCGGGGGCCTCGGGTGCCCGGCGGCGCTCTACCTCGCGGCGAGCGGGCTGGGGCGCCTCGCGATCGCCGACGGCGACGCGGTCGATCTCACCAACCTGCAGCGCCAGATCCTCTACTCGACGCAGTCGGTCGGAAAATCGAAGGTCGAAGAGGCGCGCACAGCGCTCAACGCCCTCAATCCGGAGGTGGAGGTCGTGCCCCTTGCGCGGCGCCTCGATGCCGCCGCGCTCGACCCGCTGGTCGGATCCTGCGACGTGGTGCTCGACTGCTCGGACAACTTCGCTACGCGCCACGCCCTCAACCGCGCGTGCGTCAGGCACGCCAGGCCGCTCGTCTCCGGCGCCGCGATGCGGTTCGACGCGCAGGTGAGCGTGTTCGACCTGCGCCGCAAGGACGCCCCCTGCTACGCCTGCCTGTATCCCGAGGCGGGCGAGGTCGAGGAGGTGCAGTGCTCGCAGATGGGCGTGTTCGCGCCGATGACCGGCGCGGTGGGCGCGCTGCTCGCGATGGAGGCGGTGAAGCTCCTCGCCGGCGCGGGCGAGACGCTGAACGGAAGGCTGCTGCTGCTCGATGCCAAGCGCGCCGAGTGGCGCACGGTGCGCGTGAAGCAGGACCCGGCCTGCGCCGTCTGCGCCGGAAAATAGGGTCAGACCACGATTTCCGGCGCGCCCCGGATCAGCTCACGATGACGAGCTTCGGACCCTGCGCGGTCTGCTCGACGTCGAGCAGGCAAGCTTCGAGCATGCGCGAGACGCCCGGGTCGAGCAGCAAGACCCGCTTGCCCTCGTGGTCGAACACCTGGTCGTCGGGCCGCGGCTTGTCCAGCCGCGGCTTGAGCCCCTGGCCCTCGCTCTGGATGCGGATCGCGGTTCCCTCGGGCGCTCCGGCCTCCTCCAGCATCCGCGTCAGCTGCCCGGCAGCGGCTTCGGTCATGACGAACATGCCTGGCCTCCTTTGCCCGTCCGAAAGCCGGTTGACAGGTCCCGCCCGGCGTGGTTCCCGGGCACGACTTATGCGGCGACGAGGGGAATCCGCCCCGTCTCGCAGGCCTTGATCTGCAGCGCGAGGTACCTGGAGTAGATGCGACACTGGGCGAAGCTGCCGGCGATGAACCAGAGGCCCGGCTGCGCCGTGCGCACGAACATGTTGCGCAGCTCCGCGCCCTCAGCGTCGAAACCCCAGACTGGCCCGACCCGCTGCGCCACCTGCTCGCCGAAGAGCCTTGCGACCAGGTGCCGCGGGCCCTTGTAGCCGGTGGCGAGCACCACCAGCTCGGCTTCGAGCGTGCGTCCGTCCTTGAGCCGCGCGCCGCCGGCGACGAAGCGCTCGATGTCGGAGAGCTGGACGAGCCCGATTTTTCGTTCCACGATCAGGTCCGAGCAGCCGACGTTGAAGTAGTAGCCGCCGCCGCGCGTGAGGTACCGGAACTGCCAGCCGGTCCCCTCCTCTCCCGAGTCGGTCCTGAAGCCGACGCGCGCCAGGTCCTCGAGCAGCCTGCGGTCGATGACGCTCGCACGCTCGGTGAGCAGCCGGTGCGCCTTGCGCACCAGCGCGAACGGCGTGCCGGCGACGATCTGGTCGCAATCCTCGAGCGGCGGGCCTTCGGCGTACAGCGTGTAGGGCAGCTGCGCGCTCGGCTCGATGCCGACGATGTGCGTCGGGCTGCGCTGCACGAGGACGACCTGCGCGCCGTTGGAATGCAGGTCCTGCGCGATGTCGTGCCCGCTGTTGCCGGTGCCGATCACCAGCGCGCGCCTGCCGCGCCACGCGGCCGCCTCGGCGTACTCGTGCGAATGCACCACCGTGCCGGCGAAATCCCCGAGCCCCGCGAGCGCGGGCCGGTTCGGCGCGCCGCTCACGCCGGTGGCCATCACGATGTGCCGCGGGTGCAGCTCGCGCGCCGCGCCGCCGGCGCGCTCGAGCTTCACCGTCCAGCCGCCGTTGCGCTCGTCCCACGCCGCGCCGGCGAACTCCGTAGCGGTCCAGAAGTTGATCTCCATCGCCTCGGCGTAGGCCTCGAGCCAGTTGGCGAGCTTGTCCTTCGGCACGTAGCTCGGCCAGCCGGGCGGGAACGGCATGTAGGGAAGATGGTTGACGTTGACCCGGTTGTGCAGCGTGAGCGCGTGGTAGCGCTTGCGCCAGTTGTCGCCCACGCGCTCGCCGCGGTCCACCACCAGCGCGTCGACGCCTCGCGCGCCGAGGCGCGCGGCGATCGACAGCCCCGCGTGCCCGTCGCCGACCACCAGCACCGCAGGATCCCGGTCGGCGTACTCGCGCGCCGCGTTGCGCCTGTCGAGCCAGTTCGGCCCGCTGAAATCGCGCGAATAGACCTCGCCCGAGGGCCGGTTCGCGCCCACCGCCTCCTCGAATCCCGCCAGCGACTCGAGGCTCGTAGAGAGCGTCCACGCCCTGCGCCCGCCGTCTTCGCCCCGCAGCCGCAGCACGCCGGCCCCCCGGCCGCGCGCGGTATCGAAGGCGATGAGGGATTCGATGACGCCGTCGCTGCCCGCCCGCGTCACGCGGCGGGGCGGCGTGCGCGAGCGGTCGAGGCGAAAGCCCGAGGCGCGCGCGCCCGGCGCATGCGCGCCGAGCGCCGCGGCCACCGCCGCCGCCCCGCTGAAGGTGCGGATCTGCCAGGTGAGCGCGAGCAGGTCGCGCCAGTGGCAGTCCGAGCGAAAGAGGTTCGCCAGCGCGACGGTGTCCGCACTTGCGAGCGCAGACTCCAGATCGGTGAGCCAGCGCTCCACGGTCGCGGCGAGGTCCTGGTCGTTCGCGCCCATGTGCGGCCCTTCAGGCGGCCAGATAGCGCCGCTGCGCGCTGTAGCTCTCGGTGGGCTTCTTCGCGAAGCCGCTCTTCGCGTACTGGTGCAGGCAGCCGATGACGTAGCGCATGAGCGACCCCGCCTGCGCCGCGACCTCGGCCTCCGGGGGCTTGTGGCTGCCGTCGCCGCCGGGGGAGCGCAGCGCCTGCTTGAGGGTGGCCTCGAAGCGGTCGAAGAACTGGTTCATGCGCGCCTGCAGGCGCTCATGCTCGCCCACCAGCGCATCGCCCGTCATGACGCGCACCATGCCGGGATTCTTCTCGGCGAACGCGAGCAGCATCTCGACGAGCTGCGCCGCCTGCTTGCGCGCCTCGGGCTCGTCGGCCGCGATCTTGTTGGCGAGCGAGAACACCGAGCTCTCGATGAACTCGATGAGGCCCTCGTACATCTGGGCCTTGGAGGCGAAGTGGCGGTACAGCGCCGCCTCGGAGACGTCGAGCTTCCCGGCGAGCGCCGCCGTCGTGATGCGCTCCCACTTCGGCTGCTCGAGCATCTGGGCCAGCGCCTTGAGGATCTCGAGCCGCCGCTCCCCCTTGACCCGCGGCATGCGGAAATTCTACGCCGGGGCGCGCTGGCGGGCGTGCCGCAACACGAGCCGCGGCAGCTGCGTGACCGAAGTCACGCGCAGGTCCACGAACGGCAGGCGCCGCTTCTCCCCGCTCACCCAGACGGTGGACATGCCCAGCCGCCGCGCGGCGCGCAGGTTCTCCAGCGAGTCGTCGATCAGGGCGCAGCGGTGGGGATCGAGGTCGTGGGTGCGCAGCAGCACCTGGAAGCCGCGCAGCGCCGGCTTGGGATGAAAGCGCGTGCTCTCGATGGTGTAGACGGCGTCGAAGTGGCGCGCCACGCCCAGACCCCGCATCACCTCCTCCACGTAGTGGCGCGGGGCGTTGGAGAAGATGAGCTTGGTGCCGGCGAGCCGCGCCAGCGCGTGGCCGACCGCGTTGTGGTGCACGATCATGTCCGCGAGGCCGGGAAAGCGGTGCGTCTCGGCGAGAAAGCGCCGGGGATCGGTGCCGTGGTGGCGCATAAGGCCCTTCAGCGTCGTGCCGTACAGGCGCCAGAAGCCGGCGCGCATGGCGTTCGCGCCCGTCTCGTCGAGGCGGAACTCGCGCTGCAGGAACTCGTTGATCTGCACGTGCATTCTCGGAAAGATCCACGGCCGCGCGTCGTGCAGCGTGTTGTCGAGGTCGAAGATCCACACCCGCCGCGAGGGCGGCAGCGCGGCGATGCGCATCACTTGGAGCGGATGAGGGTGCCGACGCCCTGGTCGGTGAGCACTTCGAGCAGCAGCGCGTGCGGCACGCGCCCGTCGATGATGTGGCAGGCCTTGACGCCGCCGCGCGCCGCATCGAGCACCGAGCCGATCTTGGGGAGCATCCCGCCGGAGACGATCCCCTTGGCCACCAGGTCGTCGATCCGGCGCGGCGTGAGGCCGGTGAGGAGCTTGCCGTCCTTGTCGAGCACGCCGGGGGTGTTGGTCAGCACGATCAGCTTTTCCGCGCGCAAGACCTCGGCGAGCTTGCCGGCGACGAGGTCGGCGTTGATGTTGTAGGTGGTGCCGTCCGCCCCGGTGCCGATCGGCGCCACCACGGGGATGAACTCGCCGCGCTCCAGCGTCTCGATGACCGAGGGGTCGATGGCGTCGATCTCGCCCACCTGGCCGATGTCGATCGTGCCCTCCTGCTTCTCCCCGGCGGGCAGCAGGAGCTTGCGCGCGCGGATGAAGGCGCCGTCCTGGCCGGTCAGGCCCACCGCCTTGCCGCCCGCCTGGTTGATGAGCTCGACCACCTCCTTGTTGACCTGCCCCGCGAGCACCATCTCGACCACGTCCATGGTCTCGGCGTCGGTCACGCGCATGCCCTGCACGAACTCGCCCTTCTTGCCCAGGCGCGCGAGCGCGCTCTCGATCTGCGGCCCGCCGCCGTGCACCACCACCGGGTTCATGCCGACGAGCTTGAGCAGCACCACGTCG
>CAZOWR010000148.1:0-7125 GCA_964583645.1 uncultured Enterobacteriaceae bacterium
CGCGCGGCTCGCCGCGCAGGCGGGCTCGCCGAGCGCCGACCGGCGCGGCTCGGTGCAGTACAAGCGCGAGATGGCGCGGGTGCTGGCGGTGCGCGCGCTGCGCGCGGCGCTCGAGCGTGCGGGAGGGAACTGACATGGCGATGCACAAGATCAGCGTCACCGTGAACGGCGCCGCGCGCGAGGCCGAGGTCGAATCGCGCCTGCTGCTGGTTCATTTCATCCGCGAGAACCTGCGCCTGACCGGCACCCACGTCGGCTGCGACACCTCGCACTGCGGCGTGTGCACCGTGCTGCTGGACGGGCAGCCGGTCAAGTCCTGCACCGTGCTCGCGGTACAGGCCGACGGCTGCAGCGTCGCCACCGTAGAGGGCCTGGAGCAGGCCGGCAAGCTCCACGCGGTGCAGGAGGCCTTCACCGAGAAGCACGCGCTGCAGTGCGGCTTCTGCACCCCGGGCATGCTGATGACCACGAGCGCGCTGCTCGAGCGCAACAAGAGCCCGAGCGAGCGGGAGATCCGCGAGGCGATCTCGGGGAATCTGTGCCGCTGCACAGGGTATCTCAACATCGTCAAGGCGGTGCAGCATGCCGCCGCCAAACTCGCCGGAGGCGCGTGATGGCCGCTCCCAGGACCGACGCCAAGATCTGCGGCATGGGTCACTCCATGAAGCGCAAGGAGGACCCGCGCTTCATCCGCGGCAAGGGCAACTACGTGGACGACATCACGCTGCCCGGCATGCTGTACATGGACATCGTGCGCAGCCCCTACGCGCACGCGAAGATCAAGAAGATCGACACCGCGGCCGCGCTCAAGATCCCGGGCGTGCTGGCGGTGATCGACGGGCCGACGCTGGAGAAGTACAAGCTGCACTGGATGCCGACCATCTCGGGCGACACCCAGATGGTGCTGCCGATCGACGAGGTGATGTACGTGGCGCAGGAGGTGTGCGCGGTGATCGCCACCGAGCGCTACATCGCCGCTGACGGCGCGGATGCGGTCGAGGTCGAGTACGAGCCGCTCGCGCCGATGCTGGACCCGATGAAGTCGATCGCGCCCGGCGCGCCGGTGCTGCGCAAGGACAAGCAAGGCAAGCAGGACAACCTCGCCTTCCACTGGGAGGCGGGCGACCGCGCCGCCACCGACCGCGCGCTGGCCGCCTGCGAGGTGGTCGCCGAGCAGGACGTCTACGTGCCGCGCATCCACGTCGCCTCGATGGAGACCTGCGGCTGCGTCGCCGACTTCAACGGCGCCGAGGGCAAGCTCACGGTCTACATGACCACGCAGGCGCCGCACGCGGTGCGCACCGTGTTCGCGCTCGTCGCGGGCCATGTCGGGCTCTCGGAAGAGCGCATCCGGATCGTGTCGCCCGACATCGGCGGCGGCTTCGGCGGCAAGGTGCCGGTCTACCCCGGCTACGTGATCGCGGTGGCGGCGACGGTGGTCATCGGCAAGCCGGTGAAGTGGATCGAGGACCGGATGGAGAACCTGCAGGCGGACTCTTTTGCGCGCGACTACCACATGAAGGTGTCGCTCGGCGCCTCGAAGGACGGCAGCATGAAGGCGCTGCGCATCAGGACGGTCGCCGACCACGGCTACACCAACGCCTCGGCGAACCCGATGAAGTACCCCGCGGGGCTGTTCTCGATCTGCACCGGCTCCTACACGCTGCAGCACGCCTTCTGCGAGGTGGACGCGGTCTACACGCACAAGCCGCCGGGCGGCGTCGCCTACCGCTGCTCGTTCCGCGTCACCGAGGCGGTGCACGCGATCGAGCGCGTCACCGACGTGCTGGCGCGCAAGCTCGGCATGGACCCGGCGGAGCTGCGCCTGAAGAACTTCATCCAGCCGGGGCAGTTTCCCTACAGGTCGGCGCTCGGCTGGGAGTACGACAGCGGCAACTATCCCGCGGCGCTGAAAAAAGCGATGGATATCGTCGACTACGCCGGGCTGCGCAGGGAGCAAGCGGAGAAGAGAAAGCGCGGCGAGCTGATGGGCATCGGCATCTGCAGCTTCACCGAGATCGTCGGCGCCGGGCCGTCGAAGGACTTCGACATCCTCGGCATCAAGATGTTCGACTCGGCCGAGATCCGTGTGCACCCCACGGGCAAGGCGCTCGCGCGCTTCGGCACCAAGAGCCAGGGCCAGGGCCACGAGACCACCTACGCGCAGATCGTCGCCGAGGAGCTGGGGATTCCCGCTTCCGATATCCAGGTCGAGGAGGGCGACACCGATACCGCCCCCTATGGACTGGGGACCTACGCCAGCCGCTCTACGCCGACCTCGGGCGCGGCCGCCGCGATGGCGGCGCGCAAGATCCGCGCCAAGGCGAAGCTCATCGCCGCGCACCTGCTGGAGTGCAGCGAGATCGACCTCGAATGGGAGCCCGGGAAATTCTTCGTCAAGGGCGTGCCGGGGAAGTTCAAGACCATCCAGGAGTGCGCCTTCGCCGCGTACACCAACCTGCCCGCGGGCATGGAGCCGGGCATGGAGTCGACGCACTACTACGACCCGCCCAACCTCACCTTCCCTTTCGGCAGCTACATCTGCGTGGTCGACATCGACCGCGGCACGGGCGAGGTGAAGGTGCGGCGCTTCGTCGCGGTGGACGACTGCGGCAACATCATCAACCCGATGATCGTCGACGGGCAGATCCACGGCGGGCTCGCGCAGGGCGTCGGCCCGGCGCTCTACGAGGAGATCGGCTACGACCAGGAGGGCAACGTCTTCGGCGGCAGCTTCCTCGACTACTACGTGCCTACGGCGCTCGAGTGCCCGGCCTGGGAGACCGACAAGACCGTGACGCCTTCGCCGCACCATCCGTTGGGCGCCAAGGGCGTCGGCGAGTCGGCCACCGTGGGCGCGCCGCCCGCCATCGCCAACGCGGTGGTGGACGCGCTCTCGCACCTCGGCGTGACGCACCTCGACATCCCGATCACGCCCGAGAAGGTGTGGCAGATCCTGAAGGAAAAAGGCGTCGCGGAGTAGCCCGCCGGCTCAGCCCTTGGGCCGCGTCCAGGTCTCCGACCACGCCAGGCAGCAGCTCGAGGACGGGCGCCCCGAGCGCTCCTGCGCGAACGCCTTCGCGGTCGCGCACTGGCCGTTCACCGAGAGCTGCGCGCTCCTCGCGGGGAGGAAGGTGCTGTAGACGCCGAGCGGCCGGTTCATGGTGCCGGGCGGCATGGTGAGGACGAAGGGCGCGATCAGGTCCCACCACGTGAGCACGATCTCCGCCTGGCGCGAGACGGCGCGCTCCCAGACGGTGCTGAGCGAATCGCCGCCGCGCTCGAATTTCGCCTCGATCACGGGCAGCGACTCCTCGGCGAAGGGCGCATGCAGCAGCGTCTCGACGGTGCGCTGGAGATACCGCGCGACCCCTGCGTTGTCGGCGTAGACCCGCGGGCCCTTGCCTGTGAGGGTGCTTTCGATGAAGAGCGCGTGCCCCTGCCCGGCGGGCGACCAGAGCACGCGCCAGTGGCTGACACGGTCGGCGATGGTCTTGCCGCCGTCCCCGGACAGGCGGATGAAGGAGTTCTCCCCGGTCATCACCGGGTCGTGCGGATCGACGAGCTGCGGCTCGGCCATGCGAGGCTCCCGGGCTGGAAAAACGCAGCATAATGCGTCCTGCATGCCGCTGGACGTCCTGGTGAGGAACGGCACGCTGGTCGACGGCACCGGCGCGCCCGCGAAGCGCGCCGACGTCGGGATCGCGGGCGGCAGGATCGTGCAGGTCGGCGCCATCGCGGACCCCGCGCGCCGCACGATCGATGCCGGCGGCCTGGTGGTGGCGCCGGGCTTCATCGACCCGCACACGCACTACGACGCGCAGATCTGCTGGGACGGCGCGCTGACCCCGTCCTCCTGGCACGGCGTGACCTCGATCGTGATGGGCAACTGCGGCGTGGGCATCGCGCCCTGCCGGCCCGAAGCGCGCGAGGTGGCGATGCGCGACCTCGTCAACGTGGAGGCGATCCCGTTCGAGGTGCTCCAGGCCGGCATCACCTGGGACTGGGAGACCTTCCCGCAGTACATGCAGGCCGCGCAGCGCCGCGGCCCCGCGCTCAACCTCGGCTTCCTCGCGCCGCTGACCCCCTTGCGCCACTACGCGATGGGCGAGGCCTCGATGGAGCGCGCGGCCACCCCCGAGGAGACGGCGAGGATCCGCGCGCTCCTCGGCGAGGCGCTGGATGCGGGCGCGCTCGGCTTCTCGAGCACGCTGCTCAACCAGCACATGGGCTACGGGGCGCGCCCGCTCGCCTGCCGCAACGCGAGCCGCGAGGAACTCGGCGCCTGCTGCTCGCTGCTGCGCGAGCGTGGCAAGGGCGCGATCGAGTTCGCCATGACGCGCCAGATCGCGGTGATGGAGGCGCCCGAGCTCGAGCTGCTCGACTTCATGCTCGAGCAGAGCCGCCGGCCGGTCACTTTCATCGCGATGTTCGACCGCGACGACCTGCCCGAGGCCGCGCGCGAGACCATGCGCAAGGTGCAGCCCATGATCGCCAAGGGCGCGCGGCCGCAGACCTCGCCCTTGCCGCTCACGCGCGAGCTGGTGATGCGCAGCCCCTTCGCCTTCGCCGCCTTCCCGTCCTGGAGGCGACTCTTCGAGGACACCTCGAAGGCGGCGCAGGCCGCGGTCTACGCCGATCCCGCGTTCCGCGCCGCGTTCCGCAAAGACCTCGAGCGCCCGGCCTCGTTCGCCGACTGGGCGCGGATCACGCTGCACGAGGTGAAGCACCCGGCCCTCAAGCGCCACGAAGGCCGCACCGTCGCCGAGATCGCTGCCGAGCAGGGCAAGGACGGTGTGGATGCGCTCCTGGACCTGACGCTTGCCGACGATCTGGAGAACGAGTTCACGGTGCAGTCGTGGAACTCGCGCGCGGACCGCATGGCCGAGCTGCTGAACGACCGCTCGGTGCTGCTGGGCCTGGGGGACGGCGGCGCGCACCTCGACATGCTGTGCGACTCGGGCTACCCGACCTTCGTGCTCGGCACCTGGGTGCGCGAGCGCGGCGTGCTGACGCTCGAGGAGGCGGTGCGCCGCATGACCTCGGACCCGGCGGATTTCTTCGGCATCGCGGACCGCGGCCGCGTCGTGCCGGGGCTCGCTGCCGACCTGGTGCTGTTCGACGCGGCAGCCGTGGCCTGCGAGCCGCGCGCCGAGCGCCTGCGCGACCTCCCGGGCGGCGGCAAGCGCATGGTGAAGCGCTCGCGCGGCGTAGCGATGACGCTGGTCAACGGCGAGATCACCTGGGAGGGAGGCGCGCTCACCGGCGCGCGCGCGGGCCGCGTGCTGCGCTCCTGAGGCGCCGCATTGCCGCGCCGGAGCGCGCGGGCGTAGTATCTGCCCGTGCTGGTCTCGGTGATCAAGCAGATGTTCGGGCGCGGCCGCTCGATGGACGAGCGGCTCGCCGAATGGGCGCGCACGCCGTACTTCGACGAGGACGCGCTCGGCGTGCGCATGCGCGCCAAGTCCGAGTGGCTGCGCGAGCAGGGCTACCTCGACTACCCCGCCCTGGTGCACGTGGAGACCCAGGCGGTGTGCAACGCGGCCTGCAACTTCTGCCCCTACCCGAACCTCGAGCGCAAGGGCGTGCGCATGTCCGACGCGCTCATCGACAAGGTGATCGGCGATCTGGCCGACATCCCGCCCTCGGTGCCGTTCCAGTTCGCGCCCTACAAGGTGAGCGACCCGTTCGTCGAGAAGCGCCTGTTCGACATCCTGCGCGCGGTGAACCGGCGCATCCCGCACGCGCGCATCAGCATGTTCACCAACGGCGCCGCGCTCACCGAGCGCAAGATCGCGGCGCTGCGCGGCGTGGCCAACGTCGCCTACCTGAACGTGTCGCTCAACTTCTGCGACGCCGGGGAGTACGCGCGCGTGATGGGGATCCCGTTCGAGCGCACGCTGCGGCGGCTCGATGCGCTGCACGAGGCGAAGTCCGCCGGCGAGTTCGCGCCCCCGGTGCGCCTGACGCGCGTCTCGGTCGACCGGCCTTCCGACCGCGCCTACCTCGCCTGGACCAAGCGCCGCTATCCCGCGTTCCAGCCGGTGGTCTTTCCGCGCAACGACTGGATCGGCGAGATCGCGGGCGCGGGCACCGCCTCGGCGGTGCCCGACGCCCCGTGCCACCGCTGGTTCGACCTCTCGATCACCTCTACCGGGCGGGTGGCGATGTGCTGCATGGACGGCGAGGCGAAGTACCCGAAGGGCGACGTCAACACCCGGCACGTGCTGGAGATCTACAACCAGCCGTTCCTGCGCGAGCTGCGCAGCCGCCTCGTCTCGCGGCGCGAGGCCGCGGCGCCCTGCAACGGCTGCACCTACGTGAGCTTCTAGGATCACGCCGGTCGCGTACCTGCTGCTCGCGGCGAACCTCGGCGTCTACGCCGCCTTCGCGGCGAGGGGCGGGGGGCTCGCCGAGGCCGACCCCCGGGCGCTGATCGGCTGGGGATCGAACTTCGGCCCGCTCACCACCGACGGTGAGTGGTGGCGCCTCGCCACGGCCGCGTTCCTGCACGGCGGCATCGTGCATCTGCTGGTCAACATGGTCACGCTCTTCGACGTGGGGCGGCTCAGCGAGCGGCTCTTCGGCGCGGGGCGGTTTCTCCTCCTGTACGCGCTCGCGGGGCTGCTCGGCAGCGCGGCGAGCGTGTGGTGGAACCCGCTCGTCAACAGCGTGGGGGCGTCGGGGGCGCTCTTCGGCGTGCTCGGCGCGACCTTCGTCTACATGCTCGATCCGCGCAACGGCGTCCCGGTGAGCGTCATGAAGTCGCACCTCGCGAGCATCGGGCTGTTCATCGCCTACGGCCTGTACAACGGCTTCACGCGGTCGGGCATCGACAACGCCGCGCACGCAGGCGGCCTTGCGGGCGGCATCGTCCTCGGTTTCGCGCTCGCGCGCCCTGCAGGCGAGCGCGGCGGGCCGGACCTGCGCGCGGCGCTCGGGGTCGCGCTCGCCGTGCTCGCGATCGCCGGCCTCGCGCACCTCACGCCGAACACCGGCCCGGCATGGCAGGCCGAGCAGCGCTTCGTCTCGGACCTCAAGTGGTTCGAGACCGAGGAGGCGTCGATGCTGCAGGAGACCCGCCAGCTGTTCGAGCAGGCGCGCCAGCCCGGCGCCTCGGCGGCG
>CAZOWR010000149.1:0-7080 GCA_964583645.1 uncultured Enterobacteriaceae bacterium
GCGCATCGCCGCCGCCGGCTTCGACTACGTCGGCATCAGCCTCGACGGCCTGCGCGAGACGCACGACCGCTTCCGGCGCAAGCAGGGGGCGTTCGACGCTTCGCTCGCCGGCCTGCGCCGCTGCCGCGACGCGGGTGTCCGGGTGGGCCTGCGCTTCACCCTCACCCAGGACAACGCGCACGACCTGGAGGCGCTGCTCGATCTCGCCGAGGGCGAGCGCATCCACAAGTTCTACTTCTCGCACCTCAACTACGCGGGGCGCGGCGAGCGCAACCGCGCCCGCGCGGCGCAGTACGCGACCGCGCGCGCCGCGGTGGAGGAGATCTTCGAGCGCTGCTGGGCGCACGCGCGCGCGGGCCTGGAGCGCGAGTACGTCACCGGCAACAACGACGCCGACGCGGTGTACCTCATCCACTGGGCGCGGCGCCGCGTGCCGGGTTTCAGCGAGCCGCAGCTGCGCGCCAAGCTCGCCGAATGGGGCGGCAACGCCTCGGGCGTCAACGTCGCCAACATCGACAACCTCGGCAACGTGCATCCGGACACCATGTGGTGGGACTGCACGCTCGGCAACGTGCGCGGCCGGCCGTTCTCCGAGATCTGGCGCGACACACGCCACCCGGTCATGGCGGGGCTGAAGGCGCGCCCGCGGCGCCTCAAGGGGCGCTGCGGCGCCTGCGCCTACGCCGACGTCTGCGGCGGCAACACGCGCGTGCGCGCGCTCAAGGCCACCGGCGACCCGTGGCAGGAGGACCCGGGATGCTATCTCGAGGACGAGGAGATCGGCCTCGCGCAGGAAGCGCTTGCATGAGGGGCCTGTGGCTTCTCGGCTTTCTATCGATCGCTTCGTTCTGCGCGTCCGCGCAGAACGAAGCGAAACTCTACGCCCAGCACTGCGCCGCCTGCCACGGCGCGACCCGCCTGGGCGCCATGGGACCGGCGCTGCTGCCGGAGAGCCTGGCGCGGCTCAAGCAGGGCGAGGCGCTCGCGGTGATCCTGGACAGCCGGCCGGGGGTGCAGATGCCGGCCTTCCGCGCCCAGCTCGCGCCCGGCGAGGCCGAGCGGCTCGCCCGATGGATCGCCACGCCGGTCGAGCCGGCGCCCGTCTGGGGCGAGGCGGAAATCCGCGCCTCGCGCATCCTCCACCACGCGCCCGGCTCGCTGCCGGCGCGGCCGAAGTTCGCCGCCGATCCGCTCAACCTGTTCATCGTGGTGGAAGCGGGCGACCATCACGTCACGATCCTCGACGGCGACCGCCTCGAGCCGATCCACCGCTTCGCCTCGCGCTTCGCGCTGCACGGCGGGCCGAAGTTCACGCCGGACGGCCGCTACGTCTTCTTCGCCTCGCGCGACGGCTGGATCTCGAAGTTCGACCTCTGGAACCTGCAGACCGTGGCCGAGGTGCGCGCCGGGATCAACACGCGCAATGCCGCCGTGTCCGCGGACGGCCGCTACGTGGCGGTGGCGAACACCCTGCCGCACACGCTCGTCATCCTCGACGCCGAGCTCGGGCTGGTGAAGGTCCTGCCGGCGCCCTCGCGCTTCTCGGCGGTGTACGACGCGGCGCCGCGGCGCAGCTTCGTGGCCGCGCTCCGCGACGCGCCCGAGGTCTGGGAGGTCTCCTACGACCCCCGGGCCGAGCCCATCGCGCAGGGGCTGGTGCACGACTTCAGGCTGCAGGAAGGCAGCTTCATCCCCGGGTTCCTCAACCCGCGCCGCACGCCGCTCGAGGAGGTGCTGGAGGACTTCTTCTTCACGCCGGACTACCGCCAGCTGGTCGGGGCGGCGCGCAGCGGCGCGAGGGGCCAGGTGGTGCACCTGGACGCGCGGCGCCGGATCGCGAGCGTGGAGCTCCCCGGGCTGCCGCACCTCGCCTCGGGCATCACCTGGATGTGGCAGGGGCGGCGCGTGCTCGCTACGCCCAGCCTGCGCCAGGGCGTGGTGAGCGTGATCGACGTCGCGGACTGGAAGACGCTGAAGCAGATTGCGACCCTCGGCCCCGGCTTCTTCCTGCGCAGCCACGAGCGCTCGCGCTACGCCTGGGTGGACTCGATGCTGAGCCGCGAGCACCGCGACACGCTGCAGGTGATCGACAAGCGCACGCTCGAGGTGGTGGCGCGGCTCAAGCCCGCGCCGGGCAAGACGCTCGCCCACGTGGAGTTCGACCGCCACGGCCGCGTGGTGCTCGCGAGCCTGTGGGAGATGGAGGGCGCGCTCATCGTGTTCGACGCGGACACGCTCCGGGAGCTGAAGCGCATCCCGATGCGCAAGCCGGTGGGCAAGTACAACGTCTACAACAAGATCACGCGCTCCGAGGGGACCAGCCACTGACATGGGAAAGCGCCCGACCACGATCAGGACCCAGGCCTTCCTCGCCAAGCTGCCGCTGTTCAGCGAGATGCGCGAGGCCGAGCTCGACCGCATCGCCGCCGCGACCCTGCCTTGCCACGTCGCCAAGGGCGAGGCGGTGTTCCAGCGCGGCGACCCCTGCACCGGCTTTCACCTCGTGGTCTACGGCCAGGTGAAGCTCGGCTTCACCTCGCCGCAGGGCGTGGAGAAGGTGGTGGAGATCATCCGTACCGGGCAGAGCTTCGGCGAGGCGCTGATGTTCCTCGGCGAGCCCTACATCGTGTTCGCGCAGGCGCTCGAGGACTCGCTACTGCTGCACGTCGCGCGGCAGGCGATGTTCGAGGAGCTCGAGCGCGACCCGGGATTCGCACGCCGCATGCTCTCGGGCCTGTCGCGGCGCCTGCACGGACTGGTGCGCGACGTCGAGGCTTACTCGCTGCGCTCGGGCACCGAGCGCGTCATCGGCTACCTGCTCGCCGAGCTGCCCGAGGACGCCGCGGCGGTCGAGCTGTCGCCCGGCAAGAGCGTCATCGCCTCGCGCCTCAGCATGACCCCGGAGCACTTCTCGCGCATCCTGCACGACCTCGCCGCCGCCGGCGGCATCGCGGTCGAGGGGCGCACGGTGCGCATCCTCGACCTCGCGCGCCTGCGCAGCGAGTAAAAAAGGGGCCAGGACCCTTTTTCTGTAAGCCGACAGGCCGGTTCGTGCGTTCTGGTCTCGGATCGCCTCATGCGACCGCGTCAGTCATGCCAAGGCCATTGAGATCCGCGCCGGGCGGGTTCGTGTACCACGTCCTGAATCGCGCCAACGCCCGCCGCAGAATCTTCGACGAGGACGGGGACTACCTCGCGTTCGAGCATGCGCTCGCCGAAGTCCAGGAACGCATCCCCATGCGCATCCTCGCGTGGTGCCTGATGCCGAATCACTGGCACCTCGTCCTGTGGCCACGCAACGATGGGGACCTCTCCGACTACATGCGGCTGGTGACCCTGAGGCATACGCAGCGCTGGCACGCGCGTCGCGCTACTGCGGGTACCGGGCATCTCTACCAGGGACGCTTCAAGTCCTTCGCCGTGCAGAACGACCCCCACCTGCTCACCCTGTGCCGCTATGTCGAAGCGAACGCGCTGCGCGCCAACCTCGTGCCTCGCGCGGAGGACTGGCGCTGGAGCAGCCTCTGGCGCGTGGAGCGAGGCAGGGACTGCGAACCGCCGCGGATCGAGCACTGGCCGGTTCCGCGCCCACGCGACTGGACAGCGTACGTCAACGAGGTGCCCATGCCTGCGGAGCGCGACACCGTGCGCGATTGCGCCCGGCGCGGCACGCCGTTCGGGCAGGCCGGATGGACGCAAGGCGTGGCAAGACGGCTGGGGCTCGAATCCACCCTGCGCCCCCGCGGTCGCCCCAGAAAAGGGTCCTGACCCCTTTTTCGGGCTAGATCGTGTTCGCGACCAGGCGGAAATGGTGCCCGAGGATGGCAAGCTCCATCGCGGCGCGGAACTTGCGCGGGCTCGCGAGCAGCGTGGCGCCGACGAGCCCCCAGAACTTCCTCCGCCCGGCATCGCGTACGCCGAGCATCCACAGCGACTTGACGAACGCCCTGAGATCCGCGACCGAGAGGCGCGCCGACGGGCCGCGCGGCCGGTAGTGGCGCAGGAAAGTGCGGATCCGCCGGTAGTAGTTGTCCGGCTCGTAGAGCCTGCGCATCAGCTCCCTGTAACCCGCGAGCAGGAACTCCGGCTCGAGCCGCGTCACGAAATTGATCGCCGCGTCCGTGTTGTTGCCGCAGGTCTCGGCGAGGATCCGGCCCTCCGCGGCGAGGCGGCGATAGAGCGCGGTCTGCGGCAACGCGCTCAGCAGGCCGACCATCGCGGTGACCACGCCCGAGCGCTGGATGAACTCGAACTGGCGCCGGAAGATGTCGCGCGGGTCGCTGTCGAAGCCGACGATGAAGCCGCCCATCACCTCCATTCCCGCGCGCTGCAGGGTGCGCACCGCCTCGCCCAGGTCGCGCTTGCGGTTCTGCTGCTTGTGGCATTCCTCGAGACCCGCGGCCGAGGGCGTCTCGATGCCGAGAAACACCTTCTTGAACCCCGCCTGCACCATGAGCCTGCACAGCTCGGCATCGTCGGCGAGATTCACCGATGCCTCGGTGAGGAACCCGCTCCCGAGACGGGTGCGCGCGCGCCATTCGATCAGCGCCCTGAGCAGCGCCTTGGAGCGCGCGCGGTTGCCGATGAAGTTGTCGTCCACCAGGAACACCATGTCGCGCCAGCCCGCGGCGCGCAGCGCCTCCAGCTCGCCGATGACCTGGGCGGGCGCCTTGGTGCGCGGCACTCGCCCGTTCATCACCACGATGTCGCAGAACTCGCAGTCGAAGGGGCAGCCGCGCGAGAACTGCACCGCCATGGTGACGTAGTCGCGCGGCTCGATCAGGTCCCAGCGCGGCACCGGGCTCAGCCGCAGGTCCGGGAAGCGCGCCGCGCGGTAGACCGCCGCCAGCGCGCCGCGCTCGAGGTCGGCGACGAGCTGCGGCATCACCTCCTCGGCCTCGCCGAGCACGAAGTGGGGGACCTCCGGAAACCCGGCGTGCCCGGTGGTGAACAGCGGCCCGCCCGCGACCACCGGCTTGCCGGCGGCTGCGCAGCGCGCGGCGATCTCGTGCGCCGAGGCCTTGTGCACGATCATGCCGGAGAGGAACACGTAGTCGGCCCAGCGGATGTCGGCGTCCGCGAGCGGCCGCACGTTGAGGTCCACCAGCCGCAGGTTCCAGCGCGCCGGCAGCATCGCCGCCACCGTGAGCAGCCCCAGCGGCGGGAACGCCGACTTGCGGGACACGAAGCGCAGCACGTGCTGGAAGCTCCAGAAGCTCTCGGGATTGCGCGGGTACACGAGCAGCACGTTCACGGCGAACCTGATTCATGCACCCGGCGCGTGCGCTTTGCTTGATCCAGATCAGGTTTTCGGCCCGCGCGGCGGGGGCAGTATCCGGGGGCGCGGCGGGCGGATCCCCAGTAGTTGAACGTCGCGGGACGCCAGCCCGGGAGGTACATGGTGTGCATCTCGTCGATCGCGAATCCGCCCTGCTCGATCAGGCGCGGGATCTCGCGGTTGAGGTGGCAGCCGCCTCCGAGACGGCTCCACAGCGGATCGGCCCGGTCCTGCCAGCGCCGCACGCCGGGGTCCGGCGCCGCGCCGTGCTCGCAGAAGATGAGCTTGCCGCCCGGCTTGAGCACGCGCCCCATTTCGCGCAGCGCCGGCTGCGTCTGCGCGATGCTGCACAGCGTGTAGGTGACGAGGACGGTGTCGACGCTGCCGTCCTCGAGCGCGATCGCGTCGGCGCCCGACTCGAGGAGCTCGAGCTCGAGGCCCGCCGCGCGCGCCGCCCGCCTCGCCATCGCCCTCATCTCGGGCGAGGGGTCGAGGCCCCAGAGCCGGGTCACCCTGGCGCGGTCGTAGAACGGCAGGTTGAGGCCCGGGCCGATCCCCACCTCGAGCACGCGCCCCTCGGCCAGCGGCACGACCTTGCGCCGCTGGCGCATGGCCGGCTTCAGTCCGCAGGCGAAGCGAACGATCCTCGGAAGCAGGAGCCTGCCGTAGAGGCCCATCGAACGCGGCCGCGGCCCGAGGTCAGATGACGTGGTGGTGAATGAAGCGCGCCTCGAGCGGCCTTGCGGCGCCCGGCAGCCGGATCGTCATGCGGATCGTGTACTTGCCCGACCAGCCGAAGCCGAAGACCTCGCTGTAGTCGGGGAAACCCGCGGTGACCATGGGCTGCAGGAGCTTGCTCTGCGCCCTGCCGTCCGGGTCGCGCACCTCGACCACGATGCTGGCGCCGGCGATGTGCGACCCGGTGCCCGGGGCCGAGAGGCTGACGACGAGGTGCTGCATGCCGCTGCCGTGCGCGCCCTTGTGCAGGCCGTGCTGCGAGTCCGCATGTTGCGCCTTCACCGCGGTGACGAGACCGAAACGGATCTTCACGTCGGCCACCGTCTTCTCCTGCTGCGCCGAGGCCGGCGCGCCCGCAAGCACGGCGGCGAGGACCCAGGCCAGTCGAGCGATGCCGGAAAGTCTCATGGCGATCCTCCTGCTTCAGTAGGACCACCATGCGCCTTCCAGGAAAACGCGTGTTGAGCCTGGTCAACAGAGGCGCGATTTGCAGCCCTGGGGCGAGCTGCGAGCTCGCCTCCCGAGCATTGCTGCGCCGCGGGGACCGATCACCCCAGCTTCAGGATCCACTCCACCAGCTTCTTGACGTCGGCGTCGGGCACGGCCGGGTTGGGCGCCATCGGCACCGGGCCCCAGACTCCCTGGCCGCCCTTCTTGACCTTCTCCGCCAGCTTGGCGGCGACATTCTGGCCCTTGTACTTGGCAGCGATGTCCTTGTAGGCCGGGCCGACCGATTTCTTGTCGATCTGGTGGCAGGCGAGGCAGTTGTGCTTCTTGGCGAGCGCCTCGTCGGCGAGCGCGGGGCCCGCGAGGGCGAGCCCCGCGAGCGCCGCGGCGGCGGTGATGAGCTTCATGCGGTCTCCTCGGTCAGTAGATGTCGTGGGTCGTGTTGTAGACGTTGAAGTGCCCCGTCGGCGTGATGATCTCGGGGCCCTTGATCACGGCCTTGAGCTTGCGCGTCCTGTCGTCCACCACCACCAGCGCGGACTCCTGGTTCTTCGCGCTCCACACCGCGAACCAGACCTCGTCGCCCGCCTTGTTGTACTCGGGCTGCACCACGCGCT
>CAZOWR010000150.1:0-7056 GCA_964583645.1 uncultured Enterobacteriaceae bacterium
TCGAGAGCCTGTCCGTGCCGCGCGACATGTTCGGCGGCGACGCGCAGAGCTTCGGCCCTGGCAAGCACCTCGGCTCGAACCGCTCCAAGCTCTGCCAGATCGTCAACGGTCGCTGGACGAGCGTCAGCGACTACATCACGGACTAGCGGGAGCTGGAATCCGGAACGGCGCCGCGAGGCGCGCCGCCTCATTTTGAGGCCGTCCTCCAGCGCGCCTCGAGCGCCGCGACCACGCGGCGGTCGGCGCCCGGGCTGACGAGCTCGCAGGGCGAGCATCGGTAGCGCAGCGCGAGCGCGAGCGACGCCGCGATCAGCAGCGCGGTGATCAGGGTGTTCTGCCAGCTCACCAGCTCCCACTGGCCGGCCCAGGCGACCGTCCAGTCCCGCGACAGCGGCATCAGGTAGTGGATCGGCCAGATGTCCTCGGGGTCGCCGCCGCGCGAGCCCGCGAGGTCCATCAGCAAGTGCAGGTGCACCGCGGCGAACGACCAGGCCGCGACCCGCGCGCGCTGCCGCGCGCAGGCACCCGCGGCGAGCGCGATGAGGAGCGCCGCCGGGAGCCCGTGCCCCCAGAGGCGGTGGTAGTCCTGGTAATAGCTCGTCTCGGCGAGCCCGAGCAGCCGCGCCGCGAAATCCACCAGCAGGCCGGCGCCGTCCAGGTCCGGCAGGACGCCCGCCCAGGCGACGAGCGCGCGATCGCGCCTGCTTCCCTGGGTGGGGGCGGCGAGCGTCCAGTCGGCGAGCAGGTGCGTGAGGACGTTCACGCGGGCCCGCGCTCAGCCGACCGCGTAGGCCGCGGACGCCGAGGCGATCAGCTCGCCCGCGTCGTTGTGCAGCTCCATGTGGGTCACGGCGATGCGGCTGCCCTTGCGCACGATGCGCGCCGTGGCGACGAAGTGCCTGCCGCGCCCGGGGCGCAGGTAGTCCACCCGCAGGTCGATCGTGCCCATCTTCGGGAACGAGGTCGGGATCCCCTCCATGTGCGCGGCCAGATCCAGCATGATGACGAAGCCGCCGGCGACGTCCAGCGTCGCCGAGATCACGCCGCCGTGCAGGATCTGGCGCGCGGGGTTGCCCACCAGCTCCGGGCGCATGTCGAAGCGCAGCTTGGGCGCGTGCGGCTCGAAGGACTCGACCTTCAGCCCCAGCACCTTGTTGAAGGCGATGTGCTCTTCCATCACCTTGCGCATCAGCGCCTGGATCGCCCGGTTCTTGAGGTTCATCGTCGTCACCACCCCAGCTGCCTGGCCGCGAGGTCCTTCATGATCTCGGTGCTGCCGCCGCCGATCTGCATCACCTTCGCCTCGCGGTAGATGCGCTCGGCGCGCGTGCCGCGAATGAAGCCCGCGCCGCCGAGCGTCTGCACCGCCGCGTCGGCGCAGTGCTGCATGGTGTCGGTGGCGAAGTTCTTCAGCATCGCGAGCTGCGCGACGTGGCCCGCCTCGCGCGGCGCGAGGCTGAGCTTCCAGGCGGTGTCGTAGAGCAGCGCGCGCGCCGCATGCACCCGGGTCTGCATCTCGACCAGCTTGTGGCGGATCGCCTGGTGCTCGGCGAGCCGCTTGCCGAAGGTCCTGCGCTCGCGCGCCCAGGCGAGCGCGTCCTCCAGGCAGGCCTGCGCAAAGCCGACCGCCCCGGCGGCCATCGACAGGCGCTCGGCGTTGAAGTTGAGCATGATGGCGCGGAACCCCGCGTTCTCCTCGCCGATCAGGTTGGCCGCCGGGACGCGCACGTCCGCGAAGTGCAGGCTCGCGGTATCCGAGCACCACCAGCCCATCTTCTTCAGCGGCGCCCGCGTGAAGCCGGGCCGGTCGCGCTCCACGAGCAGCAGCGACACCCCGGCCTTGCCGGGGCCGCCGGTGCGCACCGCCACCGTGTAGTAGTCGGCGCGCATCCCCGAGGTGATGAACGTCTTCTCGCCGTTCAGCACGTACCCGGCGCCTTCGCGCCGGGCGCTCGTCTTCAGGCTCGCCACGTCCGAGCCGCCGCCGGGCTCGGTGATGGCGAGCGCGCTGATCTTTTCGCCCGCGAGGATCTTGGGCAGCACGCGGCGCTTGAGCTCCGGGCTGCCGACCGCGGCGATCGGCGGCGCGCCGATGGTGTGGGAGAACAGGCTCGCCGAGAGCCCGCCGCAGCCGGCGCGCGCGAACTCCTCCGCGCTCACGATGCGGAAGAACGCGTCGGCGGGCGTGCCGCCGTACTCCTCCGGGTAACCGACGCCGAAGAGGCCCGCTGCGGCCGCCTTGCGGTAGAGGCTGCGCGGGAACTCGCCCGCCTCGTCCCAGGCCGCGGCGTGCGGCAGGATCTCGCGCTCCACGAACCGGCGCACCGTGTCGCGGAACGCCTCGTGCTCTTCGGTCAGCGCGGGATGCGCTCTCATGCGGCGGGCTCGAACTCGGCGAGCAGCTGCCCGGGCGCGACCTGGGCGCCGGTCGCTACGTGCACCGCTTTCACCGTGACCGGGACCTGGAGCGCGAGGCCGTGCTCCATCTTCATGGCCTCGAGCACGACGAGCGCCTGGCCGGCGTCGATGCGCTCGCCGGCCCTGGCGTGCACCGCCACCACGCGGCCGCTCATCGGCGCGGCGAGTCGCCCGTCGCCGGCGGCGACGCCCTTCCTCTCCGGAGGATCGTAGAGCGAGTTCCTCAAGCTGAAGCTCGAGCCGCCGCGGGCGAAGTGAACCGTGTCGCCCGCGATCACGTAGTCGGTCACCTCATCGCGAGGAGAGCGCAACCGCAGGTCTTCGGGGCGGAGCGCCACCTCGCGGCCGAAACGGAAGCGCATCTCCCGCGCCGGGTTGTTGCTCCAGCAGTTCCACTCGCCGCGCCCCGCGGCTTGCGCGAGCAGGGCGGCGGCGATCGCCAGGTCGGCAGCCTCCGGGTCGCGGTGCGCGGGCCGACGCGAGGCGAGGAACGCCGTGGTCGCCTTCCCGGCGGCGAACACCGGGTCGCGCAGTACCCCGGCGAGGAACGCCTTGTTGGTCGGCAGGCCGAGCGCGACGGTCGCATCGAGCGCACGCGCGAGCCGCTCGCGCGCCTCGTCCCGCGTGCCGCCGTGGCAGATCACCTTGGCGATGAGCGAGTCGTACCAGGCGGGCACCTCTGCGCCGGACTCGAGCGCGTGCTCGGTGCGCGCCTCGGACGCGGCCCGCCACCGCAGCACGCGGCCGCTCTGCGGCAGGAAGTCGCCGGCAGGGTCCTCGGCGCAGAGGCGCGCCTCGATGGCGTGGCCGGAGCACCCGATCGCGTCCTGCGCGAGCGGCAGGGGCTCGCCCGCGGCGACGCGCAGCTGCCACTCGACGAGGTCGAGGCCCGTCACCATCTCGGTGACCGTGTGCTCGACCTGCAGGCGCGTGTTCATCTCCATGAACCAGAACTCGCGCCCCTGGCCGAGCAGGAACTCGACCGTGCCCGCGCCCTCGTAGCCGACGGCGCGCGCGAGCGCGAGCGCTGCCGAGGTGAGCTTCTCCCGCAGGGCGGCGTCCACCGCGGGGGAGGGCGACTCCTCGATGAGCTTCTGGTGGCGGCGCTGCACCGAGCAGTCGCGCTCGCCCAGGTGCACCACGCTGCCGTGGCGGTCGGCGAACACCTGCACCTCGACGTGGCGCGCCTCCTCGATCGCCGGCTCGAGAACGAGGCGCCCGTCGCCGAAGGCATGCTCGGCCTCGGAACGAGCGGATGCGAGCGCGGCCGGCAGCTCGGCCGCGCTTCTGACCAGGCGCATGCCGCGGCCGCCGCCGCCTGCCGCAGCCTTCACCATGACGGGGAAGTCGATCTTGCCGTGCGTCCTGTACTCGGGCAGCACCGGCACCCCGGCCTTGCTGGCGATTCGCTTTGCCTCGCCCTTGTCGCCCATGGCGCGGATCGCCGCCGGCGAGGGGCCGATCCAGACGAGCCCTGCGTCCAGCACCGCCTGGGCAAAGTCCGCGCTCTCGGCAAGGAAGCCGTAGCCCGGGTGCACCGCGTCCGCGCCGGTGCGCTTCGCCGCGTCAATGAGCGCGGCAATGGCAAGGTAGGACTCGCGCGGCGGCGCCGGCCCGATGCGGGCGGCGTCGTCCGCCGCGCGCACGTGCGGCGCCTCGCGGTCGGCGTCGGAGTACACCGCGATCGTGCGCAGGCCCATGCGCCGGGCGGTGCGCATCACGCGCAGCGCGATTTCGCCCCGGTTGGCGACCAGAACCGAACCGAACTTCACCGGCAGCCCTACTTCCGGGTCGGCAGGATGTGCATGTACTTGCAGATGATGCCGAGCATCACCTCGTCGGCGCCGCCGCCGATCGAGCCCAGCCGCCCGTCGCGGTAGGCGCGCGAGGCCGGGTTGTCCCAGGTGAAGCCCATGCCGCCCCAGAACTGCAGGCACGCATCCGACACCTCGCGGCGCAGGCGCCCGCTCTTGAGCTTCGCCATCGAGGCGAGCTCGGTCACGTCGCCGCCGTCGACGTAGAGCTCGCAGGCGCGGTAGGTGAGGGCACGCAGCGCCTCGATCTCGGTCTTGAGCTCCGCAAGCCGATAGTGCACGTACTGGAAGTCGAGCACCGACTGGCCGAACATCCTGCGCTCGCGGATATATTCGATGGTGTCGTCGAGCGTGCGCAGCATCCCGGGCACCGAGCTCGCCGCGGCCCACAGGCGCTCCTCCTGGAACTGCTGCATCTGGTAGGTGAAGCCGTGGCCCTCCTCGCCGATGCGGTAGCGCTGCGGCACGCGCACGTCGTCGAAGTGGATGAGGCCGGTGTCGGAGGACATCATGCCGATCTTGTGGATCTTCGACTTGCTGATGCCCTTCGTGTTCATCGGCAGGATGATGAGCGACTTGTTCTTGTGCGCGGCGCCCTCTGACGTATTGGCGAGCAGGCACATCCAGTCTGCCTGCAGGCTATTGGTGATCCACATCTTCTGGCCGTTGATGACGTAGTCGCCGCCGTCCTTGCGCGCCGTGGTCTTGATCGAGGCGACGTCAGACCCGGCGCCCGGCTCGGAGACGCCGATGCAGGCCACGTGCTCGCCGGCGATCGCCGGGGCGAGGAACTCCTTGCGCAGCTCGTCCGAGCCGAAGCGCGCGAGCGCCGGCGTCGCCATGTCGGTCTGCACGCCGATCGCCATCGGCACGCCGCCGCAGCGGATCGCCCCGAGCGTCTCGGCGAACACCATCGAGTAGCTGTAGTCGAGCCCGGCGCCGCCGTAGGCCTCGGGCTTGGTCAAGCCCAGCATCCCGAGGCTGCCGAGCTTCTTGAACACCTCGTGCGCCGGGAACTGCTCGGCCTCCTCCCACGCGTCGACATGCGGGTTGATCTCCGCGTCGATGAACTTCTTCATGGTGCGGCGGATCTCTTCGTGTTCCTGGGTGAACCTCATGGGCGCACGTCCTTCGTCGTCTCCGGTCCGGCGATGACAGAAGAAAATCGATGCGGGTCCCGCCGTCCAGAACCGCGCGCATCGCGGGATGATTCTACTGCGGCCGGATCGGTCAACCGGATCGGGAAAAGCAGCCAGGGTTCGGCCGGCGTACTTACGTCTGCTTGTCGCGCGCTTGCGCGACGGACGCCGCGGTCCCGGAAATGCCATGGCGCTCAGCCCGGACGGAAAGCTGCTGGCGAGCGCGGGCGACGACGGCACGATCCGGGCGCTCCGGTGAGATCACGCTTGCGAGGTCGATTGGGCAACTTTCGAGACCGATTCGACGGCGAGGTGGTTTCCGCCGACGAGGCCCTGAGCACCAGGCCCCACGATGCCGAGGAGTTGCACGCCTGGCTAGCGAAAATGGGCGGCGAGCGCGGGAGGCGCCAAAGATCGATTGTTCCCGATCGGGAACAATTTCACCCCCCGGCACGCCCCCCCAGCCCCCTCACCCCCCACGCCGAACCGGACGGCCGCAGGATTTGGCGCAATTATCTGTAAAGCAAGGGAAATTCAAGGGCCTATCTCGATTTCGAGAGCGGAACATCGATAACCACGCTGCGCGGAGGACCCGAATAATAGAGCGGCGCTTGACAGAGCCTATGGGTGAGAATATTATGAACGTCATATAACGATGGTCAAGGCCAGCTCCAAGAAAGAGGAAACCCGCGAGCGGATTCTGCGCGCGGCGGCGCGCGCCATCCGCAAGCACGGCTACGAAGGCGTCGGGGTCGCCGACGTGATGAAGGAGGCCGGGCTCACGCACGGCGGGTTCTATGCGCACTTCGAGTCGCGCGACGCGCTCCTGGCGGCGGCCGCCGATCAGGCAGGCGCCGAATCGATCGAGAACCTCACCCGGGCGATCGCGGCGGCGAAGCCGGGCCAGGAGCTCATGGCGCTCGTCGACACCTATCTTTCCGACGGGCACGTGGCCGCTCCGGAGCAGGGCTGCGCGATCGCCGCGGCCGGGAGCGAAGTGCCGCGTCAGGAAGCGGAAGTGCGCCGTGTGGCGAGCCGGCGCATCAAGGACCTCATCGGCCTCATCGAGCGCCAGTTCCCCGAATGGGGCAGGAGCGCCGCCCACGACAAGGCGATGGGCATCGCCGCGACCCTGGTCGGGTCTCTGGTCCTGGCGCGCGCAGTGGACGATGCGCAGCTTTCCAACCGCATCCGCAAGGCGGCGCGCGAGCTGGTTCGCGCGGCGGCCGGCTAGTTTTTTTCACTTTTAATATGACGTACATCATATTACTAACCGCGGACCCAGCGAAGGGAATTTCATGACCGAAGACACCCTCGCCCGCTGGCGCGCCGAAGAGCAGGCGGTGCAGGCGCGGCTTGCCGAGCCGGGCTATGCGCGCGCCGAGCAGGTACGCGGCCGCACGGGCCTCCAGACGCTGCAGGCGATCTTTGCCGGCGAGCTGCCGCGTCCGCCGATCGGCGACACGCTCGATTTCGTGCCGATCCGTATGGAGCACGGCGCCGCCGTGTTTCAGGGCCGGCCGCAGCGCAGGCATTACAACCCGCTCGGCAGCGTGCACGGCGGGTGGTACGCGACGCTGCTCGACTCGGCGCTCGGCTGCGCGGTGCATTCGGCCTTGCCCGCCGGCAGGGGCTACACCACGCTGGAGCTCAAGGTGAATATCGTGCGCGCGCTCACCGATGCG
>CAZOWR010000151.1:0-6945 GCA_964583645.1 uncultured Enterobacteriaceae bacterium
GCGCAGGCCGTCGAGGCTGATGCCGACGTAGTCGAAGCCGGCGGCGGCGATGCGCCGCGCGAGCGGCGCGTCGATCAGGGTGCCGTTGGTAGAGAGCGCCGTGTAGAAGCCGAGCTCGCGCGAGCGCGCGGCGATCGCGAAGATGTCCTTGCGCAGCAGCGGCTCGCCGCCCGAGAGGACCAGCGCCGGCACGCGGAACGCCTTGAGGTCGTCCATGACGCGCCGCACCTCCTCGGTGGACAGCTCGCCCGGGAAGTCGACGTCCGCCGAGATCGAGTAGCAGTGCAGGCACGCGAGGTTGCAGCGGCGCACCAGGTTCCAGATCACCACCGGCCCGGGCGGGTCGACGCGCCCTCCGGCGAGCGGCGTCGGCTTCACCAGCTCCTGCATGTAGCGCGAGACGCGGAACATCGTTCCTCCTAGCCGAAGCGCAGCCCGGTCTTCTTCAGGATGCGCCGGCTGTAGAGCACGTCGTGCGCCCGCGAGGCCGTGCCGAGGGCGGCGCCGATGGCGCCGACGCGCTCTTCGACCTCCGCGCGGCTCCTCGCGTGCAGCATCGCGAACAGGTTGTAGCGCCAGTCCGGCGGGCGCCGCGGCCGGCGGTAGCAGTGGCTGACGAAGGGCAGCTCGCCGATCCTGCGGCCGAGCTCCTCGACGCGCTCGTCGGCGACGTCCCAGACGCTCATGCCGTTGGCGGCGTAGCCGAGGCGGTAGTGGTTGGGCACCGCGCCGATGCGCCGGATGCGGCCGTCGGCGAGCATGCGCCGCACGCGCTCGAGCACCGCTCCTTGCGTCACGCCCAGCGCCTGCGCGACGGCGCGCCAGGGCTCGGGCACGAGCGGCAGCCCGCCTTGAGTGGCGCGCACGATGCGCGCATCCAGCGCGTCGCGCCCCGCGCTCATGCCGCGAGCCTCAGCCGCACGCGGTACTCGGCTTCCTTGGGCAGGTCGAGCACCGGGTAGCCGGTCTCGCGCTCGATGGCGCGCAGCGCGGCCGCGATACCCTGCGGCGCCTCGGTGGCGAGCACGAACCAGAGGTTGAGGCGGTGCCCGCGCTCGTAGTGATGCGCCACCTCGGGATGCGCGTTCACCAGCTCGATCACGCGCGCCGCGTCGTGCGGCGGCACGCTCATCGCGCAAAGCGAAAACGCGCCACCGAGCCGCTCGGCGTCGTACAGCGGCCCGAAGCGCGTCAGGATGCCCTCCCCGAGCAGCCGCCCCAGGCGCGAGATCAGCTCCGCCTCGCCGATGCCGAGCCCCGCGGCGGCCGCGGCGTAGGGCCGCTCGCACACCGGCAAGCCCTCCTGCAGGCGGTTCACGATCGCGCGGTCGAGCTCATCCATGCGCCGCCCCGTAGCGCGCGGCGCGCTGCGCGAAGCAGCGCCGGCTGAAGAGCACCGCGTCCGGGAAGCGCGCGAGCCCGGTCTGCGCCGCGAGGCGCGCGAGCTCGGATTGCGTGCGCGCGCGGCTGCGCCCGTGGATCATGCAGTAGAGGTTGTAGGGCCAGCCCGGGGAGCGCGCGCGGCGGTAGCACAGCGTCACCGCGCCATCGCGCGCGGCCCGCGCGCCGAGCGCCCGGACCTCGCCGTCCGGCACGTCCCACACCGCCATGGCGTTGGCGCGCCAGCCCAGGCGCCGGTGGCGCAGCACCGCGCCGATGCGCCGCGCCACCCCGCGCTCGAGCCAGCGCGCGAGCGTCGCGATCACTTCCGCCTCGGGCATGCCTGCCTGCAGCCCGAGCAGCGCGTAGGGCCGGGGCGAGAGCGGGATGCCCTCGGCGAGCGCGGCGGCGAGCCGGCGTTCCGCGGCGCCGGGCTCTACGCGATCGACCCGGCGCGGCTCGCGCGGCACCGAGCCGTCGCGCAGATCGAACCCGAGGTCGATGTGGTACTCCTCCAGCAGCGGGCAGCGCAGCGCCGGCAGGGCGCTCGCGCGCTCGATCGCCTGCAGGCTGGCCTCGACCCGCGCGGGTGTGTCGCCGGTGGCGACGAACCACAGGTTCCAGCGGTGCTCGCGCTCGTAGTTGTGGTTGACGCCGGGCTGCGCGCTCACCAGCGCGGCGACGCGCTCGAGATCCCCTTGCGGCACGGCGAGCGCGGCGAGCGTGCTCGCGCCGATGGTATTGGGACGGAACAGCACCCCGACGCGCGCGAGCACGCCGCGCGTGCGCGAATCGCGATACGCGCCGAGCACTTCGGCCTCCGACAGGCCGTGCTCGCGCCCGAGCGCGGCATAGGGCCGCGGCACCAGCGGAAAGCCCCGCTGCGTGCGGTTGAGGAGCCCGAGCGCGGCGGCGGGCACGGCTCAGAAGCCCGTGGCGAAGGCGCGCGAGGCGAGGAAGATGCCGCTCGGCCTGGCCGCCGCGAGGCGCGCGAGCGGCGCGAAGCTCGCCGTGTCGTAGACCGTGACCGAGTCCGCGTCGCGCGAGGAGACCCAGGCCTGCTCGCCGCGCGGCGTGAACTCCATGTGCAGCACCGCGCGCCCGGGGCGCAGCTCCTGCACCACCTTGCGGCCCGGCACGTCGATCACCTGCACCACGTCGTTGCGCGGAAAGGCGAAGTTGACCCACACTCGCCGCCCCCCCGGCTGCGCCACCGCGAACACCGGCTGGCCGTGCACCGCGACGCGCCCCGCCTCCGTCCAGGTCGCGGTGTCCACCACCAGCACCTCGTGGCGCCCGATCGCCGGGAGGAAGGCATAGCGCCCCGCGACCGCCCAGCCGCGCAGGTGCGGCATCTTGTACACCGGCAGCGGCTCCTCGCCCCGGCCGTAGCCCGAGAGGATGCGCCGCGCCCCCGCCTCGAGGTTCCACAGGTCGACGAGCGCGAGGCCGTCCTCGCCGAACAGGCCCGCGACGTAGTGCCGGCCGTCGGGCGTGATGAAGCCGTCGTAGGGCTGCTTGCCGATGGAGCGCAGCTTCACGGTGGCCGGGGCGCGCGGGTCGGAGGGGTCCACCACCCAGATCTCGCCCGCCTCGAACAGGCTGAAGACGAAGCGGTTGCCCGGCGCATCCGCGATCCCCACGACCTTCGACCCGGTCGGAATGCTGGCCAGCGGCTCGAGCGTCGCGGCGTCGAACAGGCGCACGCCTCCCGGCTGGTAGTTCGCCACCGCGATCAGGCGCCCGTCCTGCGAGATCGCGCCGCCGATCGAGTTGCCCGCCTGCACCACGCGCCGCTCGATGCGCGCGAGCAGCATGTCCACCTTGGTGAGGCCGCCGTCGCGGCCGAAGACGTAGGCGTAGCGCCCGTCGCGCGAGTACACCGCCGAGGCGTGCGAGAGGTCTCCCAGGCCCTCTACGCGCGCGACGGTGGAGCGCCCGCTCGTCTCCACGAGCAGGATGCTCCCCGCGGCGCGCTCCACCACCAGGCCCAGGTCGCCCGTGCCGCGCAAGGGGGCCGCGGCGCAGCCGGCGAGCAGCAGCGCGAGGAAGAAGAGCGCAACCGGTCTCATCGCGGGAATCCTTTCCTGAGCAGATCCACGATCCAGCGCGCCTCGGCCTCGCTCACGAAGTCGCGCCAGGGCGGCATCGGCGTGCCGCGCCGGCCATGCAGGATCACGTAGCGCATCTGCCCGGCGTCCTTGCCGGCGAGCGCCGCCGGCCCGAGCGACGGCCCGAGCCCGCCCTGCAGCGTCATGCCGTGGCAGGAGCCGCAGTCCTGGCGCACCAGGTCCACCAGCTCCGCGCGCCGCTCCGGCGCCGGCGCGTTGTCCGCGGCGGCGCAGGCGAGGGGTGCGGCGAGCAGCCACCAGGCGAGTTTGCGGCAGGGCATGCGCGAAGGATGCAGGAGCCCGGCCGCGGCCACTTAACCTAGATCAAAGCCCCGCCCCGGCCTGGGCCTGCACGGGCTGGAGCGGATCTGCGACGGGCCGCTGGCCTTCGGCATGCCCGCGACCACCCCGGCGGCGCTGGTGGAGAAGGCGACCTGGGCCGAGCAGCGCCTCGTGGAAGGCACCCTCGCCACGATCCGTGCGCTCGCGCAGGCCGCGGCGGTCGTCGTGGGCGAGGTGGTGCAGCTGCGCGCGCGGCTCGGGCGATTCAACGCGCAAGCAGAGACGGCGGACACGGCGCTGGGTTCCTGACCAGTGCCGGCGCGCCCAGCCCGCGCTTGATGCGCATCAAAGCCGGCGCGGCGCGGATGTGCCAAACTTGCGGCACCGACAAAGTGCACGGAATGAGGTGCAACATGCTTGCCAGAGACGTCATGACCAGGTCGGTCCTGACCGTGCCGCCGGACCGGGACGTGCGCGAGATCGCGCAGCTGCTGCTCGAATCGCACATCAGCGCGGTGCCCGTGGTGGCGGCCGACGGCAGCGTGGTCGGGATCGTCAGCGAGGGCGATCTGATCAACCGCACCGAGGCCGGCACGCGTCACCGTCCCTCGTGGTGGCTGCGGCACTTTGCGTCCCCCCACGAGTCCTCGCAGGAGTACCTGCGGGCAAACGGCAGGCACGCGCGGGACGTGATGACCAGGGGTGTCGTCAGCGTCGGGCCCGATACCCCGCTGTCGCAGATTGCCGCGCTCCTGGAGCGGCATTACATCAAGCGCGTGCCGGTGCTGGAGGGGGGGCGGCTGGTCGGCATCGTGAGCCGTGCGAACCTGCTGCGCGGCGTCGCGACATGGCGGCCGCCGGCCGCCGTGCGCGTGGAGGATGCCGCGCTGCGCGCCTCGCTGCTCGAAGAGCTCGAGGAGGCCGGCCTGCCCATGCACATGGTCAACGTCACGGTCACCGACGGCGTGGCGGAGTTCTGGGGCCTGGTCGATTCGGACCTGCAGGTCGATGCCGCCCGCGCCGCGGCGCAGTCCGTCGCGGGGGTGGCTCGCCTGGAGAACCACCTGGTGCGGCGGAGCTTTGCGCTGAGCGGGGCCTAGCGCGGCGATCGCACCGCCGCTAGCCGTGCATGGTGAGCCCGCCCGAGACGCTGAGCGTCTGCCCGGTGATGAACTCGGCGTCGTCGCTCGCAAGAAAAAGCACCGCGCCCGCGATGTCCTCCGGCTTGCCCAGGCGCCCGATGGGAACGGCGCGCCGGTAGGCCTCGCGCAGCTTGTCGGGGTTGCCCGCGCCCTGCATGAACTGCTCGAGCATCCCGGTCTCGGTCAGGCCCGGGCACACGGTGTTCAGGCGCACGCCCTTGGTGGCGAGCTCGCGCGCGAGCGTCTTGGTGAGCGCGATGATGCCGCCCTTGCACGCGGAGTAGACCGCCTCGCCGGAGGACCCTACGCGCCCCGCGTCGGAGGCGATGCTCACCACCTTGCCGCCGCCGCGCTCGACCATGCCGGGGAGCACGCAATGCAGGAGATTCAGCGCGCCCAGCAGATTGATCGAGATGAGCTTCTGCCAGAACGCGGGGTCGGTGGCGAGGAACGGCTTGAACATGTCCCAGCCGGCGTTGTTGACCAGGATGTCCACCGGGCCGGCGGCGGCGACCGCTTTTCTCACCGCCTCGTAATCGGTGATGTCCAGGCCCGGCGAGCCCTTGAGGTCGAAGACGATCGCTTTCGTGCCCTCGGCCTGGAACCTGCGCACGATCTCGGCGCCGATCCCGGCGGCGCCTCCGGTGACGATCGCGATCCTGCCCTTGAGTCCTCTCATCGGCTCACTCCGGTGGTATGACGGCGGTCGCCTCGAGCTCGATCTTCCCGGGGGCGTCGAGCAGGTCGGCGACGAAGATCATACTCATCGCCGGGTAGTGCCGTCCCATGCGGCGCCGCCAGATGCGCCCGAGCGCAGGCCGCGCGGCGAGGTAGGCGGGCTTGTCGCAGCAATAGGCGGTCATGCGGCAGATGTGCTCGGGGCGCCCGCCCGCCTGCGCGAGCACCTCCAGCACGTTGGCGAGCGCCTGGTCGAATTGCGGCGCGAGCGCCCCGGAAGCGAAGCGCTGCTCGGCGTCCCAGCCGACCTGGCCGGCCACGAAGACGATGCGTCCTGCGGCCGCCTCGATGCCGTTGGCGTAGCCGGCCGGCGTCTTCCAGCCGGGGGGGAGCAGCGCTCTCATTCGCTCGCGCGCGGCGGATCGGGATCGGCGTCCCAGCCTGCCGGGGGCTGCGGCACGCGCTTCATCCAGTCCTGGATCAGGCGCACGTGCTCGCGCTCCTCCCCGGCCATCTCGAGCGCCGCGGCGCGCACCGCCTGCGGCACCTGCGCCGCGGCGATGTCCTCGTAGTATTTCTGCGCCTGCTGCTCGCAGGCGAGCGCGATCTGCAGCGCGTGCCAGGGCTGCATCAGGTAGTGCACGGCATCGGGCGGCGCGGTCTCGGGCCCCTCGGTGGACTCCCAGGCGTAGGCGGGCGGCAGCGCCGGAATGCTCGGCCAGCGCATCTCCTCGAGGATGCGCCGGGCGTGCAGCGACTCGATCTGCGCGAGCTTGCGGAACATCTGCGCCACCTCGCGGTTGTTGTGCGTGTCGAGCTGCTCGGCGAACAGCGTGTAGCGCTCCTGGGCCTCCAGCTCCATGGCGTAGGCGCGCGCCATGAATTCTTCTATATCCGGAACCGGCATTCGAGCTCCTCGATGGGTTGCGCGCCGCCGTCGGCCGCGCGCAAGGGCGCGCGGCTGCCCTGGTAGAGCACGCCGATGTTGAAGCCGTCGTCGGTGATGAGGCGGCGCGCGGCGCGGCCCGGGTCGTCGGTGGGCGACACCGGCGCGGGGCGCACCTGCGTCTTCCAGTTGCGCTGCTCGGGGCGGAAGGTGACGCAGGGCGAGAGCACCTCGATGAAGGAGAATCCCGGATGGCGCACGGCCTGCGCGATCAGCGCGGCGCAGCCGTTGGGGTCGCCCGAGAACGCCCGCGCGATGAAGTTGGCGCCCGAGGCGAGCGCGATCACCAGCGGGTGGAATTCGCGCAGGCCCGTGCCGCCGGGCGCGAGCTTGGAGGACCAGTCGGGCTCGGTGGTGGGCGAGGGCTGGCCCTTGGTCATGCCGTAGACGTGGTTGTCCATCACGA
>CAZOWR010000152.1:0-6931 GCA_964583645.1 uncultured Enterobacteriaceae bacterium
CGCCGATGCGGATCAGGGTCTTCGAGCCGCAGCCCGAGCCGAGCGTCATGCCGACCCCGAACAGGAACCCGCCTACGAGGTAGGAGAGCCAGGTGAAGCTGGGCCCCTGGTAGATCGACTTGGAAAGGTCTACGACCCCCGCGTAGTGCAGCGCGTTCGAGCCCAGGATCGCCACCGCGATGGCGAGCAGCCACATGCGCAGGCGCGAGGTGTCGCCCATGTTGACCCAGTCGGACACCGCGCCCATGGTGCAGAAGTTGGTCCTGTTGCCGACGAACCCGAAGACGAAGGCGAGCGCGAACGCACCCCAGGCGACCCAGGGCGCGAGCTGCGCGGGCGAGGCTTCGCTCATGGGCGCAGAATGTAGCGCAAGCGCCGCGCCCCGGCGTTCGAGGGGGCGTATCCGGCGATCAGGCCGCCTGATACCGCGTGGGGTCCGGCACCCCCGCGTCCTCGAAGCCCTTGCGGCGGATGCGGCAGGCGTCGCACCTGCCGCAGGCGCGGCCTGCGGCATCGGCCAGGTAGCAGGTCACCGTCTCGGCGGGATCGACGCCGAGCTCGAGCGCGAGCTTCACGATCGCCGCCTTCGGCAGGTCGATGAGCGGTGCGCGCACCGAGAGGGTCTTGCCTTCGAGCGCCGCCTTGGTGGCGAGGTTCGCCATCGCCTCGAACGCGCGCAGGTACTCGGGGCGGCAGTCGGGGTAGCCCGAGTAGTCCACCGCGTTCGCGCCGATGAAGATGTGCCGCGCGCCGAGCACCTCCGCCCAGGCGAGCGCGAGCGAAAGGAGCACGCTGTTCCGCGCCGGGACGTAGGTGACCGGAATCCCGGGCGCCACTCCCGCGACCGGCACCTCGATCGAGCGGTCGGTGAGCGCCGAGCCGCCGAACACCGTCAAGTCCTGCTTCACGGTCCGGTGCGCCGCGGCGCCCAGGCGCTGCGCGATGCGCGCCGCGGCCGCGAGCTCGGCCGCGTGCCGCTGGCCGTAGTCGACCGACAGGCAGTGGCAGGCGAAGCCCTCGCGCCGGGCCCACGCCAGCGTGGTCGCGGAGTCCAGGCCCCCGGAGAGCAGGACGACGGCGCTTACTTCTTCGCCCCTTGCGCGAGGCGCTGGCGCGCGCTCGCGGCGGCCGAGCTCGCGGGGTACTTGGCGACCAGCCCTTCAAGGGTCTTCGCCGCGCCGCGCCGGTCGCCGAGCGCCTCCTGCGAGGAGGCGATGTTGAGCAGCGCGTCCGCGGCCTTCGGGTCCGCGGGCCAGGCCGAGAGCACCTTCTGCTGCGCGGCGATCGCCTGGCGGTAGTCGCGCTGCGCGAAGTGCGCGTTGCCGATCCAGTACTGCGCCGAAGGCGCGAGCTTCGAGGACGGATAGGTGACCAGGAACCCCTGGAACGCCGAGATCGCGAGCGGATAGTTGCCCAGCTTGAACTGGTTGAGCGCCGCCTCGTAGGCCTTCGCCTCGTCGGGCGGCGGGCCGGCCTCCGCCGGCGGCTTCTCGGCCGCGGCCTGCTCGCGCACCTGCTCGAGCTTGCGCAGGCGCGTGTCGATGTCCACGTAGAGATCCTTGCCGCGCCTGTCCGCGGTCTCGAGCTGGTGCTGCATCACCTCGAGCTGGCCGCGCAGGCGCGAGATCTCGCCTCGCAAGGCCTCGATCTGCGAGGCGAGCTCGATGAGCGCGCGCCTGTCCTCCACCCGCGCGAGGCGCTCCTCGAGCGCCTTGTCCGCGGCCTCCACCTGCTTGCGCAGCTCGTCGATGCGCCGGCGCGCGATGTCGTCGTCGAAGAACCCCTGCGCCGATACCCCCGGGACCAGCGCGATGGAGGACAGGAGCAGGAGAACCCGTAGCTTCACCGCATTTCTCCTAATACTCGCCCTGGTAGAGCATGTCGCTGCGCCGGTTCTGCGACCAGGCGCTCTCCTCGTGGCCCTCCGACCTCGGCTTCTCCTCGCCCAGGCTCACCGACTCGATCTGCTCCTCCTTCGCCCCCAGCAGCAGGAGCATGCGCTTGACGCCGTCGGAGCGCCGCTGCCCCAGCCCGACGTTGTACTCGCGGCTGCCGCGCTCGTCGGTGTTGCCCTGGATGAGCATCTTCGCCCTGGGGTTCTCGCGCAGGTACCGGGCGTGCGCCTCCACCAGCTCGCGGTACTGGTCTTTTACGTCGAACTTGTCGTAGTCGTAGAAGATGGAGCGGCGCGACAGGATGCTCCCGGGGTCCTTGAGCGGGCTCGCGTCCGAGGGGCGCGAGGTGAGGTCCACGCGCGCCACCGACCCCGGCTTCACGGGCTGCGTCTGCGCGCCCGGCCCCGCGCCCGGCTTGCGCTCCTCGACCCCGGCGGGGCTCTGCTCCTGGTCCGGAGTGCTCGAGCAGGCCGCGAGCGCGGCGGCGAGCACGGCGATGGTCAATGCACGCATGGCATGTCTCCTTGTCACTGGATGTAGGGGCCCCAGGCCGGCTCGCGCACGTCCCCGGCGCTGATCGTCAGGCGCTGCTTGACGCGCCCGTCGGCCGACACCGCCGAGAGCACGCCCCGCCCGCCGATCACCGTGGCGAGCAGGATCATGCGCCCGTTGGGCGCGAAACTCGGCGACTCGTCGCGATCGCTGTCGGTGAGCACCTGCACCTGGCGGGTGGCGAGGTCGAGCACCGCGGCCTGGAAGCGGCCGCCGTGGCGCGCGACGTAGGCGAGGCTGCGCCCGTCCGGGCTCAGGCGCGGCGAGACGTTGTAGCTGCCTTCGAAAGTCACCCTCTGCGCCTCCCCTCCCGCCGCCGGCATGCGGTAGATCTGCGGGCTGCCGCCGCGGTCCGAGGTGAAATAGATGGTTTGACCGTCGGGGGAGAACACCGGTTCGGTGTCGATGGCGCTGGAGCTCGTCAGCCGGCGCAGGTTGCCGCCGTCCGGGTTGACGAGGAACAGCTGCGAGCCCCCCTCGCGCGAGAGCGATACCGCGAGGCGCGAGCCGTCCGGGGCCCAGGCCGGGGCCGAGTTCGAGCCCTTGAAGTTGGCGGCCACCTGGCGCTTGCCGTCGATGAGCGAGTGCACGTAGACCACCGGCTTCTTGTTCTCGAAGGACACGTAGGCGAGGCGCCGGCCGTCGGGCGACCACGCCGGCGAGATGATCGGCTCGAAGGAGGCGAGCGCGGTCTCCTCTCCGGCGCCGTCGGCGTCCGCGATCTGCAGCTCGTACCTCGGGCCCCGCTTCACCACGTAGGCGATGCGCGTGGAGAACACCCCCTTCACGCCGGTGAGCTTCTCGTAGATGAAGTCGGCGATGCGATGCGCGGTGGCGCGCACCTGCGCGCGCGAGAGCGTGTAGGCGACGCCCGAGAGGTCCGCCCCCTTCACCGTGTCGAAGAGCTTGAAGCGCACTTCGAAGCGCCCGTCCTGGCGCGCGGCCACCGAGCCAAGCACGAGCGCATCGGCCAGCCGCGCGCGCCACTCGGCGTGGTTGACCGTCGAGGCCTCCGTGGGCGCGGGCGCGAGCGGCGGCACCTCCAGCGTGCGGAACAGGCCGCTGCGGTCCAGGTCCGCGCGCACGATGGCGGTGATCGAGGGCGGGAGCGCGCCTTCGCCCGGGAAGGGCACGATCGCGATCGGGATGCGCTGCGCTCCGGCGCCCGTGATCTCGATCGAGAGCTGCGCGGAGGCGGCGGGAGCGGCGGCGGCGAGGAGAAACGCGATGGCCGCGAGCAGCGTCCGCATGCGCCGATATTATACGGGGTCGAGCGGGCGGAACTTCAGCTCCAGCTCGCGCACGAAGAGCTCGGGCCTGTCGGGCCTGGGCAACGGCGAGGACTTGAGGATCGCGCGCTCGACCGCCGCGTCGTAGCCGCGATGGCCGCTCGACTTGCGCAGCCTGGCGCTGAGCACCTCGCCCGTGGGCAGCTGCACCACGTCGAACACCGCTTCCGGATTGCCCTTGATGTCCGGCGGCAGCACGATGTTGCCGCGGATCTTGGCGCGGATCCTGTCCGTCCAGGCGGCGCGCGCGCGCAGATCGGCGGCCTGTGCGTCGCGCTCGAGCAGGTCGCGGATCTGCGAGCGCTCGCGCTCGATGGCGAGCGCCGCCTGCTCGCGCGCGAGCTCTTCGCGCAGTCGCTTCTGGGCTTCGGCGTCGCGTGGCGGCGCGGGCCTGGGCGGCGCAGGCCTCGCCACCGGCCTGGGCCTGGGCGGCGGTGCCTTCTGCTCCACGATCTGCGGCTTTTCGATGCGCGGCTCGGGCCTGGGCGGCGGAGCGGGCTCTGCCTTCGGCACCGGCTTGGGCGGCTCGGGCACGGCGGGCGGCTCCCACAGCTCCACCGACACGGCGCGCGGCGGCGGGTTCTGCCAGCGCACGCCGAAGACGAGCACCGCGACGAGCAGCACGTGGACCGCGAACGCGAGGGCCAAAGAGGCGGCCGCGCCCGGGTCCGGCCGCTCCTCGAACACGGCGGCGGTCATTGCCTGGGCTTCACCTGCAGCCCTACGCGCTCGACGCCGCGGCTGCGCAGCTCGTCCATCAGCTGCAGCACCGCCTCGTAGCGCACGTTCTTGTCCCCCGCGATGAGGACCGGAGTCTTCGGGTCCCTGACGAGCTTCGCGAGCTCGCCGCGCGCCATGGGCCGCTCGGCGACGATGTTTCCGGTGGCATCGCGCAGCCGCACGGTGAGCTTCTGGTCCTCGGCGAGGATCAGCTCGATCGGCACCACCTTGGGCTGGCCCGCCTTGCCCACCGTGGGCAGGTCGATGATGCCCGGGGTGACGAGCGGCGCCGTCACCATGAAGATGACGAGCAGCACGAGCATCACGTCGACGTAGGGCACGACGTTGATCTCGTGCATCGGCCCGCGCTTGGAGTGCAGGCGCGCCATGGCTAGCGGATCACCGCGTGCCGCTGCAGGATGTTGGAGAACTCCTCCATGAAGCTCTCGAAGCGGATCGCCAGGCGGTCGATGTCGTGCGAGTAGCGGTTGTAGGCGACCACGGCGGGTATCGCGGCGAACAGGCCGATCGCGGTGGCCACCAGCGCCTCCGCGATCCCCGGCGCGACCTGCGCGAGCGTGGCCTGCTGCACGCTCGCGAGGCTGCGGAAGGCGTGCATGATCCCCCACACCGTGCCGAAGAGGCCCACGTAGGGGGACACCGAGCCGGTAGAGGCGAGGAACGCGAGGTGGCGCTCGAGCGCGTCCATCTCGCGCTGGTAGGTGGCGCGCATGGCGCGGCGCGCCCCGTCCACCATCACCGGGGCGTCGGTGCCGCGCTGGCCGCGGATCTTGGCGAACTCGCGGTAGCCGGCCTCGAAGATGCGCTCCAGGCTGCCGATCGTGTGGCGGTTGTTGACCGCGCCCTGGTAGAGCGCGTTGATGTCGTTGCCGCTCCAGAACTCGCGCTCGAACTGCTCGGTCTGCTCGCGCGCGCGCCGGATCGCGAACCACTTGCGGAAGATGAACATCCAGGACATGAACGACACCGCCACCAGCAGCAGCAGCACCGCCTTGACCACGGCGCTCGCCCCCAAGACCAGCGTCCAGAGCTCGAGGTCCTGCGTCAGGGTCACGCGGCGAGCCTCGCGGCGAGCGTCTCGGGGAGCGGCTGCGGCCGCATGTCCCGGTGGCGCACGCAGGCCGCCTGGATGCGCGCCGCCGCACAGACGCGGCCGTCGGCGAGGCGCGCCTCCTGCGCGAGCCACAGGTAGGTGCGTTTCGTCTCGAGCGGCCGCACCGTCACCTCGAGCAGGTCATCGAGCCGCGCGCCGACCCTGAAGTCGATCTCGGCGCGCGCCACCACGAAGCCGATGCCGTCGATCGCAGCCAGCCGCTCCTGGTCGACGCCCAGGCTCCGGAGCCATTCGCTCCTCGCGCGCTCGAAGTAGCGCAGGTAGTTGGCGTAGTAGACGACGCCGCCGATGTCGACATCCTCGTAGTAGACCCGCACCTGCCAGGAAAAGGGCACGCGCCGATTGTAGTCCGTTAACGCGCGACCCCCGAAAAAGGGTCAGGGGCGCGGCGGCTCCGGCGGCGTGAGCAGATCCGGCGTCGCCGCAGGCGCCACGATGCCGAAATGCCGGTAGGCCGCGAGCGTCGCCATGCGCCCGCGCGGCGTGCGCTGCAGGTAGCCGCCCTGGATGAGGAAGGGCTCGAGCACGTCCTCGATGGTGTCGGCCTCCTCGCCGATGGCGTGCGCGAGGTTCTCCAGCCCCACCGGGCCGCCGGCGAACTTCTCGATCACCGCGAGCAGCAGCTTGCGGTCCATGAGGTCGAACCCCAGCGCGTCGACTTCGAGCATCGCGAGCGCCGCGTCCGCCACCGCCTGGCTCACCGCGCCGTCGGCCTTCACCTGCGCGTAGTCGCGCACCCGGCGCAGCAGGCGGTTGGCGATGCGCGGCGTGCCGCGCGAGCGGCCCGCGATCTCGACGGCGCCTTCTTCGGCGAGCCGCACCCCGAGCAGGCCGGCGGAGCGGCGCACGATGCGCGCGAGCTCTGCCGGGCCGTAGAACTCCAGCCGCGCCACGATGCCGAAGCGGTCCCTGAGCGGATTGGTCAGCATCCCGGCGCGGGTCGTAGCGCCGACGAGGGTGAACGGGGGCAGGTCGAGCTTGATCGAGCGCGCCGCCGGCCCCTCGCCGATCATGATGTCGATCTGGTAGTCTTCGAGCGCCGGGTAGAGGATCTCCTCGACCACGGGCGAGAGGCGGTGGATCTCGTCGATGAAGAGCACATCGCGCGGCTCGAGGTTGGTGAGGATCGCGGCGAGGTCCCCGGGACGCTCGAGCACCGGCCCCGAGCTCTGGCGCAGGTTCACGCCCATCTCTCTTGCCACGATGTGCGCGAGCGTGGTCTTGCCCAGTCCCGGCGGGCCGAACAGCAGCACGTGGTCGAGCGCCTCGTTCCTTCCCCGGGCCGCCTCGATGAAGATGCCGAACTGCTCGCGGATCTTGTCCTGGCCGATGTACTCGGC
>CAZOWR010000153.1:0-6838 GCA_964583645.1 uncultured Enterobacteriaceae bacterium
CGCCACCGCTAAATTGCCTTCAGCGGTGATCGAATCCGCGAAGTCCGGCTAGCGCGGCTGCGTCTTCGGCACCCGCCCGAGCAGGTAGAACTCGTCGTTCGGCCGCATCGCGGTGACGTTGGCCAGGCGATTGGACATGGCGAAGAAGGCGGCGATCGCGGCGACGTCCCAGACGTCGTCCTGCGAGAAGCCGTGCGCGCGCAGGCGCTCGAAATCGGCCTCCTCCACCGCCGCCGACTCGAGCGCCACGCGCAGCGCGAAATCGAGCATCGCCCTCTGGCGCGGCGTGATGTCCGCCTCGCGGTGGTTCACCGCGAGCTGATCGGCCAGGAGCGGGCTCTTCGCCCGGATGCGCAGGATCGCGCCGTGCGCCACCACGCAGTACTGGCAGCGGTTCGCCCCGGAGGTCGCCACCACGATCATCTCGCGCTCGGCCTTGGTGAGGGTCACCGCGCCCCCGACCTCCTTCTCCATCAGCGCGTCGTGGTAGGCGACGAAGGCGCGCCACTCGGCGGGCCGGTGCGCGAGCGCGAGGAACACGTTCGGCACGAAGCCGGTCTTCTCCTGCACCGCGGCGATGCGGCTGCGGATGTCCTCGGGCAGGTCCTTCAGCTCGGGGACCGGAAAGCGGCTGATCGGGGGCGGGCTCATCGCACGAGCAGCGCCAGGCCGGACAGCAGCAGCGCCGCGCCGGCGAGGCGAGAAGTGAACCTGTGGGCCGGGAGCAGTTTCTCGACCAACACGAATCCCGCGATGAGCGCAACCCACAGGAGGTTCATCACGCCGGCGACGAACAGCAGCAGCATCAGCGCCCAGCAGCATCCGGTGCAGTAGACGCCGTGTTCGGCGCCCATGCGGAATGCTCCGCCGGTGCCCGCGCGCCATCGGGTCGCCAGGAACTCGATCGGATTGCGGCACTTGCGCAGGCAGACCTCCTTGAGGGGGAGCCACTGATAGGTTCCCGCCGCGATGAGCAACAGGGCGTCAAGCGAGTTGCTGGACGAGCTCATCGTGGGGGTCGTGAGCGCCGCCGCCTCGAGCGCCGCCTGGAGCAGCGCCGCGACCAGACTGAAGCCGGTCCAGACCGCGAGGTAGCCGCTGGTGAAGATCCAGACGGCGGGCAGCACCGTTCCGCGCTCGCCGTTCTTCCGCACCAGCGCGCCGTAGAGAAGGATCGTGGGCGCCGCGCCGGGCAGCATCATGCCCGCCATCATGACCGCCCACATTGCAAACGCGACCGCGATCGCCCCGGCGCCCATGGCATGCGACATGCCGGCCACGGGCGCCTGCATCGCGGCCATGCGCGCCATCGACTCGGCATCGCGCCACAGGTACAGCCATGCCAGCGCGATGACCGCGGCGAGGGTCGCCGCCACCACCCTGCGGTCGCTTCGCAGGACCGCTTCGATGCTGCGGTCGACCGCGGACTGCGGGGCTATCCGGTCCACGCGAAAGGCGCGAAGTGGCCGTTGCGCGTGCCGCTGGAGTCGTTCCAGTCGATGCCGAATGCGCGGATCCTGCTGCGCACGGCCTTGGCGAGCGCGAGCCGGGAGTTCACCGGGTGGCCGGTGTTGTCCAGATAAATCGGCTCGCCGGGCCTTGCGGGTCCCGCCACGCCTTCGCACGCCTGGTCGATCAGATCGCCCGCCTTGACGGCGCGCCTGAGCCCGTCCGAGTCGAAGCTGATCGGCCGTTTCTCGGTTCCGGCCACGCGGCCTACGAGCGGCGCGAGCGCCGCCATCGGCCCGCCCGCGGCTCCCGTGGCGATCGCACCGATGGCTTCGACCTGCTTGTCGCTGGCGCGCTCATCCACGATGAGCCCCACCGTCATGTTGCCTTGCGCCATCGGCCCGGGCGAATGAAGCACGACGATGAACGCCAGGCCGTCGAGCTTCACGCCGTCCTTCTCGCCCTTGTCGACTCGCATCGCTAGGGCAGCCTCGCAAGCCCCTTCGGTGGGCCGTGCCGTAAGGTTCGAAGGCGCGCAGGGGCACAGGTAGGTGCAGCTGCACGTCTCCATGTACTGCCCTTCGATCCGCCACCCCGCCATGGCCGTTCTCCTTTCCTGGATCGCCGACTGCGATTGACTTGTCCGGACCGTTCAGGCGACGAGCCCGGTGGAGGTCAGCGTCGAACGGGCGAAGTGCGCGTGGCTCCTCGCGAAATCCAAAGAGATCGCGCCGCTCGCCTTCGTCGTGCCGCTCGCCACCTCCGCGATCCGGAATTCCCTGCCCATCGGAAGATCGATGCGGGCGCGATGTTCGGCTCCGGTCACCTGGTTCCGCAAGGGCTCCACCGTGGTTTCGATCACGCCCGGCACGCGTACTTGCGCCGTGCGCTTCTCCATGTCCAGCTGCAACTCGATCGGGCCGAACAGGGGCGCGTGATAAACCGAGCACATGGCGCGGTAGATCTGCAGCATGGTCGAGCCCGCGTCCGCCCCCTCACCCTGCATGATGGCGGCTAGGGCCGCGCGCTGGGCGCCGTCGGCGCGCTCGTCGATGATGGACTGCATGCTGCCGTTGCCCTTGTGGATCGGGCCGGGCCAGCTGTAGAGATTCACGGCAACGAGGCCGTCAAGACGCGTGTCGCCGAAATGCCCCTTGTCGATGCGCCAGGCGACGGCGGCCTTGCAGGTGCCGTCGGTAGGAAGCGCCGCGTACTGGCACGGGCAGCCATACGCGCAATTGCAGTTGACGACGTGCGGGCCCTCGATGCTCCAGTTGATGCTCGGCATGCGTTCCTCCTCCTCGTGCAGTCTATGCCTTAAGGCGGACCGCGTGCGTGTCTGGCGCGCCCGGCGGGATTCGAACCCACGACCCTTGGCTTCGGAGGCCAATACTCTGATCCGCTGAGCTACGGGCGCTTTCGTCGCGCTGGAGAATCGCGCTAGAATCAGTATTTTACCAGCACTACGGCAAGGAAGCCCGCATGGCCGAGCACGAAGCGCACTCCTCGTTCATCAAGACGCCGCAGCAGCTCGTCACCGTGGTGCTGCTCGCGTTCCTGGTGCCGATCTTCGGCATCGTGCTGCTGGTGCAGCTCATCACCGGCCGGCCGCATGCGGACCCGGCAGCGCTCACGCCGGAGGCGGTGGCGGCGCGCATCCAGCCGGTGGGGCGGGTTGAGTTCGGCGCCGCGGAACCGGCGGCCGCGCCGGGCGCGAGGACGGGCGAGGAGATCGTGAAGGCGTCCTGTGGCGCCTGCCACGTCGCGGGCGTGGCGAACGCGCCCAAGATCGGCGACGCGGGGACCTGGGCGAAGCAGCTGAAGATGACCCTCGAGAACCTGGTGAAGAGCGCGATCCAGGGCAAGGGCGCGATGCCGCCGCGCGGCGGCGTGGCCGACCTCACGGACCTGGAGCTCGCGCGCGCCATCGTCTTCATGGCCAACCAGTCCGGCGGCAAGTTCAAGGACCCTGCCGAGGCGAAGCCCGCCGCAGCCCGCGCCAAGCCCGCCGCCAAGGGCAAGTAGCCGGCGGGCGGGGCGGGCGGCGCGTGAAGCTGCTCTTCATCGTCGACCCCCTCGACGAGCTCAAGGGCTACAAGGACACCACGGTGGCGATGATGCGCGCGGCGCAGGCGCGCGGCTGGGAGGTGCACGCCTGCGAGCAGCCGAGCCTCGCCTGGCGCGAGGGCGCGGTGAGCGCCGCCGCGCAGCGCCTCGCGCTCACCGACAACGACGAGGACTGGTACCGCGCGCACGGCGCCGAGGAGGCGCGCCTGGCCGCCTTCGACGCCGTGCTGATGCGCAAGGACCCGCCGTTCGACCTCGAGTACGTGTCGAGCACGTGGCTGCTCTCGCTCGCCGAGCGCGAGGGCGCGCGGGTCTTCAATGCCCCCGGCGCGGTGCGCGACGCGAACGAGAAGCTGGGGATCCTGGAGTTCCCGCGCTTGGTCGCGCCTACGCTGGTGGCGCGCGAGGCTGACCGGCTGCACGCCTTCATCGACGAGCAGCGCGACGTGGTGCTCAAGCGGCTGGACGTGATGGGCGGGGAGTACGTCTTCCGGGTGCGCGCCGACGACCCCAACCGCAACGTCATCGTCGAGACCATGGCGCAGGGCGGGGCGCGCTCGGTGATGGCGCAGCGCTTCATCCCGGAGATCCGCGACGGCGACAAGCGCATCCTGCTGATCGACGGCAGGCCGGTGCCCTTCAGCCTCGCGCGCATCGCCAAGGCGGGCGAGACGCGCGCCAACCTCGCCGCGGGCGGCAGGGGCGTGGCGCAGCCGCTGTCGGCGCGCGACCGCGAGATCGCCGAGGCCGTCGGGCCGCTGCTCGCGGGCCGGGGGCTGCTGCTGGTGGGCCTGGACGTGATCGGCGAGTGGCTCACCGAGGTCAACGTCACCAGCCCCACCTGCTTTCGCGAGATCCAGGACCAGAGCGGCTGCGACGTCGCGGGCATGTTCCTCGACGCGCTGGAGGCGAAGCTCGCGTGATCGGCGTGCTCATCGTCACGCACGGCACGATCGGCGAGGCGCTGCTCGCGAGCGCCACGCAGATCATCGGCAGGCCGCAGGCGCAGGTGGCGACGCTCGGGGTGTCGCGCCACGACGATCCCGACGTGGTGCTGCCGCGCGCGCGCGCGCTCGTCGCCGAGCTGGACCGCGGCGCGGGGGTGCTGGTGCTCGCCGACATGTACGGCGCCACCCCGTGCAACATCGCGGCGCGCCTGCTCGTGGACGGCCGCGTCGAGGGTGTCGCCGGGGTCTCGCTGCCGATGCTGGTCCGCGTGCTCGCCGGGCGCAACGGCTCGCTCGCCGCGGCCGTGGAGCGCGCGCGCTCCGGGGGCGCCGAGGGCGTGGTGCACATGAACCGCGACCGCTGCAATGGCGCGCGCTGAGATCCTGATCGTCAACAAGCTGGGCCTGCACGCGCGCGCCGCCGCGAAGCTCACCCAGATCGCAAGCGGCTTCCGCAGCGAGATCTGGCTCTCGCGCAACGCCCGGCGCGTGAACGCGAAGAGCATCATGGGGGTGATGATGCTCGCCGCGGGCAAGGGAGCGACGATCGTGATCGAGGCCGAGGGCGCGGACGCCGAGGCTGCGCTCGCCGCGCTCGCCAAGCTCATCGCGCAGCGCTTCGACGAGGCCGAGTAGCGTGAACTTCGTCTTGCACGGCGCGGCGGTCTCCTCGGGTGCGCACCTCGTCTCGAGCGCGCGGCGCAGGGCGCTTCGGCGCCAAGGAACGGCCGCGTGAACTTCGTCCTGCACGGCGCGGCGGTCTCCTCGGGCATCAGCATCGGCCATGCGCACCTCGTCTCGAGCGCGCGCCTCGAGGTGGCGCACTACGAGGTCGGCGAAGCCTCGGTGCAGGCGGAGCTGTTCCGCTTCGACGCCGCGATGGCGCGTGCCCGCCAGGAGCTTGCGGCGCTCGAGAGCCACGTTGCCGCGGACGCCCCGCCCGAGCTCGGCGCGTTCATCCGGCTGCACCGCCTGATCCTGGAGGACTCCTCGCTCTCGCACGTGCCGAAGGTCCTGATCCGCGAGCGGCGCTGCAACGCGGAGTGGGCGCTGGTGCAGCAGATGGAGAAGCTGGTCGAGCAGTTCGAGGGCATCGAGGACCCCTACCTGCGCGAGCGGCGCCAGGACATCCAGCAGGTCGTCGAGCGGGTGCTCAAGGCGCTCATGGGCGGGCACGCCATCGCCGAGCCGCCCGCGGAGGAGGAGCGCAACCTGATCGTGGTGGCGCACGACCTCTCGCCGGCGGACATGATCCTGTTCAAGCGCCACCGCTTCGGCGCCTTCATCACCGATGCCGGCGGGGTCACGTCGCACACCGCGATCGTCGCGCGCAGCCTCAACATCCCGGCGCTCGTCGGGCTGCACCACGCGCGCGCCATGGTGCGCGAGGGCGACGTGCTGATCGTGGACGGCATCCAGGGGGTGGTGGTGGTCGACCCCGATCCGATCGTGTTGGCGGAATACCGCCTGCGCCAGTCGCAGCACGAGCTCGAGCGCCAGAAGCTCAAGCGCCTGCGCAGCACGCCCGCGGCGACGCTCGACGGCACCCCGATCGAGCTGCACGCCAACATCGAGCTGCCGCAGGACCTCGCCGACGTGCAGGAATCGGGCGCGCAGGGAGTGGGCCTGTTTCGCACCGAGTTCCTGTTCATGAACCGCAAGGACTGGCCCGCCGAGGACGAGCAGTTCGAGGCCTACCGCGAGGTGGCGCGCGCCATGGACGGCCGGCCGGTGGTGATCCGGACGCTCGACCTCGGCGCCGACAAGGGGGTGCACGGCGACGGCCACGCGGTGATGCCCAACCCGGCCCTCGGCCTGCGCGCGATCCGCTACTGCCTGGCCGAGCCGCAGCTCTTCCTCGCGCAGCTGCGCGCGATCCTGCGCGCCTCGCACTACGGGCGCGTCAGGATCCTGCTGCCGATGCTGGCGCACGCGCACGAGATCGAGCAGGCGCTCGCGCTGCTCGCGCAGGCGCGCCAGGCGCTGGAGGAGAAAGCGGTGCCCTTCGACCGCGGCGTCGAGGTCGGCGGCATGATCGAGGTGCCGGCCGCCGCCCTCGCGCTGCCGATGTTCATGAAGCGGCTGCAGTTCCTGTCGCTCGGCACCAACGACCTCATCCAGTACACGCTGGCGATCGACCGCACCGACGACGCCGTGGCGCACCTCTACGATCCCCTGCACCCGGCGGTGCTGCACCTGGTCGCGCACACCATCCAGACCGCGGCGCGCGGCGGCATGCCGGTGGCGGTGTGCGGCGAGATGGCGGGCGATCCCGCGCTCACGCGTCTGCTGCTCGGCTTCGGCCTGCGCAACTTCTCGATGCACCCGGCGCAGCTGCTCGCGATCAAGGAGCGGGTGCTGCGCACCAACCTCGC
>CAZOWR010000154.1:0-6833 GCA_964583645.1 uncultured Enterobacteriaceae bacterium
TCCACATCTCGTAGCCGTTGAACATCACCTTGTCGCCGAAGGAGATCGCGCTGCACGGGCACTCGCGCGCGCACTTCATGCATTTCCCGCAGGTGTCCTGCAGGCCGAAGTCGATCGGCCGGTCGTGCTCGAGCGGCAGGTCGGTGGTGACCACCGCGCTCTTGAAGCGCGGGCCGACGAAGGGGTTGAGCACCAGCTCGCCGATGCGCGACAGCTCCCCCAGCCCCGCGAGCAGCACCAGCGGCAGCTGCTGCACGTCGGAATCGGCGTTGGTCTGCGAGCGCGCGCCCCAGCCCAGGCTGCGGATGAACGCGGCGACCACGCCGCAGATCTCCCCGCCCCGCATGTAGGCGCGCATCGACTGCGCGCCCGAGATCCAGTCGTCGCCGGAAGCCCCCTCCATCGTCTCGAACCCCTGGTCGACCAGCATCACCAGCGCGCTGGCGTGGTAAGGCTCGATCGGCCTGCCGTCGTCGTGGTGCGAGTACCAGCAGTAGCGCCTGGCTTCGCAGGCGCCCGCCATGTCGGTGCCGAGGTAGTACATGAGCGACTTGATCGCTCGCGCATTCGCAGCCGGGTCGAAGCTGTCTTCACGCCGGCTCGAGGCAACAGCTCCGTCCTGCAGCGGCACCATGGCGCGGATCAGCTTCACGTAGGCGTCCGCGATCGGCGTCTTGTAGGCGAAGCGCCAGCGCTCGCGCTGCGCCTTCCCGCCCAGGTCGCCGGCGAGCGCCCGGGTGAAGAAGTTGGCGCGCTTGGGCACGCGCGGCACCTCGTCCTCGAGGATCAGGGTGGTCGGCGCTTCCGCGCGGCGGATGCCCTCCATCGGGAAGCGGCTCGCGTGCGAGGGCCGGCGCGCGGCGAGGCGCCGCTCCCACCAGGTCTCGGCCCCGCCCGTGCCCAGCCACCAGCCGAGGCCGCCCTCGAAGCGATTGCTCCTCCCGGACAACGGTCGATCGGCGGCGAGCGGCGCCGCAGTCGTCACCACGCAGGAGGCGTAGCGCCGGCCGATGAAAGGCGCCTCGAGATCGGCGTAGGCGAGCCCCGCGGCGACGAGGATCCGCGCGTGGCACACCTCGGAGCGATCGCGCGTGTGCGCGGTGGCCGCGAACCCCAGGCGCCTCAGGAACGCCGCCGAGATGAGCGCGATCTCCGCGGCGCGCAGCAGCGCACAGTCGTGCTCGCTTCCGGCGATCCACTGCGCGGCGAGCTCGCCCGGCTCCGGATCGCGCCCGAATTCGACCAGGATCGCGAGCGCCCAGCGCTCGCCCCCGGGCGGCGCCGCGGTCCACGCCGAGGGCGGGACCTCGCAGCAGCCGGCGAGCGAGGCGTTCAGGAAGTAGCAGTTCGCCTTCAGCTCGCAGGCGAGCCGCCGCGGGTCCTCCGGGTAGGGGGCGCGCTCGGGCGCGGGCGGCTCGGCGCGATAGCGCTCGAAGAGCGCGACGTACTCGTTCACGATGCGCCCGAGCGGCGTCGTGCTCGGCGCGGGGAAGGCGTCGCGCAGCGCCTCGAGCGCGGGCAGCGGCGCGCGCGCGATGCGCTCCAGCGGAAACGGTCCGAGGTGGACCGGGCGGTCGCGGTTGGAGAACAGCCTCACCGGCGCGATGGTAGCGCTGCCGGCAACCCCCCGGAGAAGTCACGCTGCACCGCTAGCGGCCCGCGCCTCCTCCGTAGAGCTCGGTCTGCGGGAAGAACGCGAACCAGCCGAACCAGTAGGCGAGCTCGCCCGCCAGGCGCGCCAGCCGCTCGCCCGCCGGGCCGAGGAGCGCCTCCTCGGTGACGCGCCAGCTGCCGCCCTTCTCGTCGAGCAGGGCGTCGCGCGAGCCGGACGGACGGAAACTCCGCCCGCCGCGCTCGTAAGCCCGCGTTTCTCCGATCAGCCCGCGGCTCGCGACCTGGTTGCGCAGCGCGGCGTCGATCAGGTTCTCCGGCGTGAGCGGACCGCTGAAGCGGTCGTTGGTGAAGTCCTCGAGCAGCGCGAGCCGCGTCGCGGTAGGCATGGCGAGCAGCATCTCCGCGGTCAGCTCGTGCACGATCGCGGGCCGCTTGCGGATCGCCGCGCGCGCCGCCTCCAGCGCCAGATCGTTCGCCAGGCCGCCGCCCCAGCCCGCGCCCAGGCGCACGCGCCCGACCGCGTCGCGGTAGTGCACCACGATCTCGCGCCCGGCGAAGCGGTCGTTCAGCACGCCGCCGGCGCGGTCGAGGGCCTCGAGCGCGTACGCCTTCGGCCGGCCCTCGAGGAGCAGCGTGAAGACGCGCGCCTTGTCGTGCAGCAGGCCGCTGCGCTGCCAGACCGGGAACATGGTCCGGGTGCTGGCGAAGTACCCGCCGTAGGCGGCGCCCGCGTCGTAGGGCCGCCGGTGCCCGGTCTGGATGTCGAGCACCCGCGTCCCCGGGTGCTGCCGCCGCCACTCGCCCCACGAGGTGAGCACGATCGGCAGGCGCTCGAGGCGAATGCCGCTGGCGGCAAGCTCGCCGATCACCGGCTCGCCGGTGAGATGGTTCCACAGCGTGCGCGTCTGGCGGTCGTACATCAGCTTGTTGGAGCGGAACAGGAACCCCGAGGAGCCGAACTCGAACCGGCGCCCGCCCGCCTCGGCGCGGAACAGCACCCCCGAGCCGCACAGCGTGCAGTAGGCGAGCGCCAGCGGCACGCCGCCCACGACGTCGTTCGCCATCTCGTGCCAGTCCATGATGCGCAGCGGGTAGGCGCGCGCCTCGCCGTTCACGCTCACGCCGAAGACGGCGTCGCGCTCCTCCAGCCAGCGCGCCTGCGCCGCCGGCATCGTCCTCGGATTCACCAGCGCCGGGATGCCGTCGACCCGCACCCCGCCCCACTGCACCTCCTCGATTCGAACCCTCGCCGGGAGATCGTCGCGCAGGAACTCGGCCAAGCGCGGGTCGATCGACGAGTGCAGCACACCCTTCCAGCCCGCGTAACCGGGCGGCGGGTGCAGGTCGGCACGCCGCCCTACCCACTCGACCCACTGCGCCCAGTCCGCGCCCGGCGATCCCGGGCCGGCGAGCGCGCGCAGGGTGTCGACGATCAGCGGCAGCTCGTTGCTGCTGCGCGCGAAGCGCATCAGGTCCACGAGCGGCGCGATGAAGCGCGCATCGCGCGCCGCGGCGACGGCGCGGATCGCCGCCGCGCGCTCGGCCTCGGTCCCGTCCGGCGCGAGCGCGCCGAGCACGCTTCGCACCTCCGCGTCGGGCAGTCCCGCCGCAGCCGCGCCCGTACCGGCGAGCGCGATCGACAGCGCGCAAAGCGCGGCGCGCATCATGCCGCCGCCCGCTCGGCGATCCACGATCGCTCGAACTCCGGCGCCGACACGGGCCGCCCGATGAGGTAGCCCTGGACCTCGTGGCAGCGGCGCCGGCGCAGGAACTCGAGCTGCGCCTCGGTCTCCACGCCTTCCGCGATCACGCGCGTGCCGAGCGCCTGCCCGAGCCGCAGCACTGCGTCGCAGATCGCCTCGCCCTGGGCGTCGATGCCGATGCTCTCGACGAAGGAGCGGTCGATCTTGATCGCGTCGACCGCGAAGCGGTGCAGGTAGAGCAGCGACGAATAGCCGCTGCCGAAGTCGTCGATCGAGACGCGCACGCCCAGGCTGCGCAGCGTCTCGAGCGTGGCCGCCGTGCGCGCGACATCGCGCATCGCCGCCGTTTCCGTGACCTCGACTTCGAGCAGGCGCGCATCGAGCTGCCGCGCGGCGAGGGCCGCCTGCAGCCGCCCGGCGAGGTCCGGCAGGGAGAACTGCTGCGCCGACAGGTTCACCGCCACGCGCGGCGACCAGCCGTGGCGGTCGAGCCACTGCCGCATCTGCCGCGTCGCAGCCTCCAGCACCAGCTCGCCGAGCGGCACGATCAGCCCGGTCGCCTCGGCCAGGGGAATGAACCGGGCCGGGCTCACCGCGCCGGCGCCGGCGCGGTTCCAGCGCAGCAGCGCCTCGGCGCCCGCGACCCTGGCGCCCGGCGCGCCCCCCAGCGCGACCTTCGGCTGGTAGGCGAGAAACAGCTCGCCCTCGCGGATCGCGGACTGCAGCGCGCGCGTCAGCTCCTGCCGCTCGCGCGCCTCCCCGGCGAGCGCCGGCGAGTAGAACTGGTACTCGCCGCTGTCCTCCGCGCCCGTGCGCGAGAGCGCGAACTCCGCCTGGGCGAGCAGCGCCGGCCCGTCGAGCACCGCGGCGGCGGCGGCACTGACCCCGACGCGCACGCGCGGTGCGTCCGCCGCCGCGGCGTCGCAGGCGTCGCGCGCCGCGCGCACCAGCACCTCCGCGTAGGCCGCGTCGCCCGCGGCCGCGGCGCGCAGGCGCACGACGGCGAAGCGGTCGGCGCCGATGTGGGCGACGAAATCGCCCGGCGCCGCGCTGCGCTGCAGCGCGGCCGCGAGCTGGCGCAGCAGGGCGTCGCCGCGCCGCGCGCCGGCCCCGGCGTTGAACTCGCGGAACTCGCGCAGGTTTACCAGGAACAGCGCCGCGTGGAGATCCTCGCCGCCGGCGCCGCGGCAGCGCTCGAGGTACTCCATCAGCGCCGCGCGGTTGGGCAGGCCGCTCAGGGAATCATGATGGCTGATATGGCGCGCGCGCTCCTCCGCGACCTCGCGATCGCGGCGCTTGGAGTCCGCCACCCCCCGCAGCATTTCGTCGTGCGCCCGCAGCACCTCGCCCATCTCGTCCTCGCGCCGCGAGCCGAGCTGGAAGGCCTCGGCGCGCCCGGGCTCGGCGCCGGCCGCCCGCGAGCTGGCGCGCAGCGCGAGCAGCGGCCTGAGCACCGCGAAGTGCAGCACCAGCATGGTTCCCGCGGTGACCACGAGAACGATGACCAGCACCACGCCGCCGATGCGCGCGAGGTAGCCGCGCAGCTCCGCCGCGAGGTGGCTGGAATCCAGCCTCGCGATCACGAGCGGCTCGCCGGCGCTGCCGCTGCGCCAGGCGACATCGGTGCGCCGGCCGTCTGCCGAGCGGCCGAGCCGCACCGCCATCACGCTGGCGGCGCCCGCCAGCGAATTCGTGTAGCGCAGGCCATGGTGCTCGCCCACCCGGAGGAGCGGCTCTCCGCTGCGGTCGAAGAGCGCGAGTCCCGCCACGCGGTACTGGCCGGCGAGCGCCGCGAGGTCCCGCGGCGCGGCACCGCCGAGCAGCAGCGCGGGCTCCACGGCGACCACGGCCTGGTCGGCGAGCCGCTCCAGCTCGACGCGCTCGAAGCGCTGCGCCGAGGGCACCAGGAGCGCGCTCTCGACCACCAGGATGAGGACGAACACCGCGAGCGTGACGCGCCAGCACAGCCGGCAGCCGAGCATTCCGGCAAGCTTGCGCAGCAGGCGCAGCGCGGCGCTCGAGCCGACCGGCGCGCCTGGCTTGCGGTCCATGCCGATTAGACCGGCAGGCGGCGGCGTTCCTTACAATCCCGCCAGGCGAATCGAGGAGACCGAATGCAACCATTTGATCTGACGGGAAAAGTGGCGATCGTCACCGGCGGCAACGGCGGCATCGGCCTGGGCATGGCCAAGGGGCTTGCGGCGGCGGGCGCCAGCGTGGTCGTCGCGGGCCGCAACGCGCAGAAGAGCGCGGCCGCGGCGAAGGAAATCGGCGGCGTCGCGATCGAGGCCGACGTGCTGGAGGAGGCCAGGTGCCGCGAGCTGGTGGCGCAGACCGTGGCGCGGCTCGGACGCCTGGACATCCTGGTCAACAACGCCGGCATCAACATCCGCAAGCAGCCGCAGGAGTACACGGCCGCCGAGTGGCACCGCGTGCTCGACTCCAACCTCACCAGCGCATTCCTCTGCTCGCAGGCCGCGTACCCGGAGATGGTGAAGGCGGGCGGCGGCAAGATCATCCACATCGGCTCGATGATGTCGATCTTCGGCGCCTCCTTCACCGCGCCCTACGCCGCCTCCAAGGGCGGCATCGTGCAGCTGAGCCGCGCCATGGCCTGCGCCTGGGCGAAGGACAACATCCAGGTGAACGCCGTGCTCCCGGGGTGGATCGACACCGACCTCACGCGCCGCGCGCGCGAGCAGGTTGCCGGGCTGCACGAGCGGGTGCTCTCCCGTACCCCGGCCGGCCGCTGGGGCGAACCCGCTGATTTCGCGGACGTCGCGGTGTTCCTGGCGAGCCCGGCGTCGGACTTCCTCACCGGCACTGCGATCCCCGTCGACGGCGGCTACTCGGTCCAAGGCTAGGGCGAGAACAGGGTCAGACCACCATTTTCGAGCGGCGTCTGCGAAGAAAACGTGGTCTGACCCTGTTTTTCGGCCTGCGCAGAAGCTAGAGCCGCAGCTCCCAGTACTCGCCCACTAGGCGCTTGCCGAAGCTCGCGTGGGGCTCCGAGCGCACGCGCACGAAGCCCGCGCGCTCGTAGATGCGGCGCGCCTCGAGCAGCTCGCTCTGGGTCCAGAGCGCGAGCCTGCGGTAGCCGAGCTCGCGCGCGCCGCGGACGCACTCCTCCACCAGCCGCCGGCCGATGCCCAGGCCGCGCGCGCCCGGCTCCACGATCAGCAGGCGCAGCTTTGCCACCGCCTTCGACTGCCGCACGAGGAACACCGAGCCCGCGGGCTCGCCGCAGCGCTCGGCGATCCAGCAGCGGTCGCGCTGGGGGTCGAACCGGCGCACGAATCGCGCCACGATCCCCGCCACCAGCGCTTCGAAGGTCCAGTCGTAGCCGTACTCGGCGGCGTAGAGCGCGCCGTGGCGCCCGACCACCCAGCCGAGCTCGCCCGCGCGCGGCGGCCGCAGCAGCACGAGCGGCGCGGCGTCCTTCGCCGGCGCGAGCAGCGACTCGATCGCGCGCATGGCGCCGACCAGCCGCCCCTGGTCGGCTTCGGCGAGCGGCGC
>CAZOWR010000155.1:0-6813 GCA_964583645.1 uncultured Enterobacteriaceae bacterium
TGCGCACCTACCTGGAGCGCGACCTGCAGGACCTGTCCTCGGTGGCCGCGCTGCCGGATTTCCGCCGCCTCATGCGGGCGGCCTCCCTGCGGCTGGGCCAGCTGGTCAACCAGGCCGAGCTCGGCCGCGACGTCGGGCTGCCGCAGCCCACCGTGCACCGGTGGCTGAACCTGCTGGAGACGTCGTACCTGCTGGTGCGGCTTCCCGCCTACGCGGTGAACCGCACCAAGCGGCTGATCAAGTCGCCGAAGCTCTACTGGGGCGATACCGGCGTCGCGCTGCACCTCGCCGGCGGGCCGGAGCCGGGCGGCGCGCACCTCGAGAACCTGGTGCTGCACGACCTGCTCGCCTGGCGCGACGCGCGGCTCGAGCGGGCGGAGCTCGGCTACTGGCGCACGGCGAGCGGCGAGGAGGTGGATTTCGTGATCGAGGCCGGGGATCGCCTCGTTCCCGTAGAGGTGAAGGCCGGCGCGCGGCCGCGGCTCGCCGACGCGGCGCGCCTGCGCAGCTTCCGCGCCGAGTACGGGAAAAAAGCGCGCGCCGGGCTGCTGCTGCACGCCGGGAGCGCGCTCGAGTGGCTGGCGCCGGATATCCTCGCCGCGCCGTGGTGGCGGGTGCTGTGAATCCGGGAACGAGCCCTTGGATGCTGCCGATTTCAGCAACCGATGAATGGCGCAGCGCTCACCCCGGAGCCGCGATAGGGCTGCTCGAGCTCTCGGGCGTGGAGCAGGCCGGCGCCGGCTCCGCGCTGGACGCCCGCAAGCGCGAGACCGAGGCGCGGCTGAGGGAGCGCTACCAGGGCCATGGCCGGCAGGAGTTTTCCGCGCTTCCCGTGATGCAGGCCTACGTGCAGTACTACAGGCGCTTCGGCAAGACCTACCACGTCCAGCTCCAGCTCGAATCGATCGTGCTGAAGGGCAAGGGCCTGCCGGACGTGTCGCCCCTGGTCGACGCCAACTTCGTCGCCGAGATGGAGACGCTGGTGCTGACCGCGGGGCACGACGCGGCGAAGCTGCTGGGAGCGGTCTCGATCGACGTGTCGCGCGAGGCGGACCGGATGACCCAGATGAACGGCGCCCTCAAGCCTTTGCCGGCGGGCGACATGATCATGCGGGATGCAAGCGGCGTGTGCTGCTCGATCCTCTACGGGCAGGACAACCGCTCGCCCATCTCGGCGCTCACCTCGCATGTCCTCTACGTCGCCTACGCCCCGGCCGGCGTCCCGGCGGCGGCGGTGGAGGACCAGCTGCGCAGGATCGAGGACAACGTGCGCTCGTTCTCGCCTGCGACCGTCACGGAGCAGCGGCGGGTGCTTTCGACCTGATGGAACACATCCCGCAGACGGCCGCCCATCCCGTCGGCGACAAGGCCGCCCGCAAGCGCTTCATCGCCCGCTCGCTCTGGCTCACCGTACCCGGCACGCCGCTCGTCGTCGGCGCGCTCTACCACTTCGTGCCGCCGCTCGAGGGCGTGGAGACGCTCGCGGAGCGCCTCGCCCTGACGCTGCGCTGGCTCTTCGTCGCGATGCTCCCCTACGCCGCGGTGTGCCTCACGATCCTCGTGCGGCGCTTCTTCGAGGGCGCCCACGACCCGCTCGCGGGCGGCGAGAGCGAGGCGCTGCGCATCCACGGGCGCGTGCTCGGCAACACGCTCGAGCAGCTCGTCTGGCTGGCGCTGTGCCTGCTCGCGCTCGCGACGCTGCTCGAGCCCGCGCAGATGCGGCTCGTCCCGATCGCGTGCGTCTTCTTCGTCTTCGCGCGCCTCGTCTATTGGTGGGGCTACCTGCGCTCGGGCACGCTCGGCCGCGCGCCGGGCGTGCAGCTCACGTTCGCGCTCAACGTGCCGCTGCTGCTGCTCGTCGCCTACCTCCTCGCACGCTCGCTGCTCGCGGGCGGCGCGTGACGCCATAACCCGTAACGCCATCGGTACACTCGACGCGGACATGGTCGAGCGAGCGCGGGGAGGACCTCCTGTCTGCCCGGCGCGGAGTATCATGGAGTCATGCAGCTCACGACCGGAACCGTCGTAGGCGGGAAGATCGAGGTCGAAGGCGATCCCCTGCCCGAGGGGGCGGTGGTGACCGTCCTCGTGCGTGACGGTGACGAAACCTTCGAGGTTCCGCCCGGGCTCGAGCGCGAGCTCGAGGAATCCATCGCCCAAGCCAACCGCGGGGAGACGATCCCCGCGGGCGAGTTGCTCGAGCGCCTGCGCCGCATCGCCTGAGCGGCGTGCACGAAGTCGAGGTCACTCCTCGGGCATCGGACCAGGTCGAGGCGGCTGCGCGCTGGTGGGCGCGGAACAGGCCGGCGGCACCGGGCGCCATTCGCAGCGATTTCCAGGACGCATTGGGGCTTCTCGTGCGCCAACCCGGCGTAGGCGCCAGGTCTCGCACTGCGAAGTACCCGGATCTTCGCCGCCTGTATCTTTCGAGGGTCAGGTATCACGTGTACTACGAGGTGCGCGGCGCGAAGGTCGTCATCCTCGCGTTCTGGCACGAGAGCCGAGGCACCGTGCCGAGTCTTTGAAGTAACGCCGGGTCGCTCCCGATCGGCCCATACTCCGGCCCATCATCGACCCCAAGGGAGGCATCGATGGACAAGCCGGGCGCGATCGAGAACACCTCCGGCCTCGGCAAGGACGCCGTGGTGCCGCCCGAGATCCGCGGCTGGAACTGGGGCGCGTTCCTGCTGAACTTCGCCTGGGGCATCGGAAACCGCACCTACCTCGCGCTGCTGATGTTCGTTCCGCTCGTCAACTTCGTCATGCCGTTCGTCCTCGGCGCGAAGGGCAGCGAATGGGCGTGGCGCAACCGGGCCTGGCGGGACGTCGAGCATTTCAAGGCGGTGCAAAGGAAGTGGGCGTGGGCGGGCCTGATCGTCGTGGTCGTGCTGTTGCCCACCTGCGTTGCCGTGCCGATGACCGTCATGAAGCAGAGCGATGCCTTTCAGCTCAGCCTCGCCGCGATCCGGGGGCATGCGGAGGCGAGGGCCGCGCTGGGCGAGCCGATCGAGGCGGGTCTCTTCGTCACCGGCAGCGTGGAGACGAGCGGCCCGGACGGCCGCGCCGCGCTTCAGTACTCGGTGAAGGGAAGCAGGGCGGAGGGCGAGGCGTCCGCGTACGCGGTCAAGCGCGCCGGGGAGTGGCGGCTGAGGCAGGTCGTGGTCGCGGTTCCCGCCGGCGGCAGGCGGATCGCGGTCGTGCGCGCCAAGTGACATGACCGCTGAGGCAGACCTGCTCGTCGTAGGCTGCGGCATCGCCGGGATGTCGGCGTCGGTCACCGCGCTGCAGGCGGGCTTGCGCGTGGTGCAGCTCGAGCGCGCCGAGGAGGAGGACTTCGGCGGCAACTCGCGCTGGACCGAGGCCTACCTGCGCATGAAGAGCGACAGCGAGGTCGCGGAGGACTTCGAGGAGCGCTTCGCGCAGAACGCCGGCGCCAACCTCGACCCGAACGTGCTCGACGCCGTCGCGGGCGAGTACGCGCACTGGCCGTCCTGGGCGAGGGCGCATCCGCTGCCCGACCCGGAGCTGGTCGCGCATTTCGCCGCGCAGGTGCCGCCCACGATCGCGTGGCTGAAGGCCTTTGGCCTGAAGTTCGGCCCGCAGCCGATCTATCTCCTCACGCAATCCACCTCGCGCATCGCCGCGCAGGGCGGCGGGCTCGCGCTCATCACGCGCCTGATGCAGGAAGCGCAGGCGCTCGGCGCGGAGCTGCGCTTTCGCACCACCGCGGTGGACCTCCTGCGCGACGACGCCGGACGCGTGCTCGGCGTGCTCGCGGTCGGCGAGGACGGCCTGCGCGCGCCCATCCGCGCGCGCGCGACGCTGCTCGCGAGCGGCGGCTACCAGGGCAACCCGGAGATGATGACGCGCTACGTGGGGCCGCACGCCGCGCACATCCGGCCGGTCGCGCGCGGCGGCTACTACAACCGGGGCGAGGGCATCCGCATGGCGCTCGCCGCGGGGGAAGCGCCCGCGGGCGATTTCGGCTCGTACCACGCCGAGCCGGTGGACCCGCGCTCGCGCCAGCCCGAGGCGGTGGTCCATCTCTATCCCTACGGCGTCCTTCTGAACAGGAACGGCGAGCGCTTCGTGGACGAGGGCCCGGGGCCGGTGGACCAGCACTACGACCCGATCACGCGCACCATCGGCGAGCAGCCCGAGGGCATCGCGTGGGTGATCCTGGATGCGGGGCTGGAGGAGGTGCCGCGCTGGAAGACCGCGGTGCGCTCCGACGTGGCGCCGGTGGAAGCTGGCACGATCGAGGAGCTGGTGCGTGCGCTGGAGCTGCCCGCGCGCGCGCTCGAGACCATCGAGGCGTTCAACCGCGCCTGTCCCGCGGACACCCGCGGCTTCAAGCCGCTCGAGCCCGACGGCCTCGCCGCGAGGGGCCTGCCGATCGGGAAATCGCACTGGAGCCGGCCGATCCGGCGAGCGCCGTTCCGCGCCTGGCCGATCATCGCGGCGAACTGCTTCACCTTCGGCGGGCTGAAGGTCAACGTGAACGCGCAGGTGCTGGATGGGGACGGCAAGGTCATGCCGGGCCTTTACGCGGCGGGAGAGACGGTCGGCCTGTATCACCAGACCTACACCGGCTCGACCTCTGTGCTGCGCGGCGCGGTGTTCGGGAGGACGGCGGCAAGGCATGTGGCGGGGGTGGTGGGGAGCGGGTAAGGCTATCCGTGCATTTCTGGAGCGCGACTCCAAGATTGCAAGGACGCGCGAGCAGCCTAGGTGCCGGCATGCCTGAGCGAGCGGCGCGCCTCGGCCTCCAGCCGCTCCGCGGTCCAGTCGGGATGGCTCAGGCGCAGTCCCGCGACCCGCAGGCGCACGCCGGCTTCGTGCAGATCGGAGACCATCTGGAGCTTCTGCGCCGGCGTCATGCGCCGGAAGCCCTCGAGCTGCAGCGGGTGCGGTGCCTCGTCCATGGCGCTCGGGATGATACCGCCCCGGCGTGCCGGAGCCATCCGAGCCGCTGGCCCGGCTCTGAGAGCTGCAGGGAACGCGAGTCCCGGCTGTATTATGGCCAGCGTGTTCGAAGTTCACCGAGACACCCTTCTTCGCTCATGAAGGAAAGCGCGCGCTACGCAAAGATCGTCGAATGGTCCGAGGAGGACCAGTGCTACGTCGGGAGCTCTCCGGGCCTCATCTACGGCGGCTGCCATGGGCCGGACGAGAAGGCGGTGTTCGAGGAGCTGTGCCACGTCGTCGAAGAGGCCATTGCCCTCTTCCACAAGGACGGCAAGCCGCTTCCGCCGGCGACGTCCGGGCGAGACTTTGCCAACAAGATGCAGAACGTCGCGTGACAGCCCAAGGCGCCCGAGGCGCCGCATTGGGACGTCGCAGCCAGAAGCCACGCGCCGGAGCCGGGCGTCCGGCGGACGAGCGGCTCTCTCCGGAATGGGCGCGCGAAATCGAGCGGAGGGTCCGCGACGCGCGCGATACGGCGCGCTACATGCTGGTTTCCGAGTACAGCCGGACGTTCATCCTCTACTACGACGCGGCGAGCGACAGCTTCGCGATGAACACGCCGGACCGGGGCACGCTCTTCAAGCGCCGCGAGGCCGCGGAGCGGGTCCGCCCGCTGCTCGGGCGCGGCGTGCGCGTGGTCAAGTTCACGCTCAAGGGCGGCAAGCTGAAGCGGATTTCGCCCTTCCGCGGTCCAGCATTCGGGACCAAAGCGCGCTGATCCCCAACCGGGGCGGCGCAGGCCGCGCCTCCATTGACGGAGGCGAACCGATGATGCGTCGAGGCGGTGCGGTCGCGGCGGTGCTTCTGCTCTCGGCGGCGAGCACGGCGTGCGGGGGCTGGACCGGGTTCGGCTTTCGCGCCGACGGCCCGGAGATGCCGCGGCTCAGGCAGGTGCTGGCCCTGGAGCCGGGCAGGGTGGTGGCGGATGTGGGCGCCGGGAAAGGCGAGCTCACCTTCGCCCTCGCGCGCGAAGTCGGGCCGAGCGGCCGCGTCTTCTCCACCGAGATCGATCCGGGCCGGTTGCGGGCGCTTCGCGAGGCGATCGTCTCCGCCAGGCTCGAGAACGTCACGGTGCTCCAGGCGCATGGTGGCGAGACCGGACTGCCGCCGGGCTGCTGCGACGCGATCGTGCTGCGGCGCGTGTATCACCATTTGGCCGATCCCGCGGGCATCAACGCGAGCCTCCTGCGCTCGCTGCGGCCGGGCGGACTGCTGATCGTCGTCGATTTTCCGCCGCCCTTCTTCCTGGGCCGGGGCGATTTCGGGGTCCCGGCGCAGAGCGTCGTCGCCGAAGTGACGAGCCGCGGATTCGAGCTGCTGCGGCTGATCGACGACTGGCCGGGCCGGGGTCCGCTCGCGAGCTACTGCGCGGTGTTCCGCAAGCCGGCGTGATCTGGCGCTGCGAAGCTACTGCCAGGACAAGAGCACGACCCGGCGGTGGCGCTTGCGCCGCGCGGCGCGACCGAGCTGCTGCCAGGATCCCGACGTGCACCCGGGGGAGCCGGAATGCCGGCGTTCGTTCAGCCGACCCCGAAACTTTCGACCAGCCGACCCATTAACTAGCGTTCAGCCGACGATTGAACTAGCGTTCAGCCGAGAGGTGGCGTGGAATTCGGGGTGGGCGGTAGAGAAATAGGAAGGTGCGCCATGTGCGGAACCTGCGATTATCGCGGCATGTGCACGGAGGGAAGGGTCGCCGCGCCATGAACCGCCCGCAGCGCCTGATGCCAGCCGACCTCGCGATCCTCCTCCAGGAGGGCGAAGGCACGACGCTCGAGTTCAAGGAGAGTCTCTCGGCCTCGCTCGCGCGCGAGATGGTGGCGTTCGCCAACACGATCGGCGGCA
>CAZOWR010000156.1:0-6756 GCA_964583645.1 uncultured Enterobacteriaceae bacterium
CGCGTCGCCATCCTGCGCGGCGCGGGCAAGGGCTTCTCGGCGGGCGGCGACCTCGCGATGGTCGAGGAGATCACGCGCGACTTCGCCGCGCGCGCGCGCGTCTGGCGCGAGGCGCGCGACCTGGTCTACAACCTGGTCAATTGCTCCAAGATGGTGGTCTCGGCGATGCACGGCCCCGCGGTCGGCGCCGGGCTCGTCGCGGGCCTGCTCGCCGACGTCTCCATCGCGGCGAGGAACGCGCGGCTCATCGACGGCCACACGCGCCTGGGTGTCGCCGCGGGCGATCACGCGGCGATCGTCTGGCCGCTGCTGTGCGGCATGGCAAAAGCGAAGTACTACCTGCTGCTGTGCGAGCAGGTCTCGGGCGAGGAGGCGGAGAGGATCGGCCTGGTATCGCTCGCCTGCGAGGAGGCCGAGCTGCAGGCGAAGGCGCTGGAAGTCGCGCGCAAGCTCGCCGCCGGCGCGCAGACCGCGCTGCGCTGGACGAAGTACAGCCTCAACAACTGGCTGCGCCTCGCGGGACCCTCGTTCGACGCCTCGCTCGCGCTCGAGTGCCTCGGATTCACGGGCCCCGAGGTGCAGGAGGGCATCGCCTCGCTGCGCGGCAGGCGCTCGCCGGCGTTTCCGCCGCCCCCCGAGGGAATCTAGCCCGGCTTGCTGAAGTCGAGCGTCGCTCCGGCGTCGGCCGCGGGCGCGGCCAGCGGCGTCGGCGCCGCAGCCGCGGCGGGCGCGCGGCTCGCGCCCGAGAACAGCCGCTCGAGGTCGCGCACCACTGCGGCCGGGTCGGGTGGCACGCGCCCCTGCGAAGTGAGCAGGATGCGGATCGGCAGGTCGATCAGCGTGGGCTCGGGATGGTCGCGCAGGTGTGCGGCGTTCTGCAGCTGCGGCAGTATGTGCTGCGTCTTCGTTCCCGCCATGGCGCTCTCGATGCCCTGAATCACGGCGCTCTGCGCGCGGGCGATGCCGATGAGCAGTTCGGCGAGATGCTGCGTCGAGGGTTGCGCCATGGGCCGTCCTCCTTCGGCGGCGATGGTAACATCCGCTGCCACATGGTGAAACGTGCGCTGCTCGCGGCCGCGCTGCTCGTCCTCGGGGCGCTCGCGGGAGTCGCGCTGCATCTGGCCACCGCGACCGGAGACACGGTGTTTTCCTGGAAGCGTCCCGCCGATCTCGGCATCAAGGACGGCCGCTTCGCGCCGTGCCGGCGCAGCCCCAACTGCGTCTCGAGCCAGGCCGACCCGACGGATGCGACGCACTACGTTGCGCCGATCGCGTTTCGCGGCAGCGGGCTCGAGGCCATGGCGGCGGCGCGCAAGGCGATCGAGAGCATGCAGCGCGCGACCGTGATCCGGCACGAGCCGGGCTACCTGTACGCCGAGTTCCGCAGCCGCCTGATGCGCTACGTGGACGACCTCGAGCTCGCGTTCGACGAGAAAGCCGGGCTGCTGCACGTGCGCTCGGCCTCGCGCCTGGGCCGGGGCGACTACGGCGTCAACCGCGCCCGGGTCGAGGCGCTGCGCTCGAGGATCGGCGGGCGCATCAGGGCCTGAGCCGCAGGACCACCGGCTGATGGTCCGAGGCCTGTGTGCGCGCGTCCACGCTCACGTCGGCGACGCGCGCGGCGAGCCCCTCGCTGACGAAGATGTAGTCGCAGCAATACGGCGTTTCGCCGGGACCGGCGCCGTGGAGCCGGAAGGTCGGCGCATGCGGCTCGCCCGGACGCGCGAGGCGCCACGCGTCGGCATACACCGCGCCCAGGTGCGCGAGCAGCGGATCCTCGGGGCGCATGTTGAAGTCGCCCGTGAGGATCGAGGCCGCGGGCCGCTCGAGCGGCGCGAACGGGCCGGCCGCGTACTGCGCGGAGGGTGCGGCGGCGGCATGCGCTGCGGCTTCGGCCTGCAGCTCGAGCAGGCGCGCGATCTGCGCCGCGCGCTGCTCGCCGGAGTAGTACTCGAGGTGGGTGGTGACGACCCGCAGCGCGCCGCCCGGCGCGTCGATCACTGCCTCGAGCGCCACGCGCGGCATGCTGGGCAGGCCCGGCGCCGCGGGCCAGGGCAGCGCATGGCGCAGCACCCGACGCACCGGCAGGCGAGACAGGATCAGGTTGCCGAAGCGGCTGCGGCCGCCCTCGGCGCCCGGAACGTCCACGCCCCAGGCGAAGTGCGCCGAGAAGCCCGGAAACCCGGCCGTGAGAAGCGCGGCCTGATCCTCGCCGGAGGATCCGGGCAGCGCCGCGAAGCCCGCGGCCACCTCCTGGAAGCAGCACACGTCGGGATCGGCGATGGCGCGCGCCTCGCGCGCGATGCGCGCCGGGTCCACCTGGCCGTCGACCCCGCGGCACCACTGGATGTTCCAGCTGATGAGATTCAGAATACGCCCGTGACGCGCATGACCCGGAGGGGCGCATGATCGCACGCCTGCTTGCGCTGCTCGCCGCTGCCGCCCTGCCCGCCTTCGCGCAGCAGGATGGCGGGCGCGAGGCCGAAGAGACACTTTCGGCGATCGTGCGCGTCAAGGCGCGCATCCTGCCCAACGCGCGCAGCGCACCGACGCTCGGCCTGCTGCGCGAGGGCAGCGGCGTGATCGTGCGGGAGGGTTTCGTCGCCACCATCGGCTACCTCGTGCTCGAGGCCGAGGCGATCGAGGTGACCGGTGCCGGCGGCAAGGCGATACCCGCGGCGCTCGCGGGTTACGACCATGCGAGCGGCTTTGGGGTGCTGAGGCTGCTCCGGCCGCTCCCCGGGCGCCCCCTGCCGCTGGGCGATGCCGCCGCGCTCGCCCCGCGAGCGCAGGTCATGGTGGCGAGCCATGGCGAGCAGCACGGCATCGACGTGGTCCACGTCGTCGCGCGCCGGCCGTTCTCGGGAAGCTGGGAGTACCTGCTCGAGTCGGCGATCTTCACCTACCCGCCGGTGATGAACTGGTCCGGCGCCGCGCTCATCGACAGCCGCGGAGCGCTGCTGGGGCTGGGCTCGCTCATCGTCGCCGACGTCATGGGCCCGGGCACGCGGTCTCCGGGCAACATGTTCGTCCCGGTGGACCTGCTCAAGCCGATCCTAGAGGACCTGATCGCGCAGGGGCGGGCTGCCGGGCCGGCGCGCCCGTGGCTCGGCATCTACGCCGAGGAGCTGCGCGGCAGGCTGTTCGTCGCGCGCGTCTCCCCCGACGGCCCCGCCGCGCGCGCGGGCGTGAAGGACGGGGACATCGTGCTCGGCGTGGGCGACGCGCAGGTGAGCTCGCTGGAGGATTTCTACCGCAGGGTCTGGGCGCGCGGCGCCGCCGGCGTGGACGTACCCTTGCGCCTGCTGCAGGGCGCGCAGCCGAGGGATCTCACGGTGCGCTCGATCGACCGCGCCGAGTACTTCCGCCAGCGGCCGAACTACTAGGGGCTAGCGGAGCACCAGGTCTTCCGGGTAGGGCCGGACGCCCTCCTTGAGGGTGTGCGGCGGGGCGCGGCGCAGCATCTCGGTGCTGGGCGTGTTGGCCACCGCCTGGGCGTAGCGCACGTTCTTCTGCATCTCCTCGACGTACAGGTTCTGCCCGCGGAAGTGGCGCTCGGCGTACTCGTAGGCGCGCGCGAGCTGCAGGTCGAGGCGCTTGGCCGCGTTCATGTAGAAGCCGGGTGTCTTGCGCACCAGGTCGTCCCCGGAGGTGAACATGACCTGGGTGCCGCCCCCCGGGAGCTTGCGCTTTGCAAGCCCCCCGAGCACGAACTCTGGATAGAGCCGGTCGCGGCATTTCTCGAGATAGCAGCGGTCCGCCATCTGCGCGATGATGTCGGCCGTGCCGAGCATGTGGCCGATCCGGCGCAGCAGCGTGTCGCCGACGCGGATCGTCTCGGCCGGCCGCTCGTAGCCGGTGTAGTGCACCAGCCTCGAGCCGGCGCCCGCGTAGCGCCGCATGCCCAGACGCGGCAGGTAGCGACGCAGGTACCTCGAGCCCCGGGAGACGTGGTGCAGCGTGTACTCGGCGCCGAAGCGGTGGCGCCGATCCGAGCGCCGGCGCAGATAGCCGAAGTCGTGGAACAGCGCCGTGACGACGCCGAGCGCGAAGACCGCCGCCGGCAGGGCGGGCGAGCCGTTGCGGCTGCGTTCGTAGCCGTCCATCAGGCGCGCCATCGCGAGCGTGACGTCGAGCACATGCTGGATGTCGTGGTACTCGGTGTCGCAGGGCAGGTAGTCCGGGTGCTCGCCCCGGTACAGGCGGGTGATGTCAGCGAAGGCGCGCCTGACGGCGGCGCGCGACCGCGCCGGTGCGCGGCCGTCGTACAGCCCGCGGAACAGGCGCACGACCTCCGCGCCGACCGCTGCCGCGTCGGTCGTGCGCACCCGATCGGTGACGTCGAAATCGTTGCGACGCATCTGCCTTGCCCTGCGCCGTGCTCCCCCGGCGCCTATTGTCCTTTCGTTCGCCCCCGCCAGCAACCCCTGCGGCGCCCTTCCGCCTGCGCGCAAGACCGGCTAGGATGGGCGAAAGCTCGCCACCGGGCCGTGAAGTACTTCACGCTCCCCCTGCCGCGGGTCCGCAAGATTTGGTCAGGGAGCGGAAGTAGTGCGCTGCGCCCGGGCGAGGAGGGACGGGTTTGGGAACCCAGCCGCTGACCGACGAGGAGCGCGCCCAGATCGAGGCGCGCATCGTGGCCCTCGAGATCGAGCACCACGATCTCGACGACGTCATCGCGCGCCTGCAGCAGCACCCGGCGCAGGACCAGCTGCAGCTGCGGCGGCTGAAGAAGCGCAAGCTCATGCTGAAGGACCAGATCGCGCGCCTCAGGGACCGCCTGATCCCCGACATCATCGCGTGATCGCGCTCTTGCAGCGGGTCGCCGAGGCGCGGGTCGAGGTCGCCGGCGAGGCCGTGGGCGCGATCGGGCGGGGGATCCTCGCCCTGGTTTGCGCCGAGCGCGGCGACAGCGAGGCCGAGGCGGCGCGCCTGCTCGAGCGCGTCCTCGGCTACCGCATCTTCCCGGACGCGCAGGACCGCATGAACCTTTCGCTCGCGCAGGTCGCGGGGGGGTTGCTCGCCGTGCCCCAGTTCACGCTCGCTGCCGATACCGCGAGCGGGATGCGGCCGGGATTCTCGCGCGCAGCGCCGCCCGCCGAAGGCGAGCGGCTGTTCGGCCGGTTCGTCGAGCTGGCCCGCCGCGCGCACTCGCCGGTGGCGAGCGGGCGGTTCGGGGCGAAGATGAGGGTGAGCCTGGTCAACGACGGCCCCGCGACCTTCTGGCTGCGGGCTGCGCCGCCGCCACCGTCCTGAACCGGGCCGGCGCGACGACCCCGATCTATCCTGCCGGCCCCGATTCTACAGTTCTGGTTTACGCTTCGACTCCCATGTCCGACCCGTTCAGCGGCGTCAAGCCGGTCGAGGAGCGCCATCGCTTCGACCCCGCGCGCCTCGAGGCGTTCCTGCGCGGGCGCATCGAGGAGTTTGCCGGACCGATCGAGGTTGCGCAGTTCAAGGGCGGACAGTCGAATCCGACCTACCGCATCAGCGCGGCGGGCCGGCGCTACGCGCTGCGGCGCAAGCCGCCCGGGAAGCTGCTGCCTTCGGCGCACGCGGTGGACCGGGAGTTCCGCGTCATCCGCGCGCTGCACGCCGTGGGCTTCCCGGTCGCGAAGCCCTATGTCCTGTGCGAGGACGAGGCGGTGATCGGCACCGCGTTCTACGTCATGGATTGCGTGGAGGGCCGCGTGATCTGGGACCAGACCCTCCCCGGGCTCGAGCGCGCGCAGCGCGCCGCGATCTGGGACGAGCTCAACCGGGTGATCGCGCAGCTGCACAGCATCGACTACCGGTCGGTCGGGCTGGAGGACTTCGGCCGGCCGGGCAATTACATCGAGCGGCAGATCGCGCGCTGGACCAAGCAGTACCGCGCCTCCGAGACCGCGCGGCTCGAGGCGATGGACAACCTCATCTCCTGGCTGCCGCAGAACATTCCGGCGGCGGCGGGGACGACGATCGTGCACGGCGACTACCGCCTCGACAACACGATCTTCCATCCCGCCGAGCCGCGCATCCTCGCCGTGCTCGACTGGGAGCTCTCGACCCTCGGCGACCCCCTCGCGGACTTTGCCTACCACTGCATGAGCTGGCACATCCCGCCGGGCAAGTACCGCGGCTTCGCGGGCCTCGACCTCGAGGCGCTCGGCATTCCGTCGGAGCAGCGTTACGCCCAGGCGTACTTCCGGCGCACCGGCCGCGAGCCGGTGGACGCCTCGACGTGGGACTACTACATGGCCTACAACCTGTTTCGCATCGCTGCCATCCTGCAGGGCATCACGAAACGCGTCCTCGAGGGCACCGCGGCGAGCGAGCACGCGCGCGAGCACGGCAGCCGGGCGCCGCTGATGGCGGAGCTGGGGTGGCAGCAGGTGGAGAAGATACTGAAACGAGCCGCATAGGAGAGCCGCATGGACTTCGCGTATTCACCGAAGGTGCAGGAGCTGCGCAAGCGGCTCGCCGCGTTCATGGACGAGCACGTCTACCCGGGCGAGCCGCGGTATTACGCGCACGTGCGGAGCGAGAAGCGCTGGCAGCCGGTGCCGCTCATCGAGGAGCTGAAGCCCAGGGCGCGCGCCGCGGGCCTGTGGAACCTGTTCCTGCCGCACTCGCCGCGCGCGCCCGAGGGCCTGTCGAACCTGGAGTACGCTCCCCTGTGCGAGATCATGGGGCGCGTCACCTGGGCTCCCGAAGTCTTCAACTGCTCGGCGCCCGACACCGGCAACATGGAGACGATCGAGCGCTACGGCACCGAGG
>CAZOWR010000157.1:0-6693 GCA_964583645.1 uncultured Enterobacteriaceae bacterium
GCGGCGCTCGAGCGCCGGCACGCGCCGCGCGCCCTGCTCGCGCGCGCGCACGAGGGCGACGGCCTGTGGCGCGCCGGCCTGCAGCTGGTGTCGCGCCAGGGCACCGTGAGCGAGGCCGAGCTGATCGAATTCCGCGCCGCGGCGGAAGATCTCGCCGCGGCGGCCGGCGCGACCGCGATCGCGCCCGAGATGCGGCCCGCGCTGGAGGCCGCCCGCGCGCTGGACGCGCTGTGCGCCGAGACCGACATCCAGGTCGTGCTGCACGTGGTGGCGCCGCCCGAGGGCGCGTTTACCGGCACCAAGCTGCGCGCCGCCGCCGAGGCGAGCGGCCTCGCTCTGGAGCCCGACGGGCGCTTCGCGCTGCGCAACGACGACTCGCTCGTGCTCTACACGCTCGCCGCGCGCGACGGCACGCCGTTCGCGGCCGAGGCCATGCGCAGCGCGGCACCCCGGGCGCTGAGCCTCGCGCTGGAGGTGCCGCGCGCGCCCGAGACGCGGCGCACCTTCGAGTCGATGGCGCGCCTCGCGCAGCACCTGGCCGCGCTGCTCGGCGGCACGGTGGTCGACGACAACGACAACCTGCTCGACGAGCGCGCGCTCGGCGCCATCGCGGCGCAGCTCGAGGCGGTGAGGGCTCGTCTGGAGGCCGCCGGCATCACGCCCGGGAGCCCGACCGCGCTGCGGCTGTTCAGCTAGCCATGCAGGCCCCGGCCCCGGCGCGCCGGCGCGCCGAGCACCTGCGGCGCGAGATCGAGCGGCACAACCGGCTCTATTACGTCGAGGATGCGCCCGAGATCACCGACGCCGAGTACGACGCGCTGTTCCGCGAGCTCGTCGCGCTCGAGCAGACGCACCCGGCGCTCGCCGCCCCCGACTCCCCCACGCAGCGGGTCGGCGGCGCGCCGCTCGCCGGCTTCTCCGAGGTGCGGCACCGCACCCCGATGCTTTCGCTGGCCAACGCGTTCGAGGAGGAGGCGGTGCACACCTTCGACCGGCGCGTGCGCGAGGCGCTCGGGGGCGCGGCGGTCGAGTACGCCGCCGAGCCGAAGCTGGACGGCCTCGCCATCAGCCTGGGCTACCGCGACGGCGTCTTCGTGCAGGGCGCGACGCGCGGCGACGGCGCCACCGGCGAGGACGTGACGCCGAACCTGCGCACGGTGCGCTCGATCCCGCTGCGGCTCGCGCCCGCGGCGGACACGCGGTCGCTGGAGGTGCGGGGCGAGGTCCTCATCTACCGCGCGGATTTCGAGAAGCTCAACGCGCGGCAGCGCGAGGCGGGGCAGAAGGAGTTCGCCAATCCGAGGAACGCGGCCGCGGGAAGCCTGCGGCAGCTCGACTCCCGCGTCACCGCCGCACGACCGCTGCGCTTCTTCGCCTACGGCGTCGGCGCCGCGGCGGGCGCGCGCTGGAAGACCCAGGCCGAGATCCTCGCGCGACTTGCCGAGCTCGGCTTTGCGGTGTGCAGGGAGCGCTCGGTGGTGTGCGGCGCGCAAGGGCTGCTCGGCTACTACCGCGCGATCGGCGAGCGGCGCGAGCGCCTGCCCTACGCGATCGACGGCGTGGTCTACAAGGTCAACCGGCTGGACTGGCAGGAGCAGCTCGGCTACGTGGCGCGAGCGCCGCGCTTCGCGCTCGCGCACAAGTACCCCGCCGAGGAGCAGGTGACCGAGGTGCTCGGCATCGACGTGCAGGTCGGGCGCACCGGGACGCTGACGCCGGTGGCGCGCCTGAAGCCGGTGTTCGTGGGCGGGGTCACGGTGACCAACGCGACGCTGCACAACGAGGACGAGCTGAAGCGCAAGGGCGTGCGCGTCGGGGACACGGTGGTGGTGCGCCGCGCGGGCGACGTGATTCCGGAGATCGTGTCGGTGAGGCGGCACACCGCGGGCGGCACGCCGTTCGCGATGCCCTCGCGCTGCCCGGTGTGCGGCTCGCCGGTGGTGCGGCTTCCCGGGGAGGCCGCCGCGCGCTGCACCGGGGGTTCAAACTGTCCGGCGCAACGCAAGCAGGCGCTGCTGCACTTCAAGGGTCGCCGCGCGATGAATATTGATGGATTGGGAGACAAACTTGTCGATCAGCTGGTCGACCACAAACTGGTAAGCGCCCCTTCGGATCTCTATGATCTGACGCGCGATCAGTTGATCGAGCTCGAGAGGATGGGTGAGACGTCCTCGGACAATGTCATCTACAGCATTCAGCAGTCTCAAAGCGTGCCGTTGCCCAAGTTCATCTTTGCGCTCGGCATTCCCGGTGTCGGGGAGGAGGTAGCTAAGGTGTTGGCTCGCCACTTTGGTTCGCTCGAGGCGCTGCTCGCTGCAAACTGGAATCGATTGCTTCAGGACAAGGAGTCAGTTCGCAAGGAGAATGTGAAACGGAACAAGCGTGGCGAGGCGCTCGAACCCGTTCCGCTTGAGGGCGTCGGGCCGGAAATTGTGGAGAGTATCAGCAAGTTCCTCGGCGAACCTCGAAACCGGAAAGAGATCGCCAGGTTGAAAGAACGATTGAACATCTGGGCGGGCGTGACCTACACACCTCCGGCCGGAGTCAAGACATTCGTGTTGACGGGTTCGCTTGAAACGATGACGCGCGAAGCGGCACGCTCACTGATCGAATCTCGCGGCCACCGAGTCGCCGGCTCAGTGTCCTCGAAGACCGACTACCTGGTGGCCGGCAAGGACGCCGGCTCGAAACTCGACAAGGCGCACCAGCTGGGCATCCGGGTGCTCGACGAGCAAGGGCTGGTAGAGTTGCTGCAGGGACGCTGAGCGCCGATGGCCGCGAAGATCACGAAGGCGGTATTTCCCGTTGCCGGGCTGGGGAGCCGCTTCCTGCCTGCCACCAAGGCGAGCCCCAAGGAGATGCTGCCGGTGGTGGACAAGCCGCTCATCCAGTACGCGGTGGAGGAGGCGGCCGCGGCCGGGATCACTGAGCTGATCTTCGTCACCGGGCGCAACAAGCGCGCGATCGAGGACCACTTCGACCGGGTGCACGAGCTGGAGAGCGAGCTCGCCGCCAAGGGCCGCGACGAGCTGCTCGCGCTGGTGAAGGGCGTGCTCCCGGCCGACTGCCAGTGCGTCTACATCCGGCAGGCCGAGCCGCTCGGCCTCGGGCACGCGGTGCTGTGCGCGCGACAGGTGGTCGGCGCGGAGCCCTTCGCGGTGCTGCTCGCCGACGAGCTGATCGATGCGCAGCCCGGCGCCATCGCGCAGATGGTGGCGCGCTTCGCCTCGGAAGCCTGCTCCATCGTCGGCGTGGCCGAGGTGCCGCGCAGCAGCACGGCGAGCTACGGCATCGTGAACCCGGCGGACGCGCACGCCGAGCTGAGCCCGATCAGCGCCATCGTGGAGAAGCCGGCGCCGCACGAGGCGCCCTCGACGCTCGGCGTGGTGGGCCGCTACGTGCTGACGCCGGGCATCTTCGAGCAGCTCGCCCTGGTCCGCCCCGGGCGCGGCGGCGAGATCCAGCTCACCGACGCCATCGGCGGGCTGCTCGCGCGCGAGCGCGTGCTCGCGATGCGGCTGCAGGGCCGGCGCTTCGACTGCGGCTCGAAGCTCGGCTACCTGGAAGCCACCGTGGAGCTGGGGCTGCGCCATCCCGAGATCGGCGCCGACTTCGCCGCGTTCCTCGCGCGGCGCGGCGGCTGAGCATGCCCGACGTGACGCAGGCATGGCGGTTCCTCGAGCGCTCGGACCTCGTCTCGGATGCGCGCGAGGTGCAGGCGGCGATCGAGCGGCTCGCGCAGGAGCTCACCGGCGCGCTGCGCGAGCAGTATCCCCTCGTTCTGGTGGTCATGGGCGGGGCGGTGGTGTTCGCCGGCCAGCTGCTGCCGCGCCTGCGCTTCCCGCTCGACCTGGACTACATCCACGTCTCGCGCTACGGCAGGCGGACGCGCGGCGCGGGAATCGAATGGCGCGTCGCGCCCCCGCCGGCGGTGCAGGGGCGCGCGGTGCTGGTGCTCGACGACATCCTGGACGGCGGCCAGACCATGAGCGCCGTCCGCGAGCGGCTGCTCGCGCTCGGGGCGGCGAGCTTCCGCTGCGCGGTGCTGGTCGAGAAGCGGCTGGCGCGCCCCAAGCCGATCACGCCGGACTTCGTCGGCCTGCGCATTGCGGACCGCTTCGTGTTCGGCTGCGGCATGGACGCCAAGGGCTTCTGGCGCAACCTGCCCGAGATCCGCGCCATGCGGGACGAGTGATGCTGGCAGTCGTCGGTGGCAGCGGCCTGGCGCAGCTCGCGAACCTCGAGGTCACGCGGCGCACGGTCGTGCGCACGCCCTACGGGGAGCCCTCGGGCCCGCTCACGTTCGGCCGCATCCGCGGCCGCGAGGTGGTGTTCCTCGCGCGCCACGGGGACGGGCACACGCTCGCGCCGCACCAGATCAACTATCGCGCCAACGTCTGGGCGCTGAAGCACGGCGGGGCGGCGAGCGTCGCTGCCGTGGCCACCGTGGGCGGCATCCGCGCGGCGTTCGGGCCCGGCGCGCTGGTGCTGCCCGACCAGATCATCGACTACACTTGGGGCCGCGCCAGCAGCTTCTTCGAGGAGACGCACGACGGCGTCACCCACATCGACTTCACGCAGCCCTACTCGGCGGGCCTGCGCGCGCGCATCCTCGCGGCCGCGCGCGCCTGCGGCGAGGCGGTGTTCGACGGCGGGGTGTATGCCGCCACGCAGGGCCCGCGGCTGGAGACGGCCGCCGAGATCACGCGCCTGGAGCGCGACGGCGCCGACCTCGTCGGCATGACCGGGATGCCGGAGGCCGCGCTCGCGCGCGAGGCCGGCCTCGAGTACGCGGCGCTCGCGGTGGTCGTGAACCACGCCGCCGGCCGCGGCAGCAGCGCGGCGGCGATCTCGCTGGAGCGCCTCGCCGCCGTGACGCAGGAGGCGATGGCCCGCGTGCGGCGCATCCTGGAGGAGCTCGCTGCGGCATGATCCGCGAGGTCCTGAAGATGGGTGACGCGCGGCTGCTCGCGCGCGCCGCGCCGGTGGAGCGCTTCGGTACGCCGGAGCTCGCCGCGCTGCTCGCCGACCTGCGCGACACCATGGTGCACCTCGACGGCGCGGGCCTCGCCGCGCCGCAGATCGGCGTGCCGCTGCGCGTGGTGATCTTCGGCGTGCGCGCCAATCCCCGCTACCCGGGGGTCGAGGAGGTGCCGGACACCGTGCTCATCAATCCCACGCTCGAGCCGCTCTCGCAAGAGGAGGAGGAGGGCTGGGAAGGCTGCCTCTCGCTGCCGGGGCTGCGCGGCTGGGTGCCGCGCTGGCGGCGCCTGCGCTACGCCGGGTGCGACGGGCGCGGGACACGCTTCGAGCGCCAGGTCGAGGGATTCCACGCGCGCGTCGTGCAGCACGAATGCGACCATCTCGACGGCGTGCTCTACCCGATGCGCATCCGCGACTTCAGCCGCTTCGGCTTCGTCGAGGCGCTGTTTCCGGGGCAGGCCCTGCCTCCCGAGGAGTAGCGCCGCCCTAGACCTGCAGCGCCGCGAGCAGCTCCTGTTCGAGCTTGAGCACGGCCTTCGAGTCGGCGAGCGCCGCGCCGGAGACCAGGAACACGTCCTCGGCGCGGTCCCCCAGGGTGTTGATCTTCGCCGAGTGCAGGTTGACGCGGTAGCGCGCGAGCAGGCGGGCCACGCCGTAGAGCAGCCCGGGACGGTCGCTGGCGACGATCGAGAGCACGTGGTAGGCCCCGCGCTCGTCCGGGCGCAGGTCCACCACGGGCGCGATCGGAAAGTGGCGCACGCGGCGCGAAGGCCGGCCGCCGCGCGGCGCCGCGAGCGGCGCGTCCGAGCGCAGCTCCGCGGCGAGCTCGGTCTCGATCAGCGCGATCATGTCGCGGTAGTGCGCACCGCGTCCCTGGCCCATCACGAGGAAGGTGTCCAGTGCATAGCCGTGGCGGGTGGTGTGGATCTTGGCCTCCGCGATGTTGAACCCGGCGCGCTCGAAGTAGCCGCAGATGCGCGCGAAGAGCGCTTCCCGGTCCGGGGTGTAGATCATCACCTGCAGGCCCTCGCCGATCGGCGCCGGCCGGGTGCGCACCACCGGGTCGGGCGAGTCCACCCGGTAGTGCAGGCTGCGCGTCTGCCAGGCGATCTCCTGCGCGTCGTGGCGCAGGAAGTAGGCGGTGTCGAGGTGCGACCAGAGCCGGTCCTTGACGGCGTCCGAGAGCGCGTACAGGCGCAGCAGCCGCAGCGCCTCGGCCTGCTTCTCGGCCAGCGCGCGCTCGAGCTGCGGCGCCTCCCCCGCGAGCGCGCGGCGCGTGGCGCGGAACAGGTCCTCGAGCAGCTTCGCCTTCCAGGCGTTCCACACCTTGGGGCTGGTGCCGCGGATATCGGCCACGGTGAAGAGGTACAGCGCCGTGAGGCGGCGCTCGTCGCCGGCGCGCGCCGCGAAGGCGCGCACGACTTCCGGGTCGTGGACGTCCTGCTTCTGCGCCACCGCCGACATCGCGAGGTGGTGCTCGACCAAGAACTCGACCAGCGCGGCGTCCTCGCGCGCCAGCCCGTGCGCGCTGCAGAAGCGCCGCGCGTCGCGCGCCCCGAGCTGTGAATGGTCGCCGCCGCGGCCCTTGGCGATGTCGTGGAACAGCGCCGCGACGTACAGCAGCCAGCCGCGCGCGAAGCCGCTCGCGAGCTGGCTGCAGAGCGGAAACTCGTGGGCGAACTCGGGCATCGTGAAACGGCGCAGGTTGCG
>CAZOWR010000158.1:0-6655 GCA_964583645.1 uncultured Enterobacteriaceae bacterium
CTTCATGCCGCTGCTCGTGTCGCTCAACATGATCCCGAAGGTCGCGCTCGGGCCGATCATCATCGTCTGGTTCAAGTACGGCGTCTTCCCCAATACCATGATCGCGTTCTCGATCGCGCTGTTTCCCATCCTGCTCACCACGGCGCGGGGGCTGCGCGAGATCGAGCCCGAGCTGCTCGATCTCGTGCGCTCGCTCAAGGGATCGCGCTGGCAGCTGTTCGTCAAGATCCAGCTCCCCGGGGCGCTGCCGTACATCTTCTCGGGCATGAAGGTGGGGGCGATCCTCGCGGTGGCGGGCGCCATCGTGGGCGAGTTCCTCGGTTCGGAGAAGGGCCTGGGCTACCTCATGCTGCAGGTGCAGGTGACGCTCGACACGCCGGCGATGTTCATGGCCGTGATCCTGATCACGCTGATCGGGGTGGCGCTGTACGGCCTCGTGCTGCTGCTCGAGCGCCTGCTGGTGGTGAAGGACGCGAGGCTGGCATGAAAGAGCCTTTCATCCGCCTGCGGGGCGTGAAGAAGGTCTATCGCCGCGGCCGGCAGGAGCACCTCGCGATCTCGGACGCGACCTTCGACGTCATGCCCGGGGAGCTGGTGTCCCTGGTCGGTCCCTCGGGATGCGGCAAGAGCACGCTCCTCAAGATCCTCGCCGGGCTGCACCCGCACGACGGCGGCGAGGTGGCGATCGGCACGGCGACCCATCCCTTCAACCCGGCGCGCGACGTAGGGATGGTTTTCCAGGCGCCGCTGCTGCTGAAGTGGCGCCGCGTGCTGGAGAACGTGCTGCTGCCCGCCGAGATCCTGGGGCTGCCCGCGGCGGAGGCGCGCGAGCGCGCGCGCGACCTGCTCGCGCTGGTGGGGCTCGCCGGCTACGAGGACAAGTACCCCTACGAGCTCTCGGGCGGCATGCAGCAGCGCGCCGCGATCGCGCGCTCCCTGGTGCACGATCCGAAGCTGGTGCTGATGGACGAGCCGTTCGGGGCCCTGGATGCGCTGACGCGCGAGAAGATGAACCTCGAGCTGCTGCGCATCTGGAAGGAGGCGGGCAAGACGATCGTCTTCGTCACGCACGGCATCTCGGAGGCGGTGTTCCTCGGCACGCGGGTGGTGGTGATGACCGCGGGCCCGGCGCGCATGGCCGACAACTTCGCCATCGAGCTGCCCTACCCGAGAACGCTCGACATGAAGACCCACGAAACGTTCGGCGAGCACACGCGGCGCGTCTACCGGCTGCTCGGCATGGAGTGAGCACGGGCGGCATGGGCGGGCGCAACAACCGGCGCGACCCGGAGCGCAATCAGGGACGCATCCTCAGGGCGGCGACCGAGGAGTTCGCGCGCCACGGCCCGGGCGGGGCGCGCGTGGACCGCATCGCCGCGCGCGCCGGCACCAACAAGCGCATGCTCTACTACTACTACGGCAACAAGGACGACCTGTTCCTCGAGGTGCTGGAAGCGGCGTACGCCCGGATCCGCAACGCCGAGAAGGCGCTGCACCTCGCGGAGGTCGATCCGGCGGAGGGCATCCGGCGGCTGGTCGAGTTCACCTGGCAGTACTACCTCGAGCACCCCGAGTTCCTGACGCTCCTGAACAGCGAGAACCTGCACCGCGGCCGGCACGTGAAGCGCTCGCGCAGGATCGCCGCCATGCACTCGCCCTTCGTCGCCACGATCCGCGACCTGCTCGAGCGCGGCGTGCGCGCCGGGAAGTTCAGGCGCGGCGTCGACCCGGTGCAGCTCTACATCTCGATCGCCGGCCTGGGATACTTCTATCTCTCCAACCGGTATACGCTCTCGAACATCTTTCGCCGCGCGCTGCACGCGCCGCGGCACCGCGCCGAGCGCCTCAGGCACATGACCGAGGTCGTGCTCGGCTATCTTCGCAAGTGGCCCAAAGGAGGAACGCCATGAAACACCCGGTGCTCAGGACCCTGCTTTTCGCGGCGGCGGCGCTTTTCGCCGCGGCGGCGAGCGCCCAGTGGAAGCCCTCGAAGCCCATCACCATCATCGTGCCCTGGGCCGCGGGCGGCGCCACCGACCAGGTGACGCGGCTTGCCGCCGCCGAGCTCGAGCCCGCGCTCGGGCAGAAGATCGTGGTGGTGAACCAGCCCGGCGGCGCGGGATCCATCGGCACGAAGAGCGCGATGGAGGCGCCCAGGGACGGCTACACCTGGACCGCGGGCGCGGCGAAGCAGCTCGGCACCTACCCGCTGCTCGGCATGCTCAACAGCAAGGTGGACGACTTCCACCTCTACCTCTCGGTGACCAACGTCTCGATCGTGAGCGTCAATCCGGGCACGCCGTACCAGAACCTCAAGCAGTTGCTCGACGCCATGAAGGCGAAGCCGGGCGAGGTGAAGGTGGCGACGGCCGGCAACACCTCCTCCGGCCACTTCGCGATGGAGGCGATCTCGAGGGCCACCGGCGTCAAGTACCGGCACGTGACCTACGACGGCGGCGCGCCCGCGGTCGTCGCCACCGTGGGCGGCGAGAGCGAGGTGACGACCCAGCTCGCGGTGGAGCAGACCGAGATGCTGAAGGGCAAGCGCCTGCGGCCGCTCGCCGTGGTCGCCCACCAGCCCCTCGCCATCGAGGGCGTGGGGACGATCCAGCCGATCAGCCAGATGATCCCCAACTTCCCGAAGATCACCACCGCGTTCGGCATCTTCATCCCCAAGGGCGTGCCGGCGGAGGTCGCCTCTACCATGGAGAAGCTCTGGGCCGAGAGAATCGCCAACTCCGCGAAAATACGGAGTTACGCCCAAGAGAAGGGCGCGCTCTTCACGCCCTCCTCGGGCAAGGCCGCGTACGAAGTGGTCTGGCCCACGGTGGTCGAGGACGCCTACATGCTGCAGGCCGCGGGCATGGCGAAGGTCGCCCCCGAGTCGATCGGCATCAAGCGCTGAAATCAGGGTCAGACCACGTTTTTCCGGAGCATGAAAACGGGGTCTGACCCTATTTTTGCCGCCGGCTGGATCGGGTTCGGCGCGCTGGTGCTGGCCGCGTCCTGGCGCATGGACCGGCTGGCGAGCCTGTCGATCAATCCGCTGTCGGCCCCCGGGCTCATGCCCGGGGTGCTCGGCGTGCTGCTGATCGTCTTCGGCGGCTTTCTCCTCCTGCGCTCGCTCGTGCCCAAGACGAAGCCCGAGACGGCGGCCGAGACCTCGGTTCCCCGAGTCGTGCTCGCGCTCGCGCTGTGCGTAGGCTACGGCGCGGGGCTGCTCGGGCGCGGACTGCCGTTCACCGCGACCTCGGCCGCCTTCCTCTTCGCGGCGATCCTCGCCTTCCGCTGGCTCGACCGCGACGCGGAGGCGCCGCGCGGCCTCGGCCGGCTCGCCGCGTCGAGCGCGGCGATCGCGCTCGGCGCGGCGATCGTCATCGGCCTCGTGTTCGAGCAGGTGTTCCTCGTGCGGCTGCCCTGAATGGAGGGGCTCGCGTTCCTCGGCAAGGCGCTCGCGGGGCTCGCCGGCCCCTGGCAGGTCTGCTACGCGCTCGGGGCTACGCTCACGGGGATCGTGATCGGCATCCTGCCCGGGCTCTCGGCGACGCTCGGCATCGCGCTCATGACCACGCTCACCGTGCGCATGCCCCCGACCGACGCGATCCTCATCCTCGTTTGCGTCTACGTGGGCGCGATCTACGGCGGCAGCCGCACCGGGATCCTGCTCAACATCCCGGGCACCGCCGCCAACGCCGCGTCCACCATCGACGGCCACGCGCTCGCGCGCAAGGGCCAGGCGGGCCGCGCCATGGGCATCGCCACCACGGGCTCGGTGCTCGGCTCGCTCTTCGGCGTGGCGTGCCTCGCCACGCTCACCCCCGTGCTCGCCGAAGCGGCGCTCAAGTTCCAGGCCTTCGAGTTCTTCTGGCTCGCGCTGCTCGGCGTGCTCATGTCGGGGAGCCTCACCGGGAGCGATCCGCTGAAAGGGTGGCTGATGGGGTTCCTCGGGCTTTTCACCGCGCAGGTGGGGCTCGATGGCATCCACGCGCATCCGCGCTTCACCTTCGGCACCAACGAGCTCTCGGGCGGCATCGCGCTCATCCCGGCGCTGGTGGGGGCGTTCGGCTTCGCCGAGATCCTGATGGTGCTCGCCGAGCCCGGGCGCAAGGCCGCGATCAACGCCGTGGACTCGATCCTGCCGAGGATTGCGGATGTGCTGCGCTACTGGAAGACCATCCTGCGCTCGGGCGCCATCGGCACCTTCATGGGGATCCTGCCCGGGGTGGGCGAGGACATGGGCGCCTGGGCCTCCTACGCCGCCGCGAAGCGCTTCTCCGGCGAGCGCGGGCAGTTCGGCAGCGGCTCGATCGAGGGCATGATGGCCGCCGAGACCGGCGACAACGCCGCGATCCCCGGCGCCATCATCCCGGCGCTCGCGCTCGGCGTGCCGGGCTCGGCGCCGGCGGCCGTCCTCATGGCGGCGATGATCATCCACGGCGTGCAGCCCGGGCCGATGCTCATGGTCAGCACGCCGCAGTTCGCCTACGACGTGGTGGCGATCACGCTGCTCGCTACGCTGTGCATCCTGGTCTTCGGCTTGGTGATGGTGCGGCCGCTCATGTGGGTGCTGCGCGTGCCGCGCGCGATCATAATGCCGGTCGTGTTCGTGCTCTGCACCCTCGGCGCCTACGCCATCGCCTCGCGCGTGTTCGACATCTGGGTGATGCTCGGCGTCGGGTTCGTCTGCTTCCTGCTGCGGCGCCAGGGCTACCCGGTGGCGCCGTTCGTGCTGGGGATCGTGCTCGGGGACATCGTGGACAAGAGCCTGCGCCGCGGGCTCGTCATCTCGGATGGCAGCCTCGAGCCCTTCTTCACGCGGCCGATCGCGGGGGTGCTCGCCGCGGTCGTGATCCTGACGCTGCTGTTCCAGCTTCCGGCGGTGCAGCGGGTCTTTTCCAGGTCGGGCTGACGCTCGAATACACGGACAAGACCATGTCGAAGCGCCGGCGAAAGGAGTCCTTGCTCGAGCTGCTGAAGCGGATCGGGCCGATCGATCTCGGGCCGCGCGAGCAGCCACGCTGGGGCGACCGGCGAGTAGATCCGGCCCTACGCGTGCGGCGCGGACGCACCCGCTCCAGCCAGGCACGCTGATGCGCATCGCGCTCTGCAACGAAGTCATCGCCCCGATGCCGTTCCCGCAGCAGTGCGAGTACGCGGCGAAGCTCGGCTACGACGGCCTGGAGATCGCGCCCTACACCCTGTCGGAGGAGCCGCACCGGCTGGGGAGCGCGCAGATCGCCGTGGCGCGGGCGGCGGCCGAGGACGCGGGGATCCGCGTGACCGGCCTGCACTGGCTGCTGCTCAAGCCGGCGGGGCTCTCGATCTCCACCAAGGACGACGCGGTGCGCAAGCGCACGGTGGAAGTCATGCTCGTGCTCATCGACCAGTGCGCGGAGCTCGGTGGGCGCTACCTCGTGCACGGCTCGCCGCACCAGCGGCGCATCGATGCCGGTGACACGCGCGAGGCGGCGCTCGCGCGGGCGCAGGAGAGCTTCGCGAAGATCGCGGAACGTGCCGAGAAAGCGGGCGTGGTGTACTGCGTAGAGCCGTTATCTTCGGATCAGACGCCGCTCATCAACACCCTCGAGGAGGCGGCGAAGGTCGTTTCGGCGATCGGCAGCCGGAGCGTTCGCACCATGCTCGACTGCAGCGCCGCCGGGCGCATGGAGTCGGCGCCGCTGCCGGCGCTCGTCGACAAGTGGCTGCCCGCCGGGATGATCGCGCACGTGCAGGTGAACGATCGCAACCGGCGCGGGCCGGGGCAGGGGGAGCAGCGGTTCGCACCGCTGTTGGCGGCGCTGGTGCGGCATGGGTATTCGGGGGATGTCGCGGTGGAGCCGTTCGATTACGTGCCGGACGGGCCGGGGGCGGCAGCGCGGGCGATCGGGTATATCCGGGGGATCTTGGAGGCGTTGCAGGCGGGGTGAGTTGGCGTGGGGAATCCGTTCTTCCGGAAGCTAAAGAAAGTCAAGCCCACCGCGGTCGCAGTGCCGAAGGGTAGGCCCGCTGCGCTCACCTACGTGAGCCAGCTCGTCGAGGAGGCGAAGGCGAGCGGGCGCATGCGCCGGGCGTTCGACGACGTGGGGCTGAAGAGCGCCGTCGTCGCCCCGGCGGGAATGAGGCCGTAGTGCTCGCGACCGGGCTCGTCGCGGCGAGCGCCTTGATCGCGCTCTTCCTCGGCTTCGGGCACCTCTACCTCACGTACTTCACGCCGTCGTTCCAGCCGCGCGACCCGCAGCTCGGGCAGAAGCTCACGGAGGTGCCGCTCGTCATCACCAGGGACCGCAGCTTCGCGCGCGCCAACGTAGGCTTCCACGCGAGCCACGGCTTCGGCCTCATCCTGCTGGGTGCCGTCTACGGCTACCTGGCCCTCGCGCAGAGCGCCTTCTTCTTCCAGTCGCACTACCTGGTCGCGGTCGGCGCGGTGGCGTGGGGCTGCTACCTGGTCTTGGCGCTGCGCTACTGGTACGTCGTGCCGCAGTTGCTGGCGGGGCTCGCCTTCCTCTGCTACGCCGTCGGGGTGGCGACCGCCTACCTCGGGTAGGATGCTGCCGGTACCGCTCCCGGACCCCGGAGGAAGACATCATGACTTCAGGTCGAAGAGCTATCGTCAAATCTTGTGTACGACGGGTTGATCAAGCGGCGACCTGCTGAA
>CAZOWR010000159.1:0-6638 GCA_964583645.1 uncultured Enterobacteriaceae bacterium
ACCAGCGGCGCGATGCAGTTCGGCAGGATGTGGCCGAACATGATCTTGCGCGTCGGCGTGCCGAGCGCGATCGCCGCCTCGACGTAGGGCTCCTCGCGGATCGTGAGCACGAGGGAGCGCACCAGGCGCGTGACGCGCGGGATCTCGGGGATGGCGATGGCGATGATCACCGTGACGAGGCTCGCGCGCCACATCGCCACCAGCGCGATGGCGATGAGGATCGCCGGGATCGCCATCAGGCCGTCCATGACGCGCATCAGCACGCCGTCGAGCCAGCGAATGTAGCCCGCCGCCAGGCCGCACAGCACCCCGATCGCGAGCGACACCAGCGCCGTCACCACGCCGACGAACATCGAGATGCGGGTGCCGTAGACGACGCGGCTGTAGACGTCGCGGCCGAGCGAGTCCGAGCCGAACCAGAACGTGTACGCGAGCGTCTCGCCCTCGAGCGTCATCATCTCGCCCCGCTTGCCCGGCGAGAGGTCGCGGCTGCCGGCGTCGAACATCGTCGGATCCACGGTGCCGAGCCAGGGCGCGGCGAGGGCGACGAGGAGCAGTGCGGCGAGCGCGGCGCCGCCGATGCGCACCGACAGGTTGCGGCGCACCCGCTGCCAGGCGGACTCCTGCGGCCGCACGTCGGCCGACTCGACCGAGAGGGCGGCGAACTTGTCGGCGTCGGTGGAGCCCATGCGGCGCGCCCGGGCCTAGTAGCGGATGCGCGGGTCGAAGAACACGTACGACAGGTCGACCAGCAGGTTGACCCCGACGTAGACCAGCGAGAAGAACAGGATCAGTCCCTGGATGGTGGGGAAATCGCGCGCCAGCACCGCGTCGACCGTGAGGCGGCCGAGCCCGGGAATGGCGTAGACGGATTCGGTGACCACCACGCCGCCGATGAGCAGCGCGACCCCGATGCCGATTACGGTGGCGATCGGCACGGCGGCGTTGGCGAGGGCGTGGAACACGAGCACGCGCGATTCCGTCAGGCCCTTGGCGCGCGCGGTGCGGATGTAGTCCTCGCCGAGGGCTTCCAGCACGGAGGCGCGCGTGACGCGCGCGATGAGCGCGATGTAGATCACCGAGAGCGTGACGGCCGGCAGCACCAGGTGCTGCAGGTAGGGCCAGAATCCCCCTGCCAAGCGCTGGTAGCCCTGCACCGGCAGCCAGCCGAGCTTCAGCGACACCAGCCACACCAGCAGGTAGCCGAGCACGAACACCGGCACCGAGAAGCCGAACACCGAGAATCCCATCAGGCAGCGGTCGAACCAGCCGCCGAAGCGCCAGGCCGCGATCACGCCCAGCGGCACCGCGACGAGCACCGCCACGACGATGGTGAGCGCGGCGAGCGAGAGCGTGGGCTCGATGCGCTGGGCGATCAGCTCGGTGACCCGCACCTTGTAGTAGTAGGACTCGCCGAGGTCGCCGGCGAGCATCTGGCCCGCCCAGATGCCGAACTGCACCGGCAGCGGCTTATCCAGGCCGAGGGTCTTGCGGATGCCCTCGATCTGCTCGGTGCTCGCGGCGTCCCCCGCGAGGATGGCGGCCGGGTCGCCGGGCGTGAAGCGCAGCAGCAGGAACACCAGCACCGCCACGATCCCGAGGACCGGGATCGTCGCGAGCAGTCGCCGCGCGATGAACCTGAGCAACTAGCCGCTGCTCACCCGACGCCCGCGCTACTTGCTGATGTTCCAGTAGGTGTGCGCGAGGCCCGAGGTGAGCCAGCCCTTGATCGCCTTGCGCCCCGCCTCCGGCTGGGTGTACTCGCCGAGCGGCGCGTGCGTCGCGACCTCGAAGGCGCGCTTCTGCACCTCGCCCGCCAGCGCGATCTTCTTCTTCTCGTCGGTCTCCTTCATGAACGCGGCGCGCAGCTCCTCGAGCTTGGCGTCCTCGGGCCAGCCGAACCAGGGCGTGGCGGCGCCGCGCGCCGGCAGCGCCGCGTGGTTCACCGGGTTGCCGATGTCGGGCGACACCCAGGCGGTGCAGAACATGTTCCAGCCGCCGTCCTTGGGCAGCTCCTTCTTGGCGCGGCGCGACACCAGCGTCTGCCAGTCCATCGCCTGCAGGTCGACCTTGAGGCCGGCCTGGCGCATGAGCTGCGCCGCCACCTCGGGCAGCTTGTCGATCGACGCCAGGTCGGTCGGCTTCAGGATCACCACCGGCGTGCCGTCGTAGCCCGAGGCCTTGAGCAGCTCCTGCGCCTTCTTCATGTTCGACTTCGACTGGATCTCGCTGCCGGTCGGCACGCCGTAGGGGGTGCCGCAGGTGAACATCGAGGCGCAGGGCTTGTAGAGCTCGGTGACGCCTACCTGCGCCTTCAGGAACGGGGCCTGGCTGAACGAAGCGAGCACCGCCTGACGCACCTTGGCGTTGTTGAAGGGCGGGTGCAGGTGATTGAAGCGGCACATGTACTGCAGGCCGATCTTGGGCTTGCGCACTTCGATGTTCGGGTCCTTGCGCATCGTGTCGTAGTGCTGGAAGGGCACGACCTCGAGGATGTCCACCTCGCCCTTGGAGAGCGCGTTGACCTGCGCCTGGTAGTCGCGCAGCGCGAGGTTCCAGACCACCTTGTCGACGTACACCTGCTTGCCGCCGGCGGTGCCCGAGGGCTTCTCCTTGCGCGGCTTGTACTTCGGGTTCTTCACGTAGACCGCCTTGTCGCCCGGCTTGAACTCCTCCCTGACGAAGACGTAGGGGCCCGAGCCGATGTACTCCTTGATCTGCTCGGTGGGCGGGGTCTCGGCGACGCGCTTGGGCATGATGAACGGCACGTTGGAGGAGGGCTTGCCGAGCGCCTCCAGCACGAAGCCCGCGGGCTCCTTGAGGGTGATGCGGAAGGAGCTCTTGCCGCTCGCCTCCAGCTTGTCGACGAAGCTCATGAGCGCCCCGCCCATGGGGTCGCGCTTGCCCCAGCGGGCGAGCGACGCCACCACGTCCTCGCCGGTGACCGGCGCGCCGTCGTGGAACTCCAGGCCCTCGCGCAGCGTGAAGTCGTACACCTTCTTGTCCTTCGACACGGTCCACTTGTCCACCATCTGCGGCTGGATCTTGCTCGCCTCGTCGGTGCCGAACAGCGTGTCGTAGATCATGTAGCCGTGGTTGCGGCTCATGTAGGCCGTGGTCCAGATCGGGTCGAGGATCGCGAGGTTGGAGTGCGGCACCACGGTGAGCACTTTCTGGGCCCGCGCCTCGGGAGCGCCGAGGGTGGCGGCGAATGCGGCGGCGACTGCACAGGCGGCCAGCGTGCGCTTCAGGGTCATGAAGAATCCTCCGTCGGGAAGGTGCGGGAAAGACTCGGCGCAAGATAACCCAAGGGCAGGGGCCGGGCAAGCTGCGCTTGCCCGCGCACCGGCGCGGGGCTTAGGCTAGCGCGCTCTGCCTCGAGGGAGTGCGCGATGGCGCGCGTCGCAGTGGGCGGCTTCCAGCACGAGACCAACACCTTCGCGCCCTCGCGCGCCGGATACGAGGAGTTCGAGAAGGGCGGCGGCTGGCCGGGGGTGCAGTACGGCGCGCCGCTGTTTGCCGCGCTCGAGGGCGCCAATATCCCGGCCGCGGGGGCGATCGGCGAGCTGCGCGCGCGCGGCTACGCGCTCGTCGCCACCGCCTGGGCGGCGGCGAGCCCCTCGGGGCAGGTCACGCGCGAGGCGTTGAGCGCATCCTGGGCGAGCTCGTCGCGCGCCTCCGGGCGGCGGGCCCGGTCGACGGGGTGTACCTGGACCTGCACGGCGCGATGGTGTCGGACGAGTTCGACGACGGCGAGGGCGAGATCCTGCGCCGCGTACGCGAGGCCGTGGGGCCGCGCGTGCCGGTCGCGGCGAGCCTCGACCTGCACGGCAACGTGACGCGCGCGATGGTCGCGCACGCCGACGGCCTCGTGGGCTATCGCACCTATCCCCACGTCGACATGGCGGCGACCGGCGCGCGCGCGGCGCGGCTGCTCGAGGCGATGCTGCGCTCGGGCACGCGGCCCGTGAAGGGCTACGCCACGCTCGACTTCCTCACCGGGCTGCCGCAGCAGTGCTCGTTCATCGAGCCCTGCAAGGGCCTGTACGCCGAGCTCGAGCGGCTCGAGCGCTCGAGCGGCGCGGTGCTCACCTTCATGCCGGGATTCCCGATGGCCGATTTTCCAGAGTGCGGCATGACGGTGCTCGGCTACGGCGCCGATGCGCGGGCGGTGACCGGGGCCGTCGAGCGGCTGCGCGGCGCGGTGGCCGACGCGGAGTCGGATTTCGTGATGGAGCTGCGTTCCGCCGAGGACGCGGTGGCGCGCGCGTGCAGGCTCGGCGAGCCGGGGCGGCCGGTGGTGATCGCCGACACGCAGGACAACCCGGGCGCGGGCGGCAACGGCGACACGACTGGACTCCTCAGGGTGCTGATTTCCCGGCAGGCAAAGGACGCGTGCCTCGGGCTGCTCGTCGATCCGGCGGCGGCGAAGCTCGCGCACGAGGTCGGGCAGGGCGCGGCGCTCGGGTTTTCCCTCGGAGGCAAGTCGGGAATTGCGGGCGACGCGCCGTTCGAGGGCGAGTTCGTGGTCGAGCGTCTCGGCGACGGCAGGTTCACCTGCACCGGGCCGATGTTCAAGGGCTTTCGCATGAACCTCGGGCGGATGGCGCTGCTACGGAGCAATGCTGCGCCAGGCGTTCGCGTCGCGCTCGCTTCGGTGAAGTGCCAGGCCGGGGACAAGGAAATGTTCCGCCACCTCGGCGTGGAGCCGGTGAAGGAGCGGGTGCTGGTGCTGAAGAGCTCGGTGCACTTTCGCGCCGACTTCGAGCCGATCGCCAAGGAGGTGCTGGTGGCGAAGTCCCCCGGCCCGGCGCTCGCGGACCCGTCGGAATTCAGGTGGACGAAGCTGAGGAAGGGCTTGCGGCTGCGGCCGCTGGGGCCGGCGTTCTAGCGCGGGGCCGAACGGGGCGGGGAAGTCCACTGCGGCGCCGCTGCTCATCGGCAAGCGCCTCGGCATCGCCGAGTTCGTGAACGCTGACGTGATTACCGCCGGCCTGTCGGCGTTCGCGCCGGAGCGCGTCGCCGTCGAGGCGGGACGCATCCTGCTGCGGCGGCTCGATGAACTGGCTCGGGCGCAGGCCAGCTTCGCATTCGAAACCACGCTCGCGAGCCGCAGCTTCGCGCCGTGGATCGCGCGGCTGCGCAGGGACCTGGCTATCGCTTTCACCTCTTCTTCCTCTGGCTGCCGGATGCAGAGATGGCTGTGAGCCGCGTGGCCTGGCGCGTGCGCCACGGAGGCCACTCGGTCCCGGCCGACGACATCCGGCGGCGCTACCGGCGTGGCCTGTGGAACTTCTTCAACCTGTGCCTCCCGATTGCCGACACCTGGGAGTTGCACGACAATGTGTCGCGAACGTCCAGACTGATCGCGGAGAGGGGAGCAGAAGGTCCAGTCCGGATCGCGGATCCGAGGTCCTGGGAGATTGTGCAGGAGGGCTCGCCAGTGAAGGAGAAGGAAGCGGCGTACGACGCGGCCACCGAGCCGAAGGTGGCGGGAATCCCGATCAGCGAGGTGATGGACATCTTCGCCCAGGCGGGACGCGAGGCCTACGCGCGGCACAAGGCGCTCGGCATCCCGATCGTAACCTGGCGCGACGGCAAGGTCGTCGAGATACCGCCCGAGGAAATCGAGGTCTGACCCGGGCGGCGAGCCTTCTCGATCGGGAAGGGAGGTGGAGGCCGGGTGTCCTCCATCCGGCACGCCTCGCGGAGGCAGTGACCGGACCCCGTCTAATTTCCGGTCGTCACCCGCGCGCCGAGGCTAGCACGCGCCGCTAGCCTTCGCGCATCGCGCGGTTTATCGGCGATCCCGGCTGGGATATCGTCGGGTACGGAGCGCCGCGTGCCGACCAAGTCGAACATCGAGTGGACCGAGATGACCTGGAACCCGGTCACCGGGTGCACCAAGGTGAGCCAGGGCTGCAAGCGGTGCTACGCCGAGCGCATGGCGAAGCGCCTGCACGCGATGCGGAGCAACCGCTACCGCAACGGCTTCCGCGTCACGCTGCATCCCGACCTGCTCGACGCGCCGCGCAAGTGGCGGCAGCCGCACACGGTGTTCGTCAACTCGATGAGCGACCTTTTCCACGGGGACATTCCCGACGACTACATCGCCCGGGTGTTCGACACCATGCGCGACTGCCCCCGCCACACCTTCCAGGTCCTGACCAAGCGCTCGGAGCGGCTGGCCGAGCTCGGCCAGCGCCTGCTCTGGCCCGCGAACGTGTGGATGGGAGTAAGCGTCGAGGACGCTAGGGTGTCGGGCCGAATCGATCACCTCAGGGCGGTGCCGGCCGCGGTCCGATTTCTGTCGCTCGAGCCCCTCATCGGGCCGCTCGACAGACTGGACCTACGGGGCATCAACTAGGTCATCGTGGGCGGAGAGTCCGGCCAGCGAGCCCGGCCGATGAGGTCGGAGTGGGTTACCTCGATCCTCAGGCAGTGTCGCGCGGCCGGCGTTGCGTTTTTCTTCAAGCAGTGGGGCGGGGTGCGCAAAGACCTGACGGGGCGGCGGCTGAACGGCAGGGTCTACGACGAAATGCCGCTCCGGGCAGCGGCCTGAGAAACTATTCCCGATCGGGAATAGTCTTACTGTGTCATTAATTTCAGGGCATTATATGCACTTCTTCGTCCTTTGC
>CAZOWR010000160.1:0-6629 GCA_964583645.1 uncultured Enterobacteriaceae bacterium
GGCACCAAGGTGGTGTGCCTGGGCAACATCGCGCAGATCGACACGCCCTACCTCACCGAGGGCTCCTCGGGCCTGTCCTACGTCGTCGACCGCATGAAGGGCTGGGCGCACGCCGGCCACGTCACGCTCGCGCGCGGCGAGCGCTCGCGTCTCGCAGACCACGCTGCCGAATCGCTCTAGTTTCTGCTAGGCTTTGCGGCCTCATTTTCCAGAGGGATCCCGCATGCATTCCGCCATACGCCCGCTCGCGCTCTGCGCGGCGCTGCTCCTCGCGCTGCCGGCGGCGGCGCAGACCAAGAAGGACTACGAGCCCCAGATCGGCCAGTCCGGCAAGGACGTCATCTGGGTGCCCACGCCCGACGAGGTGGTGGACCGGATGCTGCGCATGGCGCAGGTCACCCCCGACGACTACGTCGTCGACCTCGGCGCCGGCGACGGCAAGATCGCGATCGCGGCGGCGAAGAAGTTCGGCGCGCGGTCGCTGGGCATCGAGTACAACCCCGAGATGGTGAAGCACGCCATGCGCAACGTGGAGAAGGCCGGCGTCGCCGGGAAGGCGAAGGTGGTGCACGGCGACATCTTCGCCAGCGACTTCACCCAGGCCACCGTGCTCACCCTGTACCTGCTGCCGGCGCTGAACCTCAAGCTGCGGCCGCAGATCCTCAACATGCGCCCGGGCACGCGGGTGGTGTCGCACTCCTTCACCATGGAGGACTGGGAGCCCGACGAGACCTCCAGCATGGACGGGCGGCGCGCCTACTTCTGGGTGGTGCCCGCGAACGTCATGGGCGGCTGGACGCTCGAGGCCGGCAGCGAGCGCTTCGAGCTCAGCTTCGAGCAGAAGTTCCAGAAGATCGAGGGCTCGGTGACGCTCGGGCCCGTGCAGGCGGGCTTGCGCGACGCGCGGCTGCGCGGCTTCAACATCGCCTTCGGCTTCGTCGACAACGCCGGGGCGAAGCGCGAGTTCTCGGGGATCGTCACGCGCGCACGCATGGAGGGGTCGTTTCGCACCGACGCCGGCGCGGAGGGCCGCTGGACCGCGGCGCGGAAGTAGGGCCTAGGCCAGCTTGCGGTGGGAGCCGTCGCAGAACGGCTTGCCGCCGGTGCGCTTGCAGCCGCACAGCCACACCTTCTGCGCCTCGGTGACGGTGAACTTGACCGGGGTGAACTCGGTCACCTTGTGCGAGCCGTCGCAGAACGGCTGGCGTTTGGACCGGCCGCAGGCGCACCACCAGTAGTCGCCCGGCGCGAGCTCCACCGCGTAGGGCGACCTCTGCGCGATCGTCGGCTCGGCCATGCGCCTCTCGCCCTAGTAGCCGCGCGGGTCCTGGTAGTTCTCGAAGCGGGTGTGCTTGCCGCGGAAGGTCATCTTGACGGTGCCGATCGGGCCGTTCCTCTGCTTGCCGACGATGACCTCGGCGATGCCGCGCTGCTCCTCGGGAAGGTCCGGCTTGTACACCGCCTCGCGGTAGATGAACAGGATCACGTCGGCGTCCTGCTCGATGGCGCCGGACTCGCGCAGGTCCGACATGACGGGGCGCTTGTCGGGGCGCTGGTCGACCGCTCGGTTGAGCTGCGAGAGCGCCACCACCGGCGCGTCGATCTCCTTCGCCAGCGCCTTGAGGCCGCGCGAGATCTCGGAGATCTCGGTGGCCCGGTTCTCGCCCTGCTGGGCCGGCGACATCAGCTGCAGGTAGTCGACCACCACCAGCCCCAGCTTGCCGTACTGGCGCTTCAGGCGCCGCGTGCGCCCGCGGATCTCGAGGATGTTGAGCGCGCCCGTCTCGTCGATGTAGATCGGCGCGTCGTGCAGCTTCGCCATCGCCTCGGAGAGCGCGCTCCACTGCGCGTCGGTCAGGTTGCCGGTGCGCATCAGGTGCTGGTCCACCACGGCGAGCGAGCCGAGCAGCCGGGAGGCGAGCTGCGTCCCGCTCATCTCCATGCTGAACACCGCCACCGGCAGGCCGTTATGCACCGCGACGTGCTCCGCGATGTTCAGCGCGAGCGCCGTCTTGCCCATGCTCGGCCGCCCCGCGATGACGATCAGCTCGCCGGGCTGGAACCCCGCGGTCATCTTGTCCACGTCGATGAACCCGGTGGGCACGCCGGTGACGTCGGACTTGTTCTCCTGGTGGTACAGCGAATCCACGCGCTCGAGCACCCGCGCGATCACCTGCTTGATGTCGAGGAAGTCCTGCCCGGTCCGCGTGCGGCTCTCGGCGATGCGGAAGATGCGCGACTCGGCCTCGTCCAGCAGCTGGGCGATGTCCTTGCCGAGCGGCTGCAGCGCCTCCTCGGCGATCTCGCTCGCCACCTGCGCGAGGTGCCGCTGCACCGAGCGCTCCCGCACGATCTCGGCGTAGCGCCGCGCGTGCACCGCGCTCGGCACCGCCTGGGCGAGCGAGCCGAGGTAGGCGATGCCCCCGGTCTGGTCGCGGTCCGGGCTCGACTGGATCGACTCGAACACCGTCACCACGTCGGCGGGCCGGCCCTTCTCGATGAGCGCGCCGACGTGGCGGAAGATGCGGCGGTGATCGTCGCGGTAGAAGTCCGCCTCGCCCACCGCGTCGACCAGCTTGTCCCACGCCGAGTTGTCGACGAGCAGCGCGCCGAGCACGCACTGCTCGGCTTCCAGCGAGTGCGGCGGCGTCCTCAGCTCCGCCGCGACCGCGTCATCCACTGCCTGGCGGATCTGCGGCTGGCGGCGTGCCGAAGCTTGGGGTTGGGCCATCTATGATGCGCGCGATGCGGTGGGCGCAAGCATGGCCCTCCCGCGTGCATTTGTAAATGGAGCAACCCCGGGCATAAGCCGGGGGTAAGCTGTGCGCAAGCTGTGGGGAACCGCGCGCCGGGCGCGCGTGCAATCAGGTCTCGCCGAGCACCGACACGGTGATCGTGACCACCACATCGGTGTGCAGCACGATCTGCAGCTGCGCGTCGCCCACCTGCTTGAGCGGCCCGGCGGGCATCCTCACCTGCGAGCGCTCCACCTCGTGGCCCTGCGCCTTGAGCGCCTCGACGATGTCGTAGTTGGTCACCGAGCCGAACAGGCGCCCGTCCACGCCGGCCTTCTGCACGATCTGCAGCGTCAGCCCCTCGAGCTTCGCGGCCCGCTCGCGCGCCTGCGCCAGCGCCGCCGCCTGCGCCTGCTCGAGCTCCGCGCGCCGCGCCTCGAACGCCTTCAGGTTCGCTTCCGTCGCCCGCTTCGCCTTGCCGTGCGGGATCAGGTAGTTGCGCGCGAAGCCGTCCTTCACCCGGACGACGTCGCCGAGGTTGCCGAGGTTGGCGACCTTCTCCATGAGGATCACTTGCACGGCGCCGCTCCTCTGCTCAGTGCAGGTCGGTGTAGGGCAGCAGCGCGAGGAACCGCGCGCGCTTGATCGCCGCCGACAGCTGCCGCTGGTAGCCGGCCGAGGTCCCGGTGATGCGCGCCGGGATGATCTTGCCGTTCTCGCCGACGAAGTCCTTGAGCGTGTCGATGTCCTTGTAGTCGATCCACTCGACCTTCTCGGCCGTGAAGCGGCAGAACTTGCGCCGCCGGAAGAGCGACCTCTGGCCGCGGTCCTTGCGGTCCTTGCCCTTGCCCTTGCCCTTGCCTTTGCCGCGCCTCGGTGGAGGCATGTCAGACTCCTTCCTCGAATTCGACTCGCGTCACGTGCAGCACGGGGCGCCTGGAGCGCCGGCTGCGCGCGCACAGGAAGCCCTCGGCCCGCAGCCCGCGGCCGGGCGCGCTCTTCGCGATCAGCCTCGCCTGGGCCTCGAAGGCGATGGCGTCGATCTCCGCGTTGACGCGGCGCCGCGCGCCGGCCTCCTCGCGCTGCGACTCGTGCCGCAGGCGGAACTCGACCACCGGCACGCCCGCGGGGGTGTGGCGAAGCGCCTTCAATTCCGTGATCACGCCGGAGAGCTCGACCCGGTTCAGGTCGCGGCCTCGGCCGGCTTCACCTCGCCGGCTTTCGCCTCCGGCGCGCGCTCCATCAGCGAGCGGGACTTCTCCTCCTTCATCATCGGCGAGGGCGCGGTCACCGCCTGGTCCATCTTCACCGTGAGGTGGCGCAGCACCGCGTCGTTGAAGCGGAAGGCGTGCTCGAGCTCACCGAGCGTCTCGCCGTCGCACTCGATGTTCATCAGCACGTAGTGCGCCTTGTGCATCTTGGCGATCGGGTAGGTGAGCTGGCGCCGGCCCCAGTCCTCCAGCCGGTGCACCGCGCCCTTGCGCTGCGCGACGATGCCCTTGTAGCGCTCGACCATCGCGGGCACCTGCTCGCTCTGGTCCGGATGGACGATGAAGACGATCTCGTAATGCCGCATGCTCAGGCTCTCCTTATGGGTGTGCCATCCACCATGCGAGAGGGGTATGGCAAGGAAGGGCGCGGATTGTACAGGAAACTCTAGGGCTTCGCCACGCCGCGCCGGCGCACCGACTCGAAGAGGCACACGCCCGCCGCCACCGACACGTTGAGGCTCTGCACCGCGCCCAGCATCGGGATGCGCACCAGCAGGTCGCAGCGCTCGCGCGTGAGCCTGCGCATCCCCTCGCCCTCGGCCCCGAGCACCCAGGCCATCGACTCCGGCAGGTCCGCCTCGAAGAGCGTCTGCCCGGCGCGCTCCTCCGCCCCCACGATCCAGACGTTGCGCTCCTTCAGCTCCCCGAGCGTGCGCGCGAGGTTCGTGACCATGAAGTAGGGCGTCGCCTCCGCCGCCCCGCTCGCCACCTTCGAGACCGCGGCGCTCACCCCCGCGGCGCGGTCCTTCGGCGCGACCACCGCGTGCGCGCCCGTGGCGTTGGCGACGCGAAGGCACGCCCCGAGGTTGTGCGGGTCGGTGACCCCGTCGAGCACGAGCAGCAGCGGCCGCTCGATCGTCTCGAGCAGCTCCTCCAGGCTCTCGCTCGCCTTCCTCGGCTGCACCCGCGCCACGACCCCCTGGTGCCGGCCGCCGCCGTAGAAGCCGTCCAGGCGCTTGGCGGGAACGCGCATCACCCGCACGCCCGCCTGCTCAGCCGCCGCCGCGAGGTCCTTGGCGCGCGCGTCGTGACGCGCTTCATCCAGGAACAGCTCCAGCACCGACCCGGGGTCGGCGCGCAGGCTGGCGAGCACGGCGTGGAATCCGAACACCACCCGCGGCTCGCGCTGGCGCGGGTGGCTCATCGCGCCTCCGCAAAACGTGGTCTGACCCTGTTTTTCGTCATGCCGGCACGAGGTCGATCTTGCGGCTCTCCAGGTCGACGCGCACCAGCTTCACCCTCATGCGGTCGGCGAGCCGGTAGCGCGCCCCGGTGCGCTCCCCGAGCAGCTGGTGGCGCGCCGCGTCGAACCTGAAGTAGTCGCGGCCGAGCTCGGAGATGTGCACCAGGCCGTCGACGAAGTAGTCGTCGAGCGTCACGAACAGGCCGAAGGCGGTGACGCCCGTGACGCGCCCCGAGTAGGTGCCGCCGACGTGGCCCTGCATGTAGTAGCACTTGAGCCAGTTCTCGACGTCGCGGCTGGCGTCGTCGGCGCGCCGCTCGGTCTCCGAGCAGTGCCGCCCGAGCTCGGCCCAGTCCAGGCCCTCGTAGCGCCGGCCGGCGAGGCAGGCCTTGAGGGCGCGGTGCACCAGCAGGTCGGGGTAGCGCCGGATGGGCGAGGTGAAGTGCACGTAGGCGTCGAACGCGAGGCCGAAGTGGCCGACGTTCTCCGGCGTGTACACGGCCTGCTTCATCGAGCGCAGCAGGATCGTCTGCAGCAGCGTGAAGTCGGGCCGCGTCTTGATGCTCTCGAGCACCCGCGCGTAGTCCTTCGGCGCGGGCTTCTCGCCCCCGGGCAGCTGCAGGCCGAGCTCGGCGAGGAACTCGCGCAGCGCGAGCACCTTCTCCGGCGCCGGCACGTCGTGCACGCGGTACAGCACCGGGTGCCCGCGCGCGGCGAGCAAATTGCCGGCGCAGACGTTCGCCGCCAGCATGCATTCCTCGATCAGCCGGTGCGCCTCGTTCCTCGGCTCGGGCACGATGCGCAGGATCTTGCCGCGCGCGTCGAACTCCATGCGCGTCTCGAGCGTCTCGAAGTCGATCGCGCCGCGGCGGCTGCGCTCCTGCGCGAGCACCTGGAAGCAAGCGTGCAGGGCCTCCAGCTCCGGCCCCGCGCGGCCCTTCTGCAGCCGCGCCCAGACACCGGTGTAGGTCAGCCGCGCGTGCGAGCGGAACACCGCCGGGTAGAACTCGTAGCGCGCCACCTTGCCGCCCGGAGCGATCGCCATGTCGCAGACCATGGCCAGCCGGTCCACCTTCGGATTGAGCGAGCACAGGCCGTTGGAGAGCTTCTCCGGCAGCATCGGGATGACGCGGCGCGGGAAGTACACCGAGGTGCCCCGCTCGCGCGCCTCCAGATCGAGCGCGTCGCCGTGGCGCACGTAGTGGCTGACGTCCGCGATCGCCACGCACAGGCGAAATCCCATGCCCTCGCGCACCGCGTGCACCGCGTCGTCGAAGTCCTTCGCCGTCTCGCCGTCGATGGTGACGAAGCGGAGCGAGCGCAGGTCGCGACGGTCTTTCGCGTCCTCGGGACGCACCGCGTCGGGCATCGCGCGCGCGGACTCCAGGGCCTTCTTCGAGAACTCGTGCGGCAGGTCGAACTTGCGCAGCGCGATCTCGA
>CAZOWR010000161.1:0-6563 GCA_964583645.1 uncultured Enterobacteriaceae bacterium
GGACGCCGAGAAGCAGCGCGCGGCCGAAGCCGCGCGCGAGGCGGAGGCGGCGCGCGAGCGCGAGGCCGAGCTCGCGCGGCAACGCGAAGCCGAGGCGGCGAAGCAGAGGGAGGCGGAGCTCGCGAGGCAGCGCGAGGCCGAGGCGGCGAAGCAGAGGGAGGCGGAGCTCGCGAGGCAGCGCGAAGCCGAGGCGGCGAAGCGCGAAGCCGAGGCGAAGAAGCCCTCCGAGCCGGTCAAGCTCGCCGCCGTCGCGCCGCCGCCGGCCGCCGCGCCGTCGGCCGACGAGCTGCTGCGGCGCGCGATCGCGCTCGAAGGCGAGGGCAACAACGCCGAGGCGGCGCGGATCCTGCGCCAGGTCGCGCGCGGCAAGGGCAGGGCCGCGGGCGAGGCGGCCAAGCGCCTGGGCGACCTGCTGCAGGCCGGCAAGCCCGGCGTGTCGCGCGATTACGCCGAGGCCCTGCGCTACTACCAGATCGCGCGCGACAACGGCGTCGAGCCGCCGGCGGTCAGGGGCCGATGAAGCGACGCGCTAGCGCTTGAGCTGCACCAGCCGCACCTGGCTCTGCACCAGGTCCGGCACCGCCACCGTAAGGCCGCCCTTGGACGGGAAGACGCAGAAGTCGGCGGGTCCCTTGAAGCCGGTGGCGAGCTCGCGCATGCCACGGCTCTCGCTCCACTGGAAGAGCCAGCCCAGGTTCCAGTCGGTGACGAGCAGCGAGCCGTCGCGCAGCTCGTAGACGCCGTCCAGCCGCCCGATCGGCCCCGAGAGGTCCTTGATCTGCCCGCTCACGCCCAGGGCGAAGATGCCGCGCGGCTTGCCCGGGGCGACGAAGCCCACCATCAGCAGCATGCCGTCCTTCTGCGGGTAGACGCCGTTGGGATTGACCCCGGCGCCGCGGAAGACCTGCGCCACCTTCGGCTCGCCCTTGAGGTTGAGGAAATCGGCGGGCTCCACCCGGAACAGCATGTCGCCGACGTTGTCGCTCACGTAGAGCTTGCCGTCCACCACCGCGGGATCGTTGGCGAACTGCGCGCCGGGCAGCGCCACCTTGCGGCCCTTCCTCGTCTTGAGATCGAACACCCACACGACGTCGATGTCGGTGACCCACAGCCGGTCGCCGCGCACCCAGATGCCCTTGGGCTTGTTGAGCGGCTCGCCGCCCGGCGCGGGCAGGAACTTGCGCTCCAGCACCTGGCCCGCGAGCGAGAGCTTGGCGATGCGGCCCGCGCCGTCCTTCTGCGTGGGCGCGAGCTTGGAGACGAACTCGCTCACGTACAGCGCCTTGCGCGCCGGGTCGCAGCCGATCGACTCCGGGTAGGCGACGCCGGCGAGCGTGGTCTGCGACACCACGCTCAGGTTCTGGGCCGATGCGCCGGCGGCGGCGAGCGCTGCCGGCAGGGCGACGAGCAGCAGTGCGGACCTTCTCATGACTTCCTCCTCCTGGGGGGTTGCGGCGCGAGGTATTCTAACGCCGCCGGCGCTCGTACCAGCGCGACATCACCTCCATCGCCGCAAAGGAGGCCGCCGACATCGCCACCAGAGCGCCCTGGGCGACGCTCCAGCCCCAGCGATCCACGACGAGCGCGAACAGCGTAGGCGAGATCGCGTTGACGACGAGGATCGGCGTCGCGAGGACCCCGAGCACCGCGCCGTAGCCGGCGGCGCCGAAGAGCGCGAGCGGCACCGCGCCGCGCACGATCGTGATGACCCCCTGCGAGGCGCCCATCAGCAGCGTGAAGGCGACGATGAGATGGAGGCTGCCTGCCGAGACCGCGAGCAGGACGAAGGAGAGCGGCAGCACGCCGATGGCGATGCGCCCCACCGTGATGGCGCGCAGCTTGCGCGCGAAGACGATCTCCACCACGCGTCCGCCGAACTGCGCGAAGCCCTTCATCGAGGCGACCCACACCGCGGCGGCGGTCGCCAGGCCGGCGGCCTCGAGCAGCGGCACGAGCTGTACCGTGACGACGGCGAAGACGAAGCCGTTCAGCGACATGACGAGCGCGAACAGGGCCATCGCGGCGAGCCGCGCCCCGCCTTCGAGCGCCGGGCCGTCGCGCGCCGCGTGCGCGACGGACTCGGCGGCCGCCGGGCGCGGCGGCTCGCGCCGCGCGAGGCCGATCCAGTTGAGCGGCAGGCAGACGACGAGGTTGATGAGCGCGAAGTGCGCCAGCGTCTGGCGCCAGCCCGAGGCCTCGTTGAGGTAGTGCCCGAGAACCCAGAACACGGTCGAGGCGAAGGCGCCGAAGAGCGTGAGGTACGAGATCGCGAGCCTGCCGCGCGAGGGCACCACCTGCACCAGCGCGGCGAACGCGGCGTCGTACAGGCACAGCCGCATGCCCACGCCGAGGAACGCCCACACCGCGAGGTAGGCGCCCTCGCTGCGCACCAGGGAAAGCGCGTACAGGCCGATCGACACCAGCACCGTGCCGAGCGACATGAGGGCGCGCGCCCCGTAGCGGTCGATGGCGCGCCCGGCCCACGCCGACACCGCGCCCATCGCGAGCAGCGCGATGGTGAAGCCGAAATAGACCAGGCTGCGGCTCCATCCCGTGTCGGCCGCGATCGGGTTCGCGAGCACCCCGAGGCAGTAGTAGCTCGTGCCCCAGGCGGTGATCTGCGTCACGCCGAGCGCGCAGACCGCGGCGAGCATCGGATCGTGCTTCATCTTCGGGCTAGACTGTGGCGAAGGAGCCCCGATTGTCCACGACCTATCCCGTGCTGCGCTGGAAGATCGGCGCAGTTTCGATTACCCGCGTGGTCGAGATCGAGGGGCCTTCGCCGGGCACCTTCTTCTTCGAGGCGGCGACCCCGGAGCGGCTGCTGCAGCACGCCTGGCTCAAGCCCCATTTCCTCACGGAGGACGGGCGCACCGTGGGCTCGATCCACTGCTTCGTCGTGCAGTCCGAGGGCTCGACCATCGTCGTCGACACCTGCGTAGGCAACGACAAGCCGCGCGAGTTGAAGCACTGGCACCTGCGGCAGGGCGGGTTCCTCGAGGACCTCGCGGAGGCGGGGTTCCCGCGCGAGCGCGTCGACACGGTGCTCTGCACGCACCTGCACGTGGACCACGTGGGGTGGAACACCATGCTCAGCGACGGCCGCTGGGTGCCGACCTTTCCCAACGCGCGCTACCTGTTCGGGGCGAGGGAGTGGGAGTACTGGGCGGGCGCGGCGGCGGGAGCCGAGCGCGAGGACTCGGTGCGGCCGATCCTCGAGGCGGGGCTCGCCGAGCTGGTGCCGATGGACCACGCGCTCACGCCGGAGGTGGGGCTCGAGCCCACGCCCGGGCACACGCCCGGCCACGTCAGCGTGCGCATCCGCTCGCGCGGCGAGGAGGCCGTGATCACCGGCGACCTGATGCACCACCCGGTGCAGTGCGCCGAGCCCTCCTGGGCGAGCCGCTTCGACGTGGACCAGGAAGCCGCGCGGCGCACGCGGCGCGAGTTCCTCGAGCGCTGCGCCGCGCGTCCCGTGCTGGTGCTCGGCACCCACTTCGCCGCGCCGACCGCCGGCCGGGTCGTGCGCGACGGCGCTGCGTTCCGCTTCGAGCCTAGAGCTCCTTGATCTCGACCTTGCGGAACTTCACCACGCCGGCGGCGTACTGCAGCGCGATGTGGCCGCTGGAGAACTTCTTGTCGTGCACGTCGACCGTCTTCACGCCGTTGAGGATCAGCACGATGTGGTCGCCCCTGACCGTGATGTCGTAGGTGTTCCACTTGCCGCCCGCCTTGGGCATCGGGCTCACCTTGGCGATGTGCACCAGACCCCCGGTGCCGTAGCTCGGGTCCTTGCGCTGGTCGAAGATGTTCGCCTCGTAGCAGATCTTGTCGTTCACCACCTGCGGGTTGCCGCAGCGCATGTAGATGCCGCTGTTGGCGTTGTCGCTCACCCAGAACTCGGCCTTGAGCTGGAAGTCGCGGTACATCTTGTTGGTCATCAGAAAGCCGTTCTGCTTGCCGGTCAGCTTGTCGGCCATCACCGCGCCGTCCTGGACGCGCCAGTTGGCGTCGCCGATCGTGTACCAGCCCTTCATGCTGGTGCCGTCGAGCAGCGTCATCCAGCCCTCGCCCTCGGGGCTCGTGGCGCAGCCGAAGAGCGCGAGCGAAGCGACGAGCAGGCTTGCGGCGGCGGTGCGGATGCGGTTCATGCGGTGTCCCTCCCCTGGACGTGACGGATGCTTGCCCAGCGTATTATGACCAGATTTCCGGCCGCGGGGGCGCGGCCCCGAGCGGGATTCCACCATGCTGTGCTGCGGCACGCGCGCGGCCGCGAGGGTCAGGCCTTTCTCAGGCAGGATTCGAGCAGCTCCAGCGCCCGGCGCGTGAACTCGCGCATGTTCGCCTCGCGGTCGGCGCTTCGCGTCTCCACCGTGATCGAGGCCTCCACCGGCCCGCTCACCGCGATGCAGGCGTGGCCGGGCGGGTCGCCGTAGCGGTTGCCCGCGGGCCCGCTCGCCCCGGTCTCGCTCAATCCCCAGGTCGCGCCGAGCTTCTCCCTGATGCGCTGCGCAAGGAGCTTCGCGTACGGCTCGCTCGCCGAGCGCGTGCCTTTCATCTCCTCGTCCGTGATCCCCATCAGCGCCTCGCGCCCGGCCTTCGTGTAGACGATCGTCCCGCCGAGGTAGTGGGCGGAGGCGCCCGGCACCGCTACGAGCGCCGCGTTGATCCGGCCGCCGGCGGAGGATTCCGCTACCGCCACCGTCTCGCCGCGCGCCTTCAGCAACGCGGCGACTTCGTTCCCCGTGTCCCCCATTCATCCATAATAGCCAAGCGGAGGCGAGCATGGCGGCACGCACGGATGACCAGGCCGTGGCCCGGCGGGTCCTGGAGCACATCGAGCGCGGCACTACCGATGCGGGGACGGAAGTCTGGCGCGAGCCTGTGGCGAACTACCGGTCGCCGGAACGGCTCGGGGCAGAGTTGCGCGTCTTTCGCTGCATGCCCACGCCCTTCTGTCCTTCGGCGGCACTGCCTGAAGCCGGTTCCTACTTCGCCCGCGAGGCCGCGGGCGTGCCGCTCGTCGCAGTGCGCGGCGCGGACGGCGTCGCCCGCGCGTTCCGCAACGCCTGCCGGCATCGCGGCACCCAGCTCGCGGACGGGTCGGGCTGCGCGCGTTCCTTCGTCTGCCCGTACCACGCCTGGACCTACGAGCTCGACGGGCGGCTGCGCCACATCCCCCACGAGGAGGGCTTTCCCGGGATCGACAAGCGGCAGCATGGGCTCGTGCCGGTGAAGGCCGAGGAACGGTTGGGACTCGTGTTCGTCACCCAGGAGGAGGGCGGTTCCGTCGCTGACGACGGGCTGCCGGCGATGATCGGGCCGGGGCGGGACATCTTCGGCTACGAGCAGCAGGAGTGCGACGTCAACTGGAAGATCCTGCTCGAGGGCTTCATCGAGGGCTACCACATCCGGTTCACCCATCCCGAGAGCTTCTTTCCCTACGGGTTCGACAACCTGAACCTGATCGACGTGTTCGGGCGCTCGAGCCGTGTGACCTATCCATTCCGGCGCATCGAGAAGCTTAAGGCCGTGCCGGAGGGCGAGCGCAAAGTCGAAGGCCTGCTGACCTATGTCTACCACCTGTTTCCGAACGTGCTGGTGATCGTGTTGTCGCGTCACTCCAAGGTCGTTGTGCTCGAGCCGCTCGCCGTCGACCGGACGCGGCAGATCACCTGGTCGCTGGCGAATGATCCCGGGCCGGAGGCGTTGGCGGAGGCGAAGCGGGATACGGAGTTCGTAGGGACTACCGGGGCGCTGGAGGATCGGGCGGTGGTGCAGGCGATTCAGCGGGGGTTGCGGAGCGGGGCGAACGAGCATTTCATCTTCGGGCGCTTCGAAAGCGCGATCCTGTACTTCCATCGTGCGCTCGAGAAGGAGCTGGCGGTCTAGCTGCCGGATCAAGTCGCGGCGGGTTCGGTGGCCCGGCCGCCCGTGAAGCTCGCCGCCCACGAATCCCTGAGCGTCGTCGCGCGCTTGAAGTGGTCATCCCCAGACGAGAAATAGCCGTGCCTCTCGAACTGAAACGTTTCGCGCTCGGTGATGTCCAGCGCAGGCTCCAGCTGTGCCGTCACCAGCCGCTTTGATTCCGGGTTCAGATGGTCGACGCCTTCGGGCTGGTCGATGCGAAAGAGCCTGTCGTAGAGCACGACCGGAGCGGCACGGGCACGCTTGGCGCTGGCCCAGTGAACGTTGCCCTTCACCTTGACGGCATCTGATCCCGGCGTCCCCGAGCGGGTGCCCTCGATGTAGTTGCATCGCACCGACTTCGTCGCCATGTCGTAGCCCACGCATTCGACGACGTAGGCATATCGCAACCTCACCTTATTTCCCGGGAATAGCCTGAAGTACCCCTTCGGCGGTTTCTCGGTGAAGTCCTCCCGCTCGATCCACAGCTCCCGCGAGAACGGCACCGGCCTCTTCCCCCACTCGGGCTTCTGCGGGTGGTTGGGCACCTCCAGCATCTCTTCCTTCCCCTCCGGGTAGTTCTCGATCACGAGCCTGATCGGATCGAGCACCGCCATGCGCCGCGGCGCGATCTCGTTCAGGTGCTCGCGCATGCA
>CAZOWR010000162.1:0-6547 GCA_964583645.1 uncultured Enterobacteriaceae bacterium
TGCGCGCCGCGCCCGGGCGTGGCCGTGGCGAGCCGCGCCGGCGTGCGCGAGAGCTTCACCGGCTGGTTGACGAGGCCGAGCCGGCCCAGGTCCGGGTGCGCCACCTCGGCGCGCACGCCGAGATGGCGCACCTGCGCGTCGGCGAACACCTGGTCCATGCGGTAGATGGGGCCGCTGGGCACCCCTGCCTGGTTGAGAATCTCGACCCACTCGGCGCTCGACTTCGCCTCGAACGCGGCGTTCAGCTCGGCATTCAGCGCCTGCCGGTTCCTGGCCCGGTCCTCCGCGCGCTTGTAATCCGGGTGCTCGAAGAGCTCGCGCCGTCCGATCGCCTCGCACACGCGCTTCCACATCACGCTGCCCGCCGCCGCGACGTTCATGTACCCGTCGGCGGTGCGGTACGCGGAGGTCGGCATGCTGGTGGGGTGATCGTTGCCGACCTGCTCGGGCACCTCGCGCTGCATGGTGTAGCGCGCGGCCTGGAAGTCGAGCAGCTGGATCGCCGCCTGCAGCAGGTTGGACTGCACCCACTGGCCCTCGCCCGAGGACTCGCGCTCCACCAGCGCGACGAGTATCCCGATCGCGGCGAGCAGCCCGGCGCCTACGTCGGCGACGGCGCAGCCCACGCGCATCGGGCCTTCGCCGGGCTTGCCGGTGACCGACATGATCCCGGAGAGCCCCTGCGCGATCTGGTCGAAGCCCGGGCGGTCGCGGTAGGGGCCGTCCTGGCCGAAGCCCGAGATGCTCGCGAGGATGATGCGCCGGTTGACCCGGCGCAGCGACTCGTAGTCGATGCCGAGCCGGAACTTGACGTCCGGGCGGAAGTTCTCGACCACCACGTCGGCGTCCTTCGCGAGGCGCAGGAAGATCTCCCTGCCCTGCGGCGACTTCAGGTCGAGCGTGATCGAGCGCTTGTTGCGGTGCAGGTTCTGGAAGTCCGGCCCCTCGCGCGCGCCTCCCATGTCCTCGGGCCTGGTGTTCTCGATCTTGACGACGTCGGCGCCGAAGTCGGCGAACTGGCGCACGCAGGTCGGACCCGCGCGCACGCGCGTCAGGTCGAGCACGCGCAGCCGTGAGAGCGCGGGAGAGGCGTTGATGCGGGGCACGCGGATGGTAGGCTTGAGCGGCGCATCATAACCCGGAGGGCAGTGGATCGAGCCATGGCGCCGCGTCCGTTTCACCTCGAAGTCCCCGAGGCCGCGCTCGCCGACCTGCGCGAGCGCCTGGCGCGCACGCGCTGGCCCGACGAGCCGCCGCTCGAGCCCTGGTCCACGGGGACGAGCCTCGCCTACCTGAAGCGCCTCGTCGGGTACTGGCGGGAGGGATTCGACTGGCGCGCCTGGGAGGCGAAGCTGAACGGCCTGCGCCAGTTCAGCGTGCCGCTGCACGGCATCGACCTGCACTTCATCCACGAGCCCGGCCGCTGCGCGGACCCGATGCCCTTGCTCCTCTCGCATGGCTGGCCCGGGTCGGTGTTCGAGTTCCACAAGCTGATCCCGCTCCTCACCGAGCGCTTCACGGTGGTCGCGCCTTCGCTGCCCGGGTACACGCTTTCGTTCCGGCCCGGGCAGAAGCGCTTCGGCGCCGGCGAGATCGCGGACCTGTTCGCCGAGCTGATGAGCCTGCTCGGCTACGAGCGCTTCGGTGCCCAGGGCGGGGACTGGGGCGCCTTCATCTCCTCCGTGCTGGGCTGGAAGCACGCGCAGCGCATGATCGGCATCCACCTCAACCTGCTCGCGGCGCGGCGCGACCCGAAGCTGCTCGCGCGGCCGGGCCCCGCGGAGCAGGCCTACCTCGCCGAACTCACCCACTTCCTCAGGGAGGAGACCGGCTACCAGTGGATCCAGGGCACCCGGCCCCAGACCCTCGCCTACGGGCTCACGGACTCGCCCGCCGGGCTCGCCGCCTGGATCGTGGAGAAGTTCCGCGCCTGGACCGACTGCGACGGCGATCCGGAGAATGCGTTGAGCCGCGACGAGATGCTCGCCAACATCTCCCTGTACTGGTTCACGGGCGCGATCGGCTCCTCCTTCTGGCCGTACCACGCGCGCATGCACGGCCCGTGGCCCATCCCCGAGGGCACGACGGTGGACGTGCCGGTCGGCTACGCGGAATTTCCGAAGGAGATCCTGCGCCCGCCGCGCTCAGTGGCGGCCGGCGCCTACACCGACATCCGGCGCTGGAGCGTGATGGCCAGAGGGGGGCATTTCGCCGCCCTTGAGCAGCCGGAGGCGCTGGCCGCTGAAATCGAGGGATTCTTCGGCGGCTTGGCCTAGCGCTGTTGCAGCCGCGCTACAGCCCGCCAGGCCGCAGGGGCATTCCGTGGATTTTTGGAGGGGGACACTGATCTAATACGGTCATGCAGTTCCGCCTCGCGATCGTCCTCGTCGCCGTTCTCGCCTCGGGGCCCGCGCTGGCGCAGCCGAGGCCCGCCTCGCCCTCGCCGGGCTGGTACGGCGGCATCGACGCGAGCCGCAGCCGGCTCGGGCTCGAGGCGCGCAACGTGGAGCTCGGCTACCGCTTCTCGCCGAGCTTCCGGCTCGAGGGGCGCTACCTCGATCCGGGGCGCAGCAGCTACGCGCCGAGCCTGGGCTTTTCCGGGGACCGGTGGCGCGAGCGCGGCTTCGCGCTCTCGGGCACCGGCACGTGGCGCTTCGGCGAGCACTGGTCGCTCTACGGCAGGGCGAGCCTGGGCAGCGCGCGCGACGAGCTCGATCCCGGCGGCTTCGTAGGTCCCGGCTTCCGGATGCGCAGCGACCCCGGGACCGGGATCATGGTCGGCGCCGGGGCGACCTACGAGTTCAGCCGCCGCCTCTACGGGCGCCTCGGCTGGTCGCGCTACCTGCGCGCGGGCGACGACCCGGCGCGCCCGGGCGACTTCAACTTCTACTCCTTCGGGGTGGGCGTCAGGTTCTGAGCGGGGGCGCCGACCCTGCTTTCGAGAGCGCGCCGATCAGCGGTCGCGGCCCCTGGAGCGCTACGCGCTGCAGGTAAAACGCGAGCGCGCGCCAGCCCCCGAGCTCCTCGCCGCCGCCGGCGCGTCCCGGGCCGCCGTGCACCAGCTGCGGCAGCACGGTGCCCGGCCCCGGGGAGAGCTCGATCTTCGGGTGCCCCATGAAGATGCGCCCGTGCCACGGCGCGATCGCGCCGACCACCTGCTCGACCCAGCGCGCGTCCTCGGAGTAGAGCGAGGCGACCAGCCCGCCGCCACCGCGCGCCACGATTCCGGCCGCGGCCTCGGCGCCGTCGCAGGGAAGGATCGAGACCACGGGCCCGAAGACCTCGCGCTCGTGCAGCGCCTCGGCGCGCGCGCCGGCGGCGTACTCTACGATCACCGGCTCCAGGAAGAAGCCCCTGCCGGCGCGCGGCGCCGCGGAGCCCAGCACGACCTTTCCTTCCCCGGCGAGCCGCGCCACGCCGGCGCTCACATCCTCCAGCTGCGCGCGCGAGGCGAGCGGCCCCATGCGCACGTCCTCCCCGGCCGGATCGCCGACCTTGACCTGGGCGAGGAGCTGCGCCAGGTCCTCGCGCACCGCAGCGGCAGCCGCCGCGGGAACCAGCACGCGCCGGATGGCGGTGCACTTCTGGCCGGCCTTCTGCGTGACGTCCCGCACCACGTCCTTGAGGAACACCTCGTACATGTCGCCGCCGGGTGCCGCGTCCGGACCGAGCAGCGCCGCGTTGAGGCTGTCCGCCTCTACGTTGACGCGCACCGAGCGGCGCACGACGTTCGGCAGGCCGCGCAGGCGCGCGCCGGTCTCCCCCGACCCGGTGAAGGCGAGCACGTCCTGCGCGCCGAGCAGCGCGGGCAGGCCGCGCGCGGCGCCCACGACGAGCTGCAGCGCGCCCTCCGGCAGCGCGCCGCTCCCGGCGATCACCTGCATGGCGCGATGCGCGGCGAGCGCGCTCGCGGTGGCGGGCTTGGAGAGCACCGGCATTCCCGCGAGCAGCGCGGGCGCGGCCTTCTCCGCGAGTCCCCAGGCGGGGAAGTTGAAGGCGTTGACGTGCAGCGCGACGCCGTGGCGCGGCACCATGAGGTGCTGGCCGTGAAAGCGCGGCGAGCGCCCGAGCTGCAGACCCTCGCCGTCGACCAGGAACCCGCCCGCGCCGAGCTGCTCGCCGAGCTCGGCGTAGGCAAGCAGCGTGCCGATGGCGCCGTCGACGTCGAACTTGGCGTCCGAGCGCGTGTTGCCGCCGTTGGCGATGGCGAGCGCGAGCAGCTCGGCGCGCGCCGCTTGCAGGGCCTGCGCCATGCGCTTGAGCAGGGCGCCCCGTTCGGCGAAGCCGAGCGCACGCAGCGCAGGCCCGCCCGCGCGCCGCGCGTGCTCGAGCGCCGCGGCGAGATCGAGGCCCTCGCTCGAGGCGCCGGCGAGCGGCTCCTCGGTCGCGGGGTTGAGCAGCGGCTCGAGCGGCCCCGCGCCCGCCACCCAGCGGCCCGCGACGTAGCTCTCGAGCGCGCGCACCGCGCCGCTCAGAACTTGAGCGCGCGCTGGATCGCGGGCCTGGCGCCCATCTCGCCTGCCCAGCGCGCGAGGTTCGGCAGGCCGGCGGTCAGATCGGGCAGCGCCGTGTTGATGCGCGCGCAGGCTGCGTACAGCGAGAGGTCGGCCACGGTCACCTCGTCGCCGGCGCAGTACTTGCGTTTCGCGAGCGCGTCGTCCCAGACCTTGAGGTAGCTCCTGAGGCGGCCCTTGAAGAGCTCGATCGACGGCGCATGCGGTTCCCTGGCGTTGCCCAGGCCGAACACGACGCCGAACCCCGGCGTCACGTCGGTAGCGGCGCTCATCATCGCCTGCCAGGTCGCGGCGCGCGCTGCCGGGTCGCGCGGCAGGAACCTGCCGGCCTTCTCGGCGCAGTACATGAGGATCGCGCCCGACTGCGAGAGCGTGAGCGGCCTGCCGCCGGGGCCGTCGCGCTCGACCATCACCGGGATCTGGCCGTTGGGGTTCATGGCGAGGAACTCCGGCGTCTTGTGCTCGCCCTTCTGCAGGTTGATCGGGTGCAGCGTGTAGGCGAGCCCGCACTCTTCGAGCGCGATGCGCGCGCGCATGCCGTTGGAGGTCGGGGCCGCGTACAGATCGATCATGGCGGCCTCCCTACTTGGTGCGCACGATCACGGCCTCGACCGCGTCGAGCGCCACCACCGCGTCGAAGAACTCGCGCCCGGCGAGGGCGCCGATCACGGCGGCCCTGGTGTTCGCATCGCGCACCACGCCGGTGAGCTCCTGGCCGCCGCCGCGCAGGCGCACGGTGACCCGCTTGCCCTTCTGGGCCGCGAGCACCGACTGGATCGAGTCGTTCGGACCGATGCTCGCTTCCTGCGCCAGGGCGGGCAGGGCGAGGGCGGCGGCAATGCTCAGGGCTGCGCAGCGAATTCGCACGGCTTCCTCCTTCGGGACGGGGAGGCTATTCTGCCACCCGCGGCCCGCCGGAGGACGCCGGCCGGCTAGCGCTCTTCGCGGCGCGACAGCGTGTCGGGCGGGCGCGGGGCGGTCTTCTTCGGCCGCCCGGGACGGTTGGTGAGCTGGTAGATCTTGAGCGGCGGCACCACCGGCGGGTTCTCAAGGAACCGGCAGTCGGATTCGGTGGGCACGCTCATGAGCGCGCCGATGCGCGCGCGCCCGAGATACACCGTGTAGCGCAGCATGTGCGCCGAGTGCGGCATGGGCTTGGCGACGACCTCGTACTTGCCGACCATGAAACGCGTGGGACCGACCGGGTTCCTCATTCTGCACCGTCCGCTTCAGAGAGTTTCCTGTTCCGGGGAGCGGCCTTGCGGCGCTCGCCCAGCACCTCGTTGCAAAGCGCGGCCACGCCGCCCTCGTTCAGGCGCTCGGCGTTGCTGCGCAGCTGGCGCACCTCGGGCGCGCTCAGCGCGCTGATCCGCTCCTTGGTCCACCGGGTGGACTGCGCCAGCCTCGGCGTCGCCATGCTCAGTACCGCCTTCCCGAGTTGTACTCCACCTTGAGCCGCGCCACCGCACGGCGCACGGCCTCGCGCTCGGCCTGCGCGGTCCGCGCCGCCGCGAGCAGCGTCTCGCTCGCCCCGTCGCCGCCCGCCTGCGCGCGCAGGATCTCGGCGTGCACGCTGCGATGGCGCTCCTCGGCGGCGTTCCAGCGCTCCACCAGCCGCTGCTCCTGCTCCCTCCACTTCCTGCGCTTGTCCACGTCGCCCCCGCGCGCAGGCCGAAGGCCGGCCCTGCGCTATCTAGCTGATTGGAATGCGGAAGTATAGCACGCCGCGGGCGGCTTGGCGCTGGTCTGCGATAATCCGGCCGCATGCCCGAATCCACCGCCCCCAAGCAGATCGGGCGCTACGCGATCGAGCGCGTCCTCGGCGAGGGCGCGATGGGCGTCGTCTACGAGGGCAACGACACCCGGCTGCACCGCAAGGTCGCGATCAAGACCATCCTCAAGAGCGCGCTCGACTCGGACGCGGCGAAGGAGTACTCGCAGCGCTTCCGGCGCGAGGCGCAGGCGGTGGCGCGGCTCAACCACCCCAACATCGTGCAGGTGTTCGACTTCGCCGAGGAGGGCGACGTCGCCTA
>CAZOWR010000163.1:0-6520 GCA_964583645.1 uncultured Enterobacteriaceae bacterium
CAGTGCATGCCGAACCCCTGGGAGGACTTCGCGCGCGAGTACAAGAAGGGCGACCGCGTGAAGGGCCAGATCAAGTCCATCACCGATTTCGGCGTGTTTGTCGGCCTGCCGGGCGGCATAGACGGGCTGGTGCACCTTTCCGACCTTTCGTGGACCGACTCCGGCGAGGAGGCGGTCAAGAGGTTCAGGAAAGGCGAGGAAGCCGAAGCGGTGGTGCTCTCCATCGACGTCGAGCGCGAGCGGATTTCGCTGGGCATCAAGCAGCTCGAGGGCGACCCGTTCACCAACTTCATCGCCGGCCACGAGAAGAACAGCGTGGTGCAGGGGGCGGTGAAGTCGGTCGACGCCAAGGGCGCGGTGGTCGCGCTCACCCCGGAGATCGAGGGCTACCTGCGTGCTTCCGAGTTCTCGCGCGACCGGGTGGAGGACCTGCGCACGGTGCTCAAGGAAGGGGACCAGCTCAGCGCGATGATCATCAACGTCGACCGCAAGAACCGCTCCATCAACCTCTCGGTGAAGGCCAAGGACCTCGCCGAGGAAACCGAGGCCATGAAGCAGCTGCGCACCGAGAGCGCCGCGAGCGCCGCGGGCAGCACCAACCTGGGCGCGCTGCTGCGGGCGAAGCTCGACAAGGGCGGCAGCCAGCAGTAGCGTTGCGCGCGGGCGAGACAGCGCCAGGAGACCGGGGGGAAGGGGCCGCGATGACCAAGTCCGAGCTGATCGCGCGACTCGCGCAGCGCTACCCGCAGCTGGTGGCGAAGGACGCCGAGTACGCGGTGAAGATGATCCTCGACGCCATGACCGGGGCGCTGCTCGAGGGCAACCGCATCGAGATCCGCGGCTTCGGCAGCTTCGGGCTGAACTACCGCCCGCCGCGGGTCGGGCGCAACCCGAAGTCCGGCGACAGGGTGCACGTGCCGGAGAAGTACGTGCCGCACTTCAAGGCGGGCAAGGAGCTGCGCGAGCGCGTGGACGGCGTGGGCGACCCGGACGCCACCGTGGTGATGCCGCCGCGCCCCCGGCAGGCGTCGCAGTAGCGCGCGGCGCCGGCGGCGCCGCCCGGACCTGAGCTCGAATGCTGACGCGCACGCTCCGCTGGGGGATCAGGCTGGCGCTGTTCGTGCTGCTGCTCGCGTTCGCGGCGAAGAACACCGACCCGGTGACGCTGCGCTTCTTCTTCGAGCTCGCCTGGCAGGCGCCGCTGGTGGCGCTGCTGCTCGCGTTCTTCGCCGCCGGCGCGCTCACCGGCGCCGCCGCGGCGCTCGCGACCGTGCTGCGGCAGCGCCGCGAGCTGGGGCGGCTCAGGCGCGAGCAGCGGCCCGAGGGCGTGCCCGCGGCGTCCGAGCCCGTGCCGCCGCGGCCGGCGGAGGGATGAAAGGAGCCGGAGACTCGTCTCCCGCACCCTAGATGGAGTTCGAATACTGGTGGCTGCTCGGCTTTCCGCTGTTCTTCGGCCTGGGGTGGCTCGCGGCGCGCGTCGACATCAGGCAGCTCGTCAAGGACTCGCGCGCGCTGCCGAGCTCGTACTTCAGGGGCCTCAACTTCCTGCTCAACGAGCAGCCGGACAAGGCGATCGAGGCGTTCATCGAGGTGGTCAAGGTCGACCCCGAGACGGTCGAGCTGCACTTCGCGCTGGGGAGCCTGTTCCGGCGGCGCGGCGAGTACGACCGCGCGATCCGCATGCACCAGCACCTGCTGGAGCGCGCCGACCTCGCCCCCGAGCAGCGCGCGGCGGCGCTCTTCGAGCTGGGGCAGGACTACCTCAAGGCGGGGATTCTCGATCGCGCCGAGGAGGTGTTCCACAGGCTCGCGGGACCGGACGCCGCCGGGCCGCGCGCGGGCGAGGCGCGCGCCTTTCTCCTCGACATCTACCAGCAGGAAAAGGACTGGCGCAAGGCGGTCGCGATGGCGCGCCGGCTGGAAGCCGAGACCGGCGAGTCGCGCGCGCGCGAGGTGTCGCACTTTCTGTGCGAGCTGGCCGCCATCGAGGCGACGCATTCGCGGCCCGAGGCCGCGCGCGAGCAGCTCGAGGCGGCGCTCGAGGCCTGGCGCAAGTCGGTGCGCGCCAGCCTGCAGCTGGGCGATCTCGAGCGCGCCGCGGGCAACCTCGAGCGCGCGATCGAGTGCTGGAAGCGCATCGAGTCGCAGAACCCCGCCTACCTCGCGCTCGCGGCGCAGCGGCTGCTGGAGGCGCACCGCGCTGCGGGCCGCGCCGAGGAAGGCTTGAGGCTGCTCGCGGGGTATCTCGAGCGCTACCCCTCGCTCGACCTGCTCGACGCCCTGTTCCAGCACACCCTGGAGGCGCGCGGCGCGGAAGCCGCCTACCGGCTGGTGCGGGACGAATTGCGGCGCAACCCTACGCTGCTCGGCCTCGACCGGCTGCTGGAGGCGCAGATCGTGGGCGCGGCGAGCGCCGACCGGCGCCGGGACCTGGAGCTGGTGCGCAACCTCGTGCACGGGCACACGCAGCGCCTGGCGCGCTACCGCTGCGAGCGCTGCGGCTTCAAGGCGCGCCAGTTCCACTGGCTGTGCCCGGCCTGCGGCGGCTGGGAGAGCTATCCGCCGCGGCGCAGCGAGGAGTTCGATCTCGCCCCATGAGGACCCGCGCATGAACGTCTGCGTCATCGGCACCGGCTACGTCGGCCTGGTCACCGGCGCCTGCCTCGCGGACACGGGCAACCACGTGTTCTGCCTGGACCTGGACGAGGCCAAGGTGGGGCTGCTCAACGCGGGGCGCATCCCGATCTACGAGCCGGGCCTGGAGCCGATCGTGCGGCGCAACCGCGAGGCGGGCCGGATCGTCTTCTCGACCGACGCCGCCGCGGGCGTCGCGCACGGCGCGCTGCAGCTCATCGCCGTCGGCACGCCGCCCGAGGAGGACGGATCGGCCGACCTGCAGCACGTGCTCGCGGCCGCGCGCTCGATCGCGCGCCACATGGACGGCTACCGCGTGATCGTCAACAAGTCGACCGTGCCGGTGGGCACGGCGGACGCGGTGCGCAGTGTCGTCTCCGGGGAGCTCGCGCGGCGCGGCGCGGGCCACCCGTTCAGCGTGGTCTCGAACCCCGAGTTCCTCAAGGAGGGCGCCGCGGTCGAGGACTTCATGCGGCCCGACCGCATCGTCGTGGGGTCGGAGGACGAGCGCGCGACCGCCTTGCTGCGCGAGCTCTACGCGCCGTTCCAGCGCAACCACGAGCGCATGCTGCTGATGGGAGTGCGCTCCGCGGAGCTCGCCAAGTACGCCGCCAACGCCATGCTGGCGGCGCGCATCTCGTTCATGAACGAGCTCGCCAATCTCGCCGAGCCGCTCGGCGCCGACATCGAGGAGGTGCGGCGCGCGATCGGCGCCGACCCCAGGATCGGCTTCCACTTCCTCTACGCCGGCGCCGGGTACGGCGGCTCCTGCTTTCCCAAGGACGTGAAGGCGCTGCAGCGCAGCGCCCAGCAGGCCGGGCGGCCGCTCGGGCTGCTCGCGGCCGTGGAGCAGGTGAACGAGGCGCAGAAGCGCGTGCTCGGGGCGAAGATCCGGGCGCGCTTCGGGCAAGACCTCTCGGGCCGGCGCTTCGCGCTCTGGGGGCTCGCCTTCAAGCCGAACACCGACGACCTGCGCGAGGCGCCGAGCCGCGCCCTGATCGAGGACCTGCTCGCGGCCGGGGCCGCGGTGCGCGCCTACGATCCCGCGGCGGGCGCCGCGGCGCGCGCCCTGTACGCGGGCGAGGCGCGCGTCGCGATCGTCGGCTCGGCGCTCGAGGCGCTCGAGGGCACGGACGCGCTCGCCATCGTCACCGAGTGGCAGGAGTTCAGGAGCCCGGACTTCGCCGCGCTCGCGCGGCGGCTGCGCGCGCCCGTGATCTTCGATGGCCGCAACCTCTACGATCCGGCGGTGCCGCGCGCCGCGGGCATCGAGTACCACGCGATCGGAAGGCGCGCGTGAAGGGCCCGGACACCCGCAAGGCGCGCGTGCTGGTGGTCGGCGACGTGATGCTCGACCGCTACTGGCACGGCGAGGCCTCGCGCATCTCGCCCGAGGCGCCGGTGCCGGTGGTGCTGTTCGCGCGCGAGGAGTCGCGCGCGGGCGGCGCCGCCAACGTCGCCGCCAACTGCGCGGCGCTCGGCGCCCGCACGCAGCTGCTCTCGGTGGTGGGCGACGACCCCGAGGGCGCGAGCCTGCGCCGCCTGCTCGAGGAGGCGGGCGTGCAGGTCGGGTTCCACAAGGACCGCTCCATCCGCACCACGCAGAAGCTGCGCGTGCTTGCCCGGCAGCAGCTGCTGCGCGTGGACTTCGAGACCAGCCCCTCCAAGGAGGTGCTCGCTTCCAAGCTCGCGGACTTCCGGGCGGCGCTGCCCCGGTGCAACGTGGTGGTGCTCTCCGACTACGGCAAGGGGGGCCTGGCGCACATCGCGCGCATGATTCGCCTCGCGCGCGCCGCCGGAAAGCGGGTGCTGGTGGACCCCAAGGGCGAGGACTGGTCGCGCTACCGCGGAGCGCACGTCGTCACCCCGAACCGGGCCGAGCTCCGGCAGGTGGCGGGCGGCTGGAAGAGCGAGCCGGACCTCGAGCGGCGCGCGCAGCGCCTGCGGCGGCGCCTCGGCCTGGAGGCGCTGCTCGTGACGCGCGGCGCCGAGGGCATGACCCTGTTCCGCGAAGGGCACGCGCTGCGCGTCAGGGCGGAGGAGCGCGAGGTGTACGACGTGAGCGGCGCGGGCGACACGGTCATCGCGGTGCTCGCCGTGATGCTGGGCGCGGGGCAGCGCCTGGAGCAGGCGGTGCGGCTCGCCAACCGCGCCGGCGGTATCAAGGTCGCGAAGCTCGGCACCGCGGTGGTCACGCGCCGGGAGCTGTTCGCCTAGCCATGCACACCGTCGTCACCGGGGCCGCCGGCTTCATCGGCTCGAAGCTCGTCGAGGCGCTCAACCGCCGCGGGCTGCGCGAGATCCTGGCGGTCGACAACCTGGAGAACGGCGCCAAGGCGGCGAACCTCGCGGGCCTGGAGATCGCCGACTACCTCGACAAGCGCGAGTTCCTGACGCGCCTGGGCACCGGCAACCTCGACGGGGCGATCGAGGCGGTGCTGCACCAGGGCGCCTGCTCCGACACCATGCTCGCCGACGGCCGCTACGTGATGGAGAACAACTACGCCTACTCGCGCGCGCTGCTCGAATGGTGCCAGGACGAGGAGGTGCCGCTCGTCTACGCGTCCTCCGCCGCGGTCTACGGCGCGGGGCGGCGGTTCGCGGAGGCGCGCGAGAACGAGCGGCCGCTCAACGTCTACGGCTACTCGAAGCTGCTGTTCGATCAGCAGGTGCGCGCGCGCCTCGCCGGGCGCACCGCGCCGGTGGTGGGGCTGCGCTACTTCAACGTCTACGGCCCGAACGAGGCGCACAAGGGCCGCATGGCCTCGGTCGCGTTCCATGCCTTCCGGCAATTGCGCGGCGAAGGACGGGTCAAGCTCTTCGCGGGCTCCGGCGGCTACGGCGACGGCGAGCAGCGGCGCGACTTCGTGCACGTCGAGGACGCGGTGGCCGTGAACCTGCATTTCCTCGATGCACCGGACGCCTCCGGCATCTTCAACTGCGGCAGCGGGCGCGCGCAGACGTTCAACGACCTCGCCGCGGCGGTCATCAACGCGGTGCGCGGCACGAGCGCGCCGGCGGCCGAGCTCGCGCGCGAGGGGCTGATCCAGTACATCCCGTTCCCGGCGCAGCTCGCCGGGCGCTACCAGAGCTTCACCGAGGCGGATCTCGCGCAGCTGCGGGCCGCGGGCTGCGGCGTGGCGTTCCGGCCGGTCGAGCAGGGCGTCGCCGAGTACGTGCGCGAGCTGATGAAGGAGTAGGGCAGCGTGCAGAGGACCCTCGAGGATTTCATCGGCGGCACCCCGCTGGTGCGGCTGCAGCGGCTGCCGGGCGCGGAGAACGCGCGCCGCGGCAACGTGATCCTCGCCAAGCTCGAGGGCAACAACCCCGCCGGCTCGGTCAAGGACCGGCCCGCGATCTCCATGATCCGGCGCGCGGAAGCGCGCGGCGACATCAGGCCCGGGGACACGCTCATCGAGCCGACCTCGGGCAACACCGGCATCGGCCTCGCGATGGCGGCGGCGATCCGCGGCTACCGCATGGTGCTGATCATGCCCGAGCACCTGTCGGTGGAGCGGCGCCAGACGATGCGCGCCTTCGGCGCCGAGATCATCCTCACGCCGCAGAAGGGCGGCATGGAGGCGGCGCGCGACCTCGCCGAGGCGATGGTGCGCGAGAGCAAGGGCGTGATGCTCGACCAGTTCGCCAACGCGGACAACCCGCTCGCGCACTACCAAGGCACGGGACCCGAGATCTGGCAGGACACCGGCGGGCGCATCACGCATTTCGTCTCCTCGATGGGCACCACCGGCACGATCATGGGCTGCTCGCGCTTCTTCAAGGAGAAGAACCCGGCGGTCCGCATCATCGGCTGCCAGCCGGAGGAGGGCTCGCAGATCCCGGGCATCCGCAAGTGGCCCGAGGCCTACCTGCCGAGGATCTACGA
>CAZOWR010000164.1:0-6470 GCA_964583645.1 uncultured Enterobacteriaceae bacterium
CCGGGCACCGCACCGCTCCTCGCCGCCGGCCTCGCCTGGGGCCTGCTGCCCTGCGGCCTGGTCTACGCCGCGCTCGCCGTGGCCGCCCTCGCCGCCGGCCCGGCCGCGGGCGCGGCCGCGATGCTCGCCTTCGGCCTGGGGACGCTGCCCAACCTGCTCGCCGCCGGCTTCGCGGCGGCGCGCCTGCGCGCCGGCTTTCGCCGCCCCGGCGTGCGGCTCGCCGCCGGCGCGCTGGTGCTCGGCTTCGGCGCCTGGGGCATGGCGCAGGCGAGCGGGCTCGCCGAGGGCGTGCGCCGCGGCATTCTCTGCCTGTGAAGGAAGATTCCATGAACGAGGCGATCCGCAAGCTGCGCGAGGAACACCGCTCGATCTCCGCCGTGCTGCAGGGGCTGCAGGCGCTCGTGCGCGAGGCGCGCAAGCCCGGGGCGCGGCCGGACTTCGCCGTGCTGCGCGCCATGATCTACTACATCGACGCCTTCCCCGAGCGCCTGCACCATCCGAAGGAGGACCAACACCTGTTCGCGCGGCTGGAGATGCGCGCACCGGAGGCCGCCGCGCTCCTCGCGCGGCTGCGCGCCGAGCATCTCCGGGGCGCGACGCTGGTGCGCGAGCTCGAGCACGAGCTGCTCGCGCTGGAGGAGAACTGGCCGGCGGGCGTGGAGCGGTTCGCCGCCGCGGTGGACGCCTACGCCGAGTTCCACTGGGAGCACATGCGCAGCGAGGAGCACGAGCTCCTGCCGCTCGCCGAGCGCGCGCTGACGGCGCAGGACTGGGAGGCGATCGGCGCCGCCTTCGCGGGCAACGCGGACCCGCTCGCCGGACTGCGCGAGCAGGACTTCGCGCAGCTTTACTCGCGCATCGCCAACCTCGCCCCCGCCCCGGTGGGCCTCGGCGAGCCCTGGAGGAAAGCCCGCTAGCGCCCTAGCGGCACACCAGCACCGGGATCTTCGAGTGGGTCAGCACCTTGGTGGTCTCGCTCCCGAGGAGCAGCCCGGCGAGCCCGCGCCGCCCGTGCGAGGCCATGACGATCAGGTCGCACTTCTTCGCCCTGGCGATGCGCAGGATCCCCTCCCAGGGCTGGTCCGCGGTCAGCATGGCGCCGAGCGGCCTGATGCCGGCGGTCTCGGCCTCGACCTCGATCGCGGCGAGCGCCTTCTTCGCCGCGCGCTCGGCGGCCTCCTTGTAGCGCTTCGGCGAGAGCTCGGCCATGTAGACCACGCCCTCGCCGTAGCTGGGCGGCGTGTAGGGCGCCATGATGTAGGCGCCGGTGAGCTTCGCGCCGGCGAGCCTCGCGAGGCGCACCGCGGTCTTGATCGCTTTGGCCGACAGGCGCGAGCCGTCGGTGCTGACGAGGATGTGCTTGTACAAGGTCGGGCTCCTTTGCGTTGCGCGCCGCGCGCGCCTTCGCGCAGCATGATGCCGCGCGCCGGCCCGGCGAGCTTGACCTGCATCAAATCCTGCCGGCCACGGCCTCGGGCACAGTGAGGCCATGCTGCGGCTCGGAACGCGCGAGGCGCTGCCCCTGGTGCAGGGCGGCATGGGGGTGGGCGTGTCGGCGCACCGCCTGGCCGGCGCCGCGGCGCGCGCCGGCTGCGTAGGGACGCTCTCGAGCATCGACCTGCGGCGCCACCACCCCGACCTGATGCGCGCCACCGGGCGCAGCCGGGACAAGGCTGCGATCGAGGCCGCCAACCTGACCGCGCTCGATCGCGAGCTGCGCGAGGCGCGCGCCGCCGCCGGCGGCAGCGGCGCGATCGCCGTCAACGTGATGCGCGCGGTGTCGCAGTACGCGGCCTACGTGCGCCAGGCCTGCCAGAGCGGGGCGGACGCCATCGTCGCGGGCGCCGGCCTCGCGCTCGACCTGCCGGAGCTCGCCGCGGCCTGGCCGCGGGTGGCGCTGGTGCCGATCGTGTCGGAGGCGCGCGCCGCCTCCCTCATCGTGCGGCGCTGGGCGCGGCGCGGCCGCGCGCCCGACGCCATCGTGGTCGAGCACCCGCGCTTTGCCGGCGGGCACCTGGGGGCGACGCGGCTGGAGGAGGTGGCCGACGAGCGCTTCGAGTTCGCGCGCGTGCTGCCCGCCATCCGCGCCGCGCTGCACGCGGCGGGGCTCGAGGCCGACCGCATTCCCCTCATCGCCGCGGGCGGCGTCAACTCGCCCGGGCGCGTCGCCGCGGCGCGCGCCGCGGGCGCCGACGCGGTGCAGGTCGGCACCCCCTTTGCGACCACCGAGGAGTGCGACGCGCACCCCAATTTCAAGCGCGTGCTCGCCGCAGCGCGGCCCGAGGACATCGTCGTGTTCATGAGCGTAGCGGGCCTGCCCGCGCGCGCCGTGCGCACGCCCTGGCTCGCGCGCTACCTCGAGAAGGAGGCGGTGCTCAGGCGCCGCGCCCGGCGCCGGCGCGAGTGCACGCTCGCCTGGGACTGCCTCGCGCAATGCGGGCTGCGCGACGGCCTGGCGCAGGCGGGGCAGTTCTGCATCGACCATCACCTCGCCGCGGCGCTCGCGGGCGACGTCGAGCACGGGCTGTTCTTCCGCGGCTCGGAGCCCGTGCCCTTCGGCGGCGAGATCCGGCCGGTGCGCGAGCTCGTGCGCCATCTCGTAGGGACCGCGTAGATGACCGCGGCTTGCGAAGCGGACGTGCTGCAGGCGCTGCACGCGGTAGAGGACCCGGAGGCGGGATCGCGCCCGCGCTGCTCGGCGTGGCGCTGCCCTTCCGCGCCGCGTTCTACCTGCCGCTCGCGCTGCTGCACGCCTCGGTCGCGGCGCGCGCCGCGGGGAGCCTGCTCGGGCTGCCCGGGCTGCGCGAAGCCGGAGCGCTCGCCGGCGCGGGGGCGATCGCCCTCTTCATCCTCACGCTGGCGGCGAGCGCCCTCGCCGGGCGAGCATCGGCGTCCTGAGCCCGCGCGTCAGGAAGGCGGCGCGAGCGCCAGGCGCAGCAGCCAGAAGCTGACGAGCGCGAGCGGCAGGATGATGGCGAGGAAGACGAGCTGGCGGCTCTCGAAGCGCGCCCCGCGCAGCCGCTCGAGGTAGTCGAGCAGCCAGTCGGCGGCGAGATACAGCGCGATCGCGACCAGCGTGAACCAGACCGCTTCCACTCAGGCGCTCCGCGCCAGCGAGCGCAGGACGATCACGAGGAACATCAGGCCCCCGCACACCGCGATCAGCCCGCCCAGACCCATCAGCCCCATGGCGGCGATCTCCTCGGGCGTGCGCAGCGCCTGCGCCGCGCCGGCCACCTTGCGCTGCACCCCGTAGCCGCCCGACCAGAGCAGCCCCGCGACGTGCAGCAGCTGGCCGCCGCCGTAGAGCCACGGCTGCAGGGCGGCGGCGCGCGGCGCGGGTGTGCCGAAGCCGAGCGCGGGCAGCAGCAGGTAGGTGAGGCCCATGAAGGCGAGCGTCACGCCCACGATCGAGCCGTGGTAGTGCGCCGGGACCATGACATCATTGGAGGCGTGGATCAGGGCGCCGATCACGCCGCCCGTGCCGAACAGGGCGAGCGAGGCGAGCAGCGCGGCGTGCAGCGGGCGCTGCTCGGGCGGCGGCAGCCCGCGGCGCGCCAGCGCGACCAGCAGCGCCAGGCCGAAGGGCAGGATCGCGAGCCCGCCGCCGAAGCGCATCAGCCAGGTGAGCCGGCGGTGATGCTCTACCGAACCGACCTCGTAGGCGAGGTAGACCACGGGCGTGAGGAACGCCGCGACGAGACCGACGCCGAAGAGCAGCACCGCGACGCGCGGCGAGAGCGGCAGCCCGGCGCCGCAGGCCTGCGCGAGCCACAGCCACGCCACGAACATGAGCAGCGTCCAGGTGAACTGCAGCACGTGGCCGCCGCCCCAGAACAGCAGCTCGTAGAACGCCTTGCCGTCGAGCCGCGGCGGCACCTCGAGCCAGGACCAGCCGAAGGCGATGAGCGCCACCGCCGCCGAGACGAGCGCGGCGTTGAGCCCGAAGCGCAGAGCGCCCGCTCCGCTGATGCGGATTCCGACCGGCTGCACCGCCAGCATGCTGCGCGCCACCAGCAGCGCACCGCCGGCGCCGAACAGCGCGAGGCCCGCGAGGAACACCGGCTCGTCGAGCACCGGGATGTAGTTCGCCATGATCGGCCGGCCCGCGCCTGCGAACGGCGCCGCCGACATCACCAGGGCGCCCGCCGCGGCGAGCGCGAGCGCGGCCCAGCCGGCGTCGGCGAAGCGCGGCGAGCAGGCGAGGCTCCAGAGCACGCCCGCGAAGGCGGCGAACCAGACCAGCACGGAGAGGTCGACGTGCACCACGAGCGCGACGTGGAACAGGTCCGCCACGCCGAGCGCGTCCTTGGTCCAGGGCGCGCGCGCGAGGACCAGCAGCACCGAGAAGAACCCGGAAGCGAGCAGCGACGCGAGCGCGAGCAGCAGCCAGCCCACCGCCAGGCGGCGCCGCGGTCCCCCGGGCAGCTCCAGCTCGAAGCGCGCGCTCACCGCAGCAAGATACCACCCGCGGCAGGGCGGAAATCGACGGTGAGCACGCGCCCGGGCGCAAGCTCGACGCGCTCTGCGCGCTCCCAGGTGGCGACGCGCGCGCGCAGCTCGTGGCGCCCCGCGGGCACCGCGACGCGCCGGTAGAGCTGCGAGGCGCCGTCGCGCGCCAGCCCGCCGGGCGGCAGGCTTTCCGCCACCAGCACCCGCTCGCCGAGCGCGACGCGCACCTCGACCGGCGCGCGGCCGCGCGGGCAGACCTCGGGCGCGCGCATGTTGGCGGGGAGCCGCGCGAGCTCCTCCGGGTCGCGCTTTCGGCACGGCTGCAGGCGCTCGCCGTGGTGCACGACGATGACGCGCACCAGCGCATCGCCCTCGGCGAGCGGGCGGTACTGCGGGCGCGTCGCGAGCCCGCCCACGGCAAGCATGCCGAGCGCGAGCAGGGCGAGGTGCAGCGCAAGGCGCCGCGGCGCGACATCGCGCCAGGCGAAGCGCAGGCGCCCGTGCGCGAGCGCAGGGTTGAGGTGCGGCTCGCGCGTGCCGGCGAGGCGCGCGGCGCTCCACCCGGCGCCGAGGCGGTACTCGCAGGCATCGCGCTCGCAGGGCTCGATGCGCAGCTCGCGCGCGCCGCGGCGCAGCGCGTAGTCGAGGAAAGAGGGCGGCAGCTGCCCCGCGCACTCGAGCGCCACCGCGCCCGGCGGCACGGCGCTGGCGTGGCGGCAGGCGAGCACGAGCCCGCCACCCGCGCCGAGCCGCGCGTCGATCTCGCGGCGGATCGCCTCGAGCGGCTCCCCCGGCAGGTCGATGCCCGCGCTCACCGCGCCGCGCGGCGGCGGCACGGCGGTGGGGCAGGCGCCCGCGCAGATGCCGCAGGATGCGCACTGCTCGGCGCGCACCACGGCCTGCCTGAGGAAGCTGCGCCCGTCGCTGCGCGGCGCCATGCTGATCGCGAGGTAGGGGCAGTCGCGCGCGCAGTGGCCGCAGCCGGTGCAGCGCGCGAGCCACACCTGCGCCGCCGGAGGCCGCGCCGGGGCGGCGAGCGGCAGCGCCATCAGCGCGAGCGTCGCCCCGCCGAGGATCCACCACAGCGCCGCCGGCGAGGTGGCGTACATGAGCGGGTGCGCGAAGAGGTAGAACCAGTCGGTGGGGAGCTCGGCGGGGAGCGCGCCGAACTGCGCGGGCGCGTCCGAGCGCGCCGGCCACGCCAGCGCCAGCGCGAGCAGCAGCCCCAGCACCAGCGCGCCGAGGGGGCGCGGCGGCGCCGTGCGGGTGTGCGCGATGCGCTGGATGTGGACCCACATCGCGGCGAGCAGCGCGAGCGGCACGCCGATGTGCAGGAAGACGAACAGCGAAAAAAGGCGATCGGTGACATCGTCGCGTGCGAGAAAGTTGCGCACCATGGGCGCGGCGCCGAGCGGCAGCACGTCGAGCCACTCGGCGGTCGCGGTGGCGGAGAACTGCGCGACGCGGTCCCACACCAGCCAGTAGCCGACGACGCCCGAGGCGTAGAGGAGCCACAGCAGCGCCACGCCGCTCGTCCAGGAGAACCAGCGAAAGCCGCGAAAGCGCCCCGCGAGCCCCTCGCGCAGCAGGTGCGCGAGCGCCACCGCTGCGAAGGCATCCGACGCATAGCGGTGCAGGCTGCGCATGACGCCGCCCAGCCACCACTGCTCGCGTGCGAGGCGCTCCACCGAGGCGTGCGCGCCCGCGACGCTGGTGTCGAAGAAGGCGTAGACGTAGATGCCGCTCGCCGCGACGATCCAGAAGAGGAAGAAGCCGAGCGCCCCCAGGTGCCGCCCGGGGGCGGCGTCAGCCCTTGAAAAGGAAGCCACCCTGCGCCGCGTTGAAGTCGATCACCAGGCTCGCGCCGGGCGCCAGCTCGAGCGCGACCTCGCGCTCGAAGTCGAAGCCCGGCCCGGCGCGCTCGCGCAGGCGCGCCACCACGCGGTGCGCGCCCGCGGGCACGGTCATGCGGTGGTAGAGCGCCGCGGCGCCGTCGCGCCGCAGGCCGGCGGGCGGCA
>CAZOWR010000165.1:0-6411 GCA_964583645.1 uncultured Enterobacteriaceae bacterium
GACGACGATCAGGACGACGACCGCGAGAAAGACGTAGCCACCGACGCCCATCGTTTCCTCCCCGGAAGCCGAAATTCAGCTCGGCTACTATAGCGCATGCGCGGCCCGGGGAGATGACGAGCAAGCACCGCCGCCTGCTCAGCGCGCGCGTCGGCGCCGAGTTCACCGGCCCGATCGTGGCCGTGGGCGGCGCGCGCGCCGCGCGGCGCGTGGGGGTGCTCGCGAGCGGCGCGCCCGGGGAGGCGGCGCTGCTGTTCGCCGCCTTCGCCGGCGAGCTGGAGCGCCTCGGCTGGATCCGCGGCCGCGACCTCGAGCTCGTCTTCCGCTACGCGCGCGGCGACCTCGCGGCGCACGAGCGCGTGGCGCGCGAGCTGCTCGCCGAGCGCGTCGAGCTGATCTTCGCCCCCTTCGGGCCGGCGCCGGCGGCGGCGCGCCGCGCCACGCGCGAGCTGCCGATCGTGTTCGCCAACCTGAGCGACCCCGTCGCCGAGGGGCTCGCTGCGAGCCTGCTGCGCCCGGGGGGCAACGCGACCGGCGCCGTGACGCGCTACCGGCACCTGCACGCACGGCGCATCGCGGTGTTCCGCGAGGCGTTCCCGCGCCTGCGTCGCGTGGCGCTGCTCTTCAACCCCGCGGTCAACCGCGAGATCGTGGACCGCTTCGTCTTGCCCGCGATGCGGGCGCTGCGGCTGGCGAGCGTGGAGACGCCGATCGGCGGGCCAGGGGACCTGGAAGCGGCCTTCGCGGCGATCGCCGGCGCGCGCGCCGGCGGCATCTTCGTGATCGAGGACCCGGCGCTGGTGCGCGCGCGCGCACAGCTCCTCGAGCAGGTCGCGCGCTCGGGGCTCCCGGCCTGCTACTCGGTGCCGCACCTCGTGGAGGGCGGCGGCCTCATGAGCCTCGCGGTGGACCTGATCGCGCAGTACCGGCGCGCCGCCGGCTACGTCGACCGCATCCTGCGCGGCGCGCGGCCGGGCGAGCTCGCGATCCGCGGGCCGGAGCGCTTCCAGCTCACGCTCAACCTCGCCGCGGCGCGCGCCGCCGGGCTCGCGTTCCCGCAAGCGCTCATCGCGCGCGCCGACCGCATCATCGAGTAGCGGCACAGTGCGCGGCCTGCTTTGCCGGCTGCTGCGCGCCGAGCCGCACGAGCTGCCTGCGCTCGCCTGGGCTTTCGCCTACTTCTTTCTCCTGCTCGCCGGCTACTACGTGCTGCGCCCGGTGCGCGACGAGCTCGCGGTGCAGGCGGGCGCCGGGCGGCTGCAGTGGCTCTTCACCGCCACCTTCGTGACGATGCTCGCGCTCGTCCCGGTATTCGGGTGGCTCTGCGCGCGGCTGCCGCGCGCGCGGCTGCTGCCCGCCGTCTATGCGTTCTTCATCCTCAACCTGCTCGCTTTCTGGGGCGCGGCGCGCTCGGGCGTCGCGACGCGCGACCTCGCGCCGGTGTTCTTCGTCTGGGTGAGCGTGTTCAACCTGTTCGTGGTGTCGGTGTTCTGGAGCTTCATGGCCGACCTCTTCGACGAGGCGCAGGCGGCGCGCCTCTTCGGCGCCATCGCCGCGGGCGGCAGCTGCGGCGCGATCGCGGGGCCGGCGCTCAGCGCGAGCCTCGCTACGCAGATCGGGCCGACCCACCTCCTGCTCGTCTCCGCGCTGCTGCTCGCGGGGGCCACTGGCTGCATCTTCGCGCTGCTCGCCTGGGCTCGTCGCCATCCTCGCCGGGGCGAGCGAAAGGCTGAAGCGCCGCTCGGCGGCTCGATCCTCGCCGGCGCGCGCGCCGCGCTCTCCTCGCCGTTCCTGCTGGGGATCTGCGCGTATCTCCTTTGCTACACCGCGCTCTCCACCGCGCTCTACTTCCAGCAGGTGGAGATCGTAAGATCGGCGATCGCGGACTCGGCGGAGCGCACGCGGCTCTTCGCCACCGTGGACCTCGCGGTGAACTCGCTCACGCTCATCGTGCAGCTCACGCTCACCGCGCGCCTGGGCGCGGCGCTCGGCGTGGGCTGGATGCTCGCGCTGATGCCGCTCGCCTCGCTCGCCGGCTTCGCCTGGCTCGGGCTCGTCCCCGCGCTCGCGGTGCTGATCGCGTTCGGCGTCACGCGCCGCGTCGGCGAGTTCGCGATCTCCAAGCCGGTGCGCGAGGCGCTCTACACCGTGGTGCCGAGGGAAGAGCGCTACAAGGCGAAGAACTTCATCGACACCGTGGTCTACCGCGGCGGCGATGCGTTCGCCGGCTGGCTGGTGGCGGGATTGCGCAGCCTCGGCGCCGGCGTCTCCGGCATCGCCTTCGCGGCGCTGCCGGTGGCCGCGGGCTGGCTCGCGGTGAGCTTCTGGCTGGGGCGGGCGCAGGCGCGCCGGCGCGCGACCGCTTGACCCCGGGCTCCGGCATCTGTACATTTCATTTGTACATCTATGGAGGCGCCATGAAAGACGTGAAGGTCACGGAGCTGCGGCAGAACCTGCCCGCCTACCTTGCCCGGGTCCGCAAGGGGGGGCGGCTGCGCATTACTTCGCGCGGCAAGGTGATCGCCGAGCTCGTCCCTCCGGCGCCGGCGAAGTCGGAGTCGGAAGCTGCGTGGGCCCGGCTGCGCGGCAGCGTGCTGCGCTTCGATCGCCCCACCGACCCGGTGATCGACCCGGACGAGTGGGAGGTCAACCGGTGATCGTGCTGGACACCCACATCCTGCTGTGGTGGGTGTCGGGCTCGACACGGCTTCCCGGCCGCGCGCGGCGCGCGATCGCGGGCGCGCTGCGCGCCGGCCCGGCCATCGCCTCGGCCATCAGCCTCTTCGAGATCGCCACGGCCGCGCGTCGCGGCCGCGTTGACCTCGGACTGTCCCTGGTGGACTGGTTCGCCGAGATCCACCGCATCGCGGAATTGAAGGTCGAGCCGGTCAGCGCGGAGATCGCCCGGATTGCGGGCGGGTTTGCGGACCCGATGCCCCGAGATCCCGCAGACCGCATCATTGCGGCGACGGCGATCGCCCTTGAAACGAAACTCCTCACCGCCGACCAGAGGCTGCGCCGCTCGCCGCAGCTGCAGACGGTCTGGTAGCGCAGCGATTGGCTTGACCTCGCGCGCCTCGGACGCGCATGATGCTCGCGGGCCCGGGGCGGCGAACCGCGCGGGCCCGGAGAGTTGGGGGGAATCAACACACGCCGCAGGCTTCTGGGACTCGCGCTGCTGTCCGGCGCGGGCGTTCGCGCGCCTGCGCGCGCGCAAGTCGTCCACCGCATCGGCTGGCTCGGCGTCGGCATCGACACGCCTCCCGTGTTTCTGCAGCGCATGCGCGAGCTGGGCCATGAGCCGGGCCGCACGCTGCTCGTCGAATCGCGCCACCCCGGCGGCGACCTGAAACGGCTGCCCGAGCTTGCGCGCGAGCTGGTCGCGCTCAAGCCCGCGCTGATCGCCGCCGGCGCGCACCAGTCGACGGCTGCGCTCAAGGCAGCGACTTCCAGCATCCCGGTCGTGTTCCGCATCGGCATCGATCCGGTCGCGACGGGGCTGGTCGCGAGCCTCGCGCGGCCCGGGGGCAACCTCACCGGGATCTTCCAGCTCACCGCGGAGCTCTTCGGCAAGCGCTTCGAGCTGCTGCGCGAGCTCGCGCCGCGCGCACGGCGCATCGGCTGTCTGCGGCAGGCCTCCGAGAAGCAGTACGAGCCGATGATCAACGACCTCGCGGCAAGGACGGGATTCGAGGTGACGTGGCTCGTCGCCGACGCGCCCGGCGAGATCGAGGCGGCCGTCGCCGGCGCGGCCGCGCAGCGGCTCGAGGGATTCCTGATCGGCGGCGGGCCGGTCAACAACATTCACCGCCAGGTGGTCGTCGATGCGGTGGCGCGCACCAGGCTTCCGGCCGTCTACCCGGAGCTGCCCTTCGCCGAGGCCGGCGGTCTGGTCGCGTACGCGAGCGACGTGCGCGCGGGCTTCGTGCGCCTCGCCGATTACGCGCACCGCGTGCTGCAGGGCGCGAAGCCGGCGGACCTGCCGGTGGAGCAGGCCTCGGTCATCGAGCTCGCCGTGAACCTCAAGGCCGCGCGGGCGCAGGGGATCCGGATTCCCCAGCCGGTGCTGCTGCGCGCGACGAAGGTGATCGAATGAAGCGGCGCACGCTGATTATTGCGTCGGGCGCCTGGGCGGCGCTTGCCGCTGCGCGAGCCGGGGCGCAGGCGCCGGGCTTGCCGCGTCGGATCGCGTTCCTGATGCCGGCGACGCGGAAATTCAGCAAGCCGCAGCTCGACGCGTTCACGATGCGGCTCGCCGAGCTCGGCTATGCCGAAGGCCGCGACGTGGTGATCGACAAGCGCTGGGCGGACGGCAGCGTCGAGCGGTTGCCGGCGCTGGCGCGCGAGCTGCTCGCGCTGAAACCGGAGGTGGTCGTCGCCCCGAGTTCGCCCGTCGCCGCGGCATTCAAGCAGGCGACGAGCACGGTGCCGGTGGTATTCACCGCCGTCACGGGCCCGGACAGGCAGGGTTTCGTGACGAGCTATGCGCGTCCGGGCGGCAACATGACCGGGGTTGCTTTCGAGAGCGTGGCGATGGCGACGAAGCTCGGAGAAATCCTCCGCGAAACCTTTCCCGCGGCGCGCCGCCTTGCGTTGATCGACCTCGACGATCCGAGCATAGAACGGTCTCGGTCGGCCTTGCTGGCGAATTTCGCGGCCCTCGGATTCGAGGTGGAAGCATTCCTCGTAAGACGGCCGGAGGACTTCGCCTCCACGTTCACCCGGATCGCGCGCTCGCGCGCCGAGATCGTCTTCGTTGGCGCAGCGCCGCTGTTCGCCGGGAGCGCTCCGGTGCTGAACGAACTTGCAGCCAAGGCACGGCTGCCTCTGGTCGGTCCGCGCAGGGCGTACGCCGTCGCCGGCGGCCTGTTGAGCCATGACAATGACCTCAAGGGGGACTACCGGCGCGCCGCGGATTACGTGGCCCGCATCCTCAAGGGCGCGAAGCCGGGCGAATTGCCGGTCGAGCAGCCCGAGCGGTTCAACTTGACCGTCAACATGCGTACCGCGAAAGCCCTCGGCATCAAGATCCCGCAGTCGGTGCTGCTGCGAGCGACCGAGGTGATCGAATGAGGCGGCGCGACTGGCTGCTCGCCGCGGCGGCGATGGGGATGGCGCCGCTCACGCGCGCGCAGCAGCCGAAACACAAGCTCGTCTTCCTCCACGACGCCACGGCCGAACGCTTCCGGCCCCTCCTGGCGATCTTCAAAACGAGGCTCGCCGAGCTCGGGCATGCCGAAGGCCGCGACTTCGCCGTCGAGGCACGCTACACGGAGGGGAGGACCGAGCGGGTGGCGGCGCTCGCGCGCGAGGTCGTCGCGCTGAAGCCCTCGGTCATCGTCACCGGCGGCTCGGCCGCGATCGCCGCCCTGCAGAAGGCGACCACGAGCATCCCGATCGTCTTCGCGACTGCGGGCGCTCCCGTGGAGCAGGGCTTCGTCAAGAGCCTGGCGCGCCCCGGGGGCAACATCACCGGGGCCTCGCTGCGGGGAATGGGCGGCGCCACTCTGCAGCTGATCCGCGACTGCCTCCCCGGCGCGCGCCGCGTCGCGCTGCTCTCGTACGAGCCCGACCCGGTCGCGAAGCGCAACGCCGGCGACTATCTCGGGAGCGCGCCCGGCTCGGGCCACGACGTGAGCGTCGTCTGGGTGAAGGACGCCGCGGGCTTCGAGGGCGCGTTCGCGGAGATCGCCGCGCGCAAGGCCGATGCCGTTATCCTGCCCCCGCTCTCGTTCTTCTTCGTGCACGCGGAGGCGCTCGCCGCGCTCGCGCTGAGGGCGCGCGTGCCGCTGTTCTCCCAGATACGGCCGGCCGCGGCCGCCGGAGGGCTCGTGAGCTACTCGCCCGACGTCTCGGAGAACTACCGCCGCGCCGCGAGCCTCGTCGACCGGATCCTGCGTGGAGCGAAGCCCGGCGACCTGCCGGTCGAGCAGCCCGACCGTTTCGTGCTGACCGTCAACCTGCGCACCGCCAAGGCGCTCGGCATCCGGATTCCGCAGTCCGTGCTGCTGCGCGCCGACGAGGTGATCCAGTGACCTCGACCCGGCGCGAATGGATCCTCGCCTGCGGGGCGCTCGCGATGGCGCCGCTTGCGCGCGCCCAGGCGCCGCGCCCGCGCCGCGTCGCGATCGCCTCGCCGGGCAGGCCCGACCCGCAACAGCCGAGCTGGGTGGTCCAGCGATTGGGGGAGCTCGGCTGGGTCGAGGGCCGCACGATCGAGTACCTGAGGGGCTACGCGCACGACGACGGCAGACGCTGGGAGCCGATGATCGCGGAGCTGCTGGCGAGGAAGCCGGAAGTCCTCGTCGTGGTCTTCACCGGCATGGCGCTGGTCGCAATGAAGCAGACCAAGGACGTGCCGATCGTGTTCGCCATCTCGAGCAACCCGGAGAAGCAGGGGCTCGTCGCGAG
>CAZOWR010000166.1:0-6374 GCA_964583645.1 uncultured Enterobacteriaceae bacterium
ACCCGAGGCGCTCGAGCTCGCCGCCGGGCTCCGGCTGCGCACGCTCGGCGAGCTCGAGCGGCTGCCGCGCGCGGGGCTGGCGCAGCGCTTCGGCCCCGCGCTGCTGGAGGCGCTGGACCGCGCCCGCGGCCGGCTGCCCGAGCCGCGTGCGCTGTTCGTCCCGCCGGAGCGCTACGCGGCGAGGCTGGAGCTTCCGGGCGAGGCGCTCGAGGCAGGGAGCGTGCTGTTCGCCGCGCGGCGCCTGCTCGCCGGCCTGGAGGGCTTCCTCGCCGCGCGCCATGCCGGGGTGCGCCGCTTCGCGCTCGAGCTGCTGCATCGCAAGGCGCCGCCTGCGCGCATCGAGATCGGGCTCGCTGGACCGGCGCGCGAGGCCGCGCACTGCGCGCGGCTGCTCGGTGAGCGGCTCGGGCGCCTCGTCCTCGCCGCCCCGGTCGAGGCGATCCGGCTCGAGGCGACGGCGCTCGAGCCGCTGCCGGGCTCGAGCCGCGGCCTGTGGCGCGATGCGCGCGAGGAGGGCGAGGACTGGCTGCGGTTGATCGAGCGCCTGCAGGCGCGCTTGGGCAGCGCCGCGGTGCACGGCCTCGCGCCGCACTCGGAGCATCGCCCGGAGCGCGCCTGGCGCGCGCTCGCCCCCGGGGTGGAGGGCCGCTGCGACGAGACGCCGCCGGGCCCGAGGCCGCTGTGGCTGCTCGACCCGCCGCGGCGCCTGGGCGAAGCCGACTTCGTGCTGCTCGCCGGGCCGGAGCGCATCGAGAGCGGCTGGTGGGACGGCGAGGAGGCGAAGCGCGACTACTTCGTCGCCCGCAGCGGCGAGGCCTCGCTGCTGTGGGTGTTCCGCGACCCGGTCGGCTGGCATCTGCATGGGATCTTCGCCTGAGCTGCCGGGCTACGCGGAGCTGCACTGCCTCTCGAACTTCACCTTCCTGCGGGGGGCGTCGCACCCCGAGGAGCTGGTGGCGCGCGCCGCCGCGCTCGGCTACGCGGCGCTCGCGCTCACCGACGAGTGCTCGCTCGCCGGCGCGGTGCGCGCGCACGTGGCGGCGAAAGCGCACGGGCTCAAGCTGCTGCTCGGCACCGAGCTGCGGCTCGAGGACGGCACGCAGCTGGTGCTGCTCGCCGCCGACCGGCGCGCCTACGGCGCGATCTCTTGCCTGATCACGACCGGGCGGCGCAGGAGCCGGAAGGGCCGCTATGCGCTGCAGCGCGCCGACCTGGAGCGGCTTTCAGGAAGCGGGACGCTCGCGCTGCTGGTCGGGGAAAAGGGGTCAGACCCCTTTTTCTGTCGCTGGCTCGCCGAGCGGTTTCCCGGCGCTGCCTGGATCGCGGTCGAGCTGCACTGCGGGCCGAACGACCACGCGCGCCTCGCGCAGCTGCAGGGGCTCGCCGCCGCCTGCGGCCTGCCGCTGGTCGCCGCGGGCGGGGTGCTGATGCATCTGCGCTCGCGCCGCCGCCTGCAGGATGCGCTCAGCGCGGTGCGCCTCGGGCGGCCGCTCGCCGAGTGCGGCCGGCTGCTGGAGCCGAACGGCGAGCGCCACCTGCGGCTGCGCGCGCGCCTCGCGCAGCTTTATCCGCCGCTGCTGCTCGCCGAGACGCTGCGCATCGCCGGGCGCTGCAGCTTTTCGCTGGACGAGCTGCGCTACGAGTACCCGCGGGAGCTGGTGCCCGAGGGCGAGACGGCTGCAAGCTGGCTCGCCCGGCTGGTCGAGGCAGGCCTGCGCTGGCGCTTCCCCGCGGGCGCGCCGGAGAAGGTGCGCGCCCTCGTCGCGCACGAGCTCGCGCTCATCGCCGAGCTCGGCTACGAGGCATTCTTCCTCACGGTGCACGACGTGGTGCGCTTCGCGCGCAGCCGCGGCATCCTGTGCCAGGGACGCGGCTCGGCGGCCAACTCGGCGGTCTGCTATGCCTTGGGCATCACCGAGGTCGACCCGGATCGCATGTCGATGCTGTTCGAGCGCTTCGTCTCGCGGGAAAGGAACGAGCCGCCGGACATCGACGTCGACTTCGAGCACCAGCGGCGCGAGGAGGTGATCCAGTATGTGTACGCGAAATACGGGCGCGAGCGGGCGGCGCTCGCCGCCACCGTGATCTGCTACCGCCCGCGCAGCGCGCTGCGCGATCTCGGCAAGGCGCTCGGGCTGGAGCTCGACCTCTCGGGGTCGCTCGCCTGGTGGGATGGACGCCCGGTGCTGCGCGAGCGGCTGCGGGAAGCGGGAGCCGATCCGGACGATCCGCGCATCGGGCGGCTGCTCGCGCTCGCCGGGGAGCTGATCGGCTTCCCGCGCCACCTCTCGCAGCACGTCGGCGGCTTCGTCATCTCGCGCGGGCCGCTCGCGGAACTCGTGCCGGTGGAGAACGCGGCGATGCCCGAGCGCAGCGTGATCCAGTGGGACAAGGACGACCTCGAGGCGCTCGGCCTGCTCAAGGTGGACGTGCTGGCGCTTGGCATGCTCTCGGCGATCCGGCGCGCGCTCGGCATGCTGGGCCTCGCGATGCAGGACGTTCCGCCGGAGGACCCCGGGGTCTACGCCATGATCCAGCGGGCCGACACCGTGGGCGTGTTCCAGATCGAGTCGCGCGCGCAGATGTCGATGCTGCCGCGCCTGCGGCCGGCGAGCTTCTACGATCTCGTGATCGAGGTCGCGATCGTGCGCCCGGGCCCGATCCAGGGCGGCATGGTGCACCCGTACCTGCGGCGCCGCAGGGGGCTGGAGCCGGTCGCCTACCCCAGCGAGGCGGTGAAGGCGGTGCTCGAGCGCACGCTCGGGGTGCCGATCTTCCAGGAGCAGGTGATGCAGCTGGCGATGGTCGCGGCGGGCTTCAGCGCGGGCGAGGCCGACGCGCTGCGTCGCTCGATGGCGGCGTGGAAGCGCAAGGGGGGGCTGGAGCCTTTCGAGGCCAGGATCAAGGACGGCATGCGGCGCAACGGCTACCGCCCCGAGTTCGCCGACGCGATCTACCGCCAGATCCTGGGCTTCGGCGAGTACGGCTTTCCCGAGTCGCACTCGGCGAGCTTCGCGCTGCTGGTGTACGTCTCGGCGTGGCTCAAGCGCCATCACCCGGCGGCGTTCCTCGCCGCGCTGCTCAACAGCCAGCCGATGGGCTTCTACGCGCCGGCGCAGCTGGTGCAGGACGCGCGCCGGCACGGCGTAGAGGTGCGCCCTGCGGACGCCTGCGCGAGCGCCTGGGACTGCACGCTCGAAGCCGAGACCGTGCAGCTGGGGCTTCGCATGGTGGCGGGCCTCGGCGAGGACGCGGCGCAGCGCATCGTCGCGGCGCGCCCGCTCGGCTCCGTGTCGGAGCTCGCCCGGCGCGCGAAGCTCGATCGCAGGCAGCTGCGCTGCCTCGCCGCTGCGGGCGCGCTCCGGGGACTGGCGGGGCACCGCAGGCGCGCGCGCTGGGTCGCCGCCGGGGTCGAGCCCCGACCGGGGCTGGGTGCGCCGGCCGAGGACGAGGTACCCGCGTTGCCGGCGCCGTCGGAGGGCGAGGAGATCGTGGCCGACTACGCGAGCCTCGGCTTCACGCTCGGCCGCCATCCGCTCGCGCTGCTGCGCGGCGCGCTGGAGCGTCACCGCTTCTCGAGCGCCGAAGCGCTGCGCGCGCTGCCGCACGGCCGGCGGGCGCGCGCGGCCGGGCTCGTGACCTGCAGGCAGCGTCCCGACACCGCCACCGGGGTGGTGTTCGTCACCCTGGAGGACGAGACCGGCTGCGCCAACGTGGTGGTCTGGGCGGACCTGGTCGAGCGCCAGAGGCGGGCGTTGCTCGGCGCGCGCCTGATGGGCGTCGAGGGCGTGATCGAGCGCGACGGGGACGTGGTCCACCTCGTGGCGCGGCGGCTCGAGGATCACAGCGCGCTGCTCGGCCGGCTCGAGGCGCGCTCGCGCGACTTTCACTGACTTTGACACCGCGCCCGACGGCGCCGCCTGGGACCCCTCCCTATAATGCGCGCATGAGCGAACCCGCCCCGATGCTGATCGTCACCGTCGCGAAGGATCTCGAGGACCTGATCCCGACGTTTCTCGCCAACCGCGCCAAGGAGATCGAGGCGCTGCGCGCCGCGCTCGCCGCCGGCGACTTCGAGCAGCTGCGCCAGCTCGGCCACCGCATGAGGGGGGTCGGCAATTCCTACGGCTTCGAGCGCGTCTCTACGCTCGGCAAGCAGGTCGAGGACGCCGCCAAGGCCCAGGCGCGCGCTCAGATCGAGGCCTGCCTCGCCGAGTACGCGGACTATCTGGCGCGCGTGCAGGTCGTCTATGAGTGAGGCGGCGCCCGCGCAGCAGGGCGAGTTCCGCGTCCTGGTGGTCGACGACGACCCGGACATGGCCGGGTTCCTGGCGCGCCTGCTGACCCGCGAGGGCATGCGCGCGGACATCGTCAACGACGGCCACGCCGCGCTCGAGCGCATCGCGGCCGCGCCGCCCGACTTGGTGCTGCTCGACATCCTGATGCCGGGCCCCAGCGGCTTCGAGATCTGCCGCCGGCTGAAGGAAAGCGACGCCACCGCGCTTACGCCCGTGGTGCTGGTCACCGCGCTCGAGGACAAGGAGAGCCGGGTGCGCGGCATCGAGGCGGGCGCGGACGACTTCCTCTCCAAGCCGGTGCAGCGCGAGGAGCTGCTCGCGCGCGTCAAGACGCTGCGGCGCCTGCACGAGACACGCAAGGAGCTGGAGCGCCGGCGGCTGGCCGCCGAGGTCGAGCGCAAGGAGGCGATCCGCCGCGCGTTCGTGCGCTACATCGCCCCGCAGCTCGCCGAGCGCGTGCTGAGCGAGTCGCACTCCGGACACGACATGTTCCGCGACCTGAGCGAGCGCACCGCGGTGGTGGCGCTGTTCGCGGACCTGCGCGGCTTCACCCGGCTCTCGGAGTCGGTGCCCGTGTCGAGCATCGTGCCGATGCTGAACGAGTTCTTCACCGAGCTGACCGCTGCCGCGCACGCGCACGAGGGCACCGTGTTCAGCATGGCGGGCGACAGTCTGCTCGTGGGCTTCAACGTTCCGGTGCCGCAGCCCGACGCCGCCGAGCGCGCGGTGTCGGCCGGGCGCGCCATGATCGAGCGCTTCGCGCCGGTGGCGGCGCGCTGGCGCGAGCGCTTCGGGCTCGCCGTGGGCATCGGCATCGGCATCGAGGCGGGGGAGGTGGTCGTCGGCAACGTCGGCGCGCCGACCTTCATGAGCTACACCATCATCGGCGACACCGTCAACGTGGCCGCGCGCCTCATGCAGGGAGCGGCGCCCAACGAGATCCTCATCGGCCCCAGGGCGGTGCTGTCGCTGCAGCGCATGCTCGGGCGCGCGACCTCGCTCGACCGGCGCAAGGTGTCGCTCAAGGGCAAGTCCGAGCCGGTCGAGGTGGTGGCGCTGCACGTCGCGCCCAGCCAGGCCGCCGCATGAAGATCCTCGTCATCGACGACGACGAGGACCTGCGCAACCTGCTCGCGCACTACCTGCGGCAGGAGTGGCCGCGCGCCCAAGTCGAGCAGTTCGATCCGCTCACCCGCGACATGCCCGACGAGTCCTTCCCGCTGGGGTCCTACGACGCGGTCATCCTCGACTACATGCTCGGGCGCGGCGACGGCCTGCAGTGGCTCCAGGGCTTCAAGGCGCGCGCCGACTGCCCGCCGGTCCTGTTCCTGACCGGGGCGGGCAACGAGATCATCGCGGTGCGCGCGATGAAGGCGGGCGCCGACGACTATCAGCGCAAGCAAGAGCTGACCCGCGAGCGCCTGGTGACCTCGATCCGCGAGCTGACGCGCGACGAGCTCGAGAAGACCATGCCGCCCGAGATCGCGGCGCGGCTGGAGGGCCACCAGCTCGGCGCGCGCATCCGCATCCCCGGGATCAACGTGCTGCGCCTGATCGGCGAAGGCGGCATGTCGCGCGTCTACCTCGCCTCGCGCGAGTCCGACGACGAGCCGCTGGTGGTGAAGATCCTGCGCAGCGAGGTCATGGAGAACGGGACGGCGCTGGAGCGCTTCGTGGAGGAGTACAACCTGATCGAGCGCATCCGCAGCCGCCACGTGGCGCGCATCCACGGGCACGGCGTGTCCGAGGGCAACGCCTACCTGGTGATGGAGTTCTTCGACGGCGGCGATCTCGACAAGCGGCTGGCGGGGCGCGCCCTCGCGCCGCAGGAGGCGCTGCGCATCTTCCGCGAGCTGATGTTCGCCCTCGGCGACATCCACGAGCGGGGCGTGCTGCACCGCGACCTCAAGCCGCAGAACCTCATGTTCCGGGCCGACGGCAGCCTGGCGATCGTGGATTTCGGCATCGCCAAGCACATCGACTCGATCGACCGCACCGGCCACGGCGAGATCCTCGGCACGCCGCGCTACATGAGCCCGGAGCAGGTGCGCAGCCTCGCGCTCGACCTGCGCACCG
>CAZOWR010000167.1:0-6365 GCA_964583645.1 uncultured Enterobacteriaceae bacterium
GGCAGCCCGGCGCGCGCGACGAGCTCGCGCACGCGCGCCGCCCCGGCGCCCGCGAGCGTCCCCGCGCGCACCGAGAGCTCCGCCGCCATCACCATGCCGGCAGCGACCGCCTCGCCGTGCAGCCACTCGCCGTAGCCGAGGCCCGCCTCGATCGCATGCCCGAAGGTGTGGCCGAAGTTGAGGACTGCGCGCGGCCCTGTCTCGCGCTCGTCGAGCGCGACCACGCCCGTCTTCAGCTCGCAGCAGCGCAGCACGGCGTGCTCGAGCGCATCGCGCTCGCGCGCCAGCAGCCGGCCCAGGTTCGCCTCCAGCCAGGCGACGAACGGCTCATCGAGGGCGAGGCCGTGCTTGATCACCTCGGCGAGCCCCGCGCGCAGCTCACGCTCGGGCAGCGTGTCGAGCGTCGCCACGTCCGAGACGACCGCCCGCGGCTGGTGGAACGCCCCGATCATGTTCTTGCCGCGCGGATGGTTGATCGCGGTCTTGCCGCCGACGGCCGAATCCACCTGGGCGAGCAGCGTCGTCGGCACCTGCACGAAGGGAACGCCGCGCTGGTAGACGGCGGCGGCGAAGCCCGCAAGGTCGCCGATCACCCCGCCGCCGAGCGCCACGATGACCGAGTCCCGGCCGCAGCGCGCCGCGAGCAGCGCGTCGAACACGCGCTCGAGCGTCGGCCAGCTCTTGGCGTGCTCGCCGTCCTCCACCACCACCGGCACGCAGCGCGCCCCGGCCGACGCGAGCGCGCTCACGACCCGCTCCAGATACAGCGGCGCCACCACCGCGTTCGAAATCACCGCCACGGCGCCCCCGCCCAGATGCGGCGCATAGAGAGTGGCCTCGCCGATCAGGCCGGTCCCGATGTGGATCGGATAGGCGCGCTCGCCGAGCGCTACGCGGACAGTTTGCACGCCTGCTCCAGCCGCGCGAGCAGCGCCCGCGCCAGCGCCTGCGCGCTCTGGCGGCCGGTGTCGAGCACCACGTCGGCGAGCTCGCGGTACAGGGGATCGCGCTCTGCGTAAAGCTGTTCGAGCCGCGCGCGCGGATCGGCGGTGAAGAGCAGCGGCCGGTTGCGGTCCTGGCGCACGCGATGCCAGAGCTCGGCCGGCCGGGCGTGCAGGTAGATCACGCTGCCGCAGGCCGCGATCAGGCCCCGGTTGCGCGGCGCGACCACCGCGCCGCCGCCGGTCGCGAGCACGATGCCCTCGAGCGCGCACAGCTCCGCGAGCACCTGCGTCTCGCGCGCGCGGAAGCCCGCCTCCCCCTCGATCTCGAAGATCACGGGAATGCGCACGCCGCAGCGGCGCTCGATCTCCTGATCGGCGTCGTGGAAGGCGCGCTTCAGGCGCCGGGCGAGGAGCCTGCCGACCGTGCTCTTGCCGGCGCCCATCATGCCCACCAGCACGAGATTGGCGGTGCGCTGCACGGCGACCATTGTACGCAGCCGGGCAAAAAGAAACGGCCGGGCTTGCCCGGCCGTCCGGAGGGCTGCGGCGATGGCGTCAGCGAACCGTCAGGCGCTCGTTCACGATGCGCGGCGTAATGAACACGAGCAGCTCGTCGCGCGTCGAGACCGTGGCGTTGTTCCTGAACAGGAATCCGATGTAAGGCAGCTCGCCGAAGAACGGCACGCGCGTCGTGTCGGAGCGGTCGCGCTGCAGGTAGATGCCGCCGATCACCACGGTGCCGCCGTTCTCCACCAACACCTCGGTCTTGACGTGCTTGGTCGTGATCTGCACCCCGGCGGGAGTCACCGCCCCCGGCTCGTCCTTGTTCACGTCCAGCGTCATGATGATGTTGCCGTCGGGCGTGATCTGTGGCTTGACCTTGAGCGCGAGGTTGGCCTTGCGGAACGAGACGCTGGTCGCGCCCGAGGAGGTCGCCTGCTGGTACGGGATTTCCGTGCCCTGCTCGATCACCGCCTCGACCTGGTCCGCGGTCAGCACGCGCGGGCTCGCGATCACCTTGCCCTTGCCGTCGGCCTCGAGCGCGGAGATCTCGAGGTTGAGGAACTGCGTGAGTTTCGAGTTGAACAGGATGAACGAGAACTGCCCGGGGTTGATCGCGTTCAGGCCCTGCGCCGGCATGTTCACCGAGAGGCTGTCCGGGATGAACACCGGCACGCCGCCCTGGGCGCCGCCGCCGGCATGACCCCCGACATCGCTCAGGCCGCCGCCGAAGGAGAAGCGCGGGCTGTTCTGGCCGAGGATGCGGTGCCCCGGGCTCAGGTCGTGATAGCCCAGGCGCGCCCCAAGGTTCTTGCTGAAGGTGTCGGCCGCCTCGACGATGCGCGCCTCGATCATGACCTGGCGCACGGGCACGTCGACCCCGGCGATGACGCGGCGCACCTCCTCCAGCCTCGCCGGCGTGTCCTGGATGAAGAGCTTGTTGGAGCGCGGGTCGATCACCGCGCTGCCGCGCTTGGACAGGATGCGGTTCTTCTCGTCGGTGAGCACCTTCACGAAGGCCTCGGCCTTGTGATAGTTGAGCTGGAACACCTCGGTGCGCAGCGGCTCGAGATCGGTGATCTGCTGCTGCGACTCGAGCGCGAGCTTCTCGCGCGTGGCGAGCTCGTCGCGCGGCGCGATCCAGATGACGTTGCCAGACTTGCGCATGTCGAGGCCGCGGGTCTGCAGGATGATGTCCAGGGCCTGGTCCCAGGGCACGTCCTTCAGGCGCAGCGTAATGCTGCCCGAGACCGTGTCGCTGGTGATGATGTTGAGGTCGGTGAAATCGGCGATCACGTTCAGCACCGCGCGCACTTCGACGTTCTGGAAGTTGAGCGAGAGCTTCTCCCCGGTGTAGCGGCCGCGCTGCGCGGCGCGCGACGGATCGGCCACCGCGGCCCTCACCTCGACCACGAACTGGGTGTCGGACTGGTAGGCGTTGTGCTCCCACTGGCCGCGGGCCTCCACCACCATGCGCACGTTCTCGCCCTGCTGGAAGGTGCTGATGGTCTGCACCGGCGTGGCGAAGTCGACCACGTCCAGGCGCCGCCGCAGGTTGTCCGGGAGCGAGGTCTTGAGGAACTCGACCACGATGTTCTGGCCCTGCTGCCGGATGTCGATCCCGGTAGCGGTGTCCGACAGGTCGACCACGATCCTGCCCTCGCCCGCGCGCCCGCGGCGGAAGTCGACGTCGCGGATCGCGTGCTTGGCGTCGGCCTTGCCCTCGGCGAACGGCGCCGGGGTGGCGGCGGCGGCAGGCGAGGAGAGCGTGACCACGAGGTTCCTGCCGTCGAGCACCGCCTGGTGCGTGACCGAGCGGCGCAGGTTGAGCACCAGGCGCGTGCGGTCTCCCGCCTGCACCAGGTTCATGTTGCGCAGCTCGCCCTGGCCGATGTCCTGCGCGTTGCGCCCGAGCGCGTTGCCGGTGTTGGCGAAGTCGAACACCAGCCGCGCCGGATTGGCCACGCTGAAGTTCGGCGGCACGCTCTTCAGCGGCTCCTTGGTGGTGATGCGCACCACCACGTTGGCGCCCTGCTGCGTGACGTCGAAGGCCTCGATGCTGTTGCCCTGCGCGAGCGCGAGCCCCAGCCCGGCGAGCCACGCCGCGATCGAAAAGCAAAGGTATTGCAGTGTTTTTCGCATGATCATCTCCCGGCCCCGATCTGCACCTGCGCCGTGCGCTCGACCCAGTCGCCTCCGCTGTCCTGCACCACTTCCTTGAGGCTGATCTGGAACTCGTCGATCGCCGTGATGAGGCCGAAGTTCTGGCCCATGTAGTTGCCCTTCTTCACCCGGTATAGATTTGGCCCCGCCTTGACGAGCGCGTAGGTCTCGTCCTTCTGCGTCAGCGTGCCCACCATCTGGATGGAGTCGAGCGGGAACGCCTCCAGCGGCTCCTTCGGCCGGCTCGTGTCGGGCTGCGGGCCGCCGCTTCCCGCCCCGCCCGCGACCTGCGCCACGACGATGCGCGCCGGGACGAACGGGTCGACCAGGCTCTCGCTGCGATAGGGCACCGGCTCGTACTGCTTCACCTGCGGCAGCGGCTCGACCTTGCCGCGCAGGTCCTTCGTGAGGCGGACAAGCTCCTGCTTGAGGTCGCCGAACTCCTCGCCGCCGCAGGCGGCCAGCCCGAGCGCCGCGGCGGCGGCGAGCGCGAGCTTCGCACGCTGCAGGCGCGCGCTCATTTCTTCGCCCCCTTGGCGACCTTCTTCGACGTCGCCTTGCGCTGCGCCGCCACTTCCTCGTCGTCGAGGTAGCGGTAGGTGCGCGCGGTGGCATTCATCGCCAGGTTGCCGTCCTTCGCCGCCTCGATCGCGACGTCGCTGAGCGTCACGATGCGCGACAGCTGGCCGACATCCGCCGCGAACGCGCCCATGTCGTGGTAGGTGCCCATCACCTTGATCTCGATGGGCAGCTCGGCGTAGAACTCCTTCGCCGACTCCGAGGGCGCAGGCTTGAACAGCTCGAACTGCAGCCCCCGCGACAGCCCCGCCTGGTTGATGTCCACCAGCAGCGCGTCCATCTGCGCCTTGTTGGGCAGCTGCTTGAGCAGCGCGCCGAACTGCGTATCGATCTCCCGCAGCTGCTGCTTGTGCAGGTCGAGGTTGACCGCCTGCCGCTTCTTGTTGAGGTAGTCGTCCTTGAGGGTCTTCTCCTGGGCCTGGCCGCGCTCGAGCTCCTCCAGCTGGCCCTGCCACAGGCCGAAGAAGCCTGCGGTCGGGAGGGCAACCAGGATCGCGACGAGCACCAGCAGCATGGGCGCGAGCGACCAGGTGCCCGGGTCCTGCCAGTTGGTGCGCTTGAAGTCCTCGACGATCGCGTTGAGGTTGAGCGCCATGTGACTAGCCCTTCTTCGCCGCGCCCTTCGCGGCGCCCTTCGCGGCGTCCTTGGACTCGTCCTTGGCGACGGCGCGCTTGAGCGCGAAGTTCAGGTTGAACTCCGAGACGCGCATCTTGCCGACGGTGACCGCCTTGATCTGCACCAGGCTCGGGCTGGCGAGCCAGGGCGAGGACTCGATGTTGCGCATCAGCGCGGAGACGCGCGCATTGGATTGCGCGTACCCGACCACGTTGATGCCCAGGCCCTTCTGCTTGAGCGCCTTGAGGAACACGCCCTCCGGCATCTGCCGCACCAGCTCGTCGAGCAGGTAGACCGTCTGCGCGCGGTCGGTCTGCAGCGTCTCGATCACCTGCTTGCGCGCCAGCAGCGCCGCGATCTCGTCCTTCAGCTTCTTGATCTCGTCGATCTCCTTGTCGAGCTTGGCGATCTCGGACTTCATGAAGCGGTTGCGGCTCGCCTGCTCCTCGACGCGCTGGTCGAGGACGAACCAGCCGGCGCCCACGATCACCAGGCCGAGCACCGCGGTCACGCCGGCCATGACCGCAAAATGCGTCCGGGCGCGCTTGCGCCGCTCCTCGCGGTGCGGCAGGAGGTTGATGTGCACGCTCATGACGGGTCGAACCTCCGCATCGCCAGGCCGCAGGACACGATAAGCGAGGGGGCATCCTGCATCAGGCGCTTGAGCTGGATGCGCGGCGAGGCCTTCATCGCGCTGAACGGGTTGGCGACCATCGTCGACACCTGGGTGCGCGTGTTGACGACCTCGTCGAGCCCGGGGATCACCGCCGAGCCCCCGGCAAGCAGGATCTGCTCCACCGTGTTGTACGAGGTCGAGGTGAAGAAGAACTGCAGCGCACGCTGCACCTCCATCGAGAGGTTCTCCATGAAGGGCCGCATCACCTCGGCTTCGAAGTCATCGGGCAGTCCGCCGGAGCGCTTCGCGTTCTCCGCCTCCTCGGGGCTCATGCCGTAGCGCGAGACGATGTCCGCGGTGAGCTGGTTGCCGCCGAAAGCCTGCTCGCGGGCGTACACCGACTGGTCGTTGCGCACCACGGTCACCTGCATGACGTTGGCACCGACATCGACCACCGCGATGTTCTGGTCCTTGCCGCCGCCGGAGAGCTGCTTTACCACCAGCCCGAGCGCCGACATCTGCGCATAGGACTCCACGTCCATCACCAGGGGTTTGAGGCCCGCCTGCTCCGCCACCGCGATGCGATCGGCCACTTTCTCCTTGCGCGTCGCGGCGATCAGCACCTCCTGCTCCTCGGGGCTGGTCGGCGACGGTCCCAGCACCTGGAAGTCGAGGTTCACTTCCTCCAGCGCGAACGGAATGTACTGGTTGGCCTCGCTCTCCACCTGGGTCTCCAGTTCCTCCTCGCGCAGCCCGGCCTGCACGATGATCTTCTTGGTGATGACCGCGCCGGTCGGCACCGCCATCGCGACGTGCTTGGTGCGCGTCGCCAGGCGCTTGTAGCCGCGTCCCACCGCCTCTGCGACGGCCTCCAGGATGTTGATGTTGCCGTCGACCACCGCATCCTTCGGCAGCGGCTCGATCACGTAGCGCTCGACCCGGTATG
>CAZOWR010000168.1:0-6358 GCA_964583645.1 uncultured Enterobacteriaceae bacterium
GGGTCTTGCGGATGTGCTGGATCTCGAGGAAGTCGATCACCTCCTCGACCGCGCGGCGGTGCTCGAGCTCCTCCTTCCTGGCGCGGCCGACCCACAGCGCCTGCTCGAGGAAGGAGCAGCGCATCTTCAGGTTGCGTCCCGTCATGATGTTGTCGAGCACGCTCATGCCCTTGAAGAGCGCGATGTTCTGGAAGGTGCGCGCGATGCCCAGGGTTGCGGCCTCGTGCGAGTCCATGTCGTGGAACTCGCGCCAGGCCTGTCCCGCGCGCAGCCGGATGGTGCCCTGCTGCGGGTGGTAGACGCCGTTGAGCACGTTCAGCATCGAGCTCTTGCCGGCGCCGTTGGGGCCGATGATCGCGCGCACCTCGTGCTCGCGCACGTCGAAGGACACGCCCTGCAGGGCCTTCACGCCGCCGAAAGCGAGCGAGACCTCATCCACCTGCAGCAGCGGCTCGCCGATGCGGTGGGCCCGCACGTGCTCGTGCAGCCGCGCCTCGCTGATCTCGGTCTCCCTCATGCGCGTGCCTCAGGCGGCCTTGCGCGCGGCCGCAGGCGCGTAGGTCTTGGCGTCGCCGATCTTCAGGTCGGCCGAGAGCATCGCCGTGCGGCCGTCCTCGTACTTCACCTGCGCCTCGATGTGCACCGAATCGGCGCCGCCGTAGAGCCCGTCGACCAGCGCCGCATACTTCTGTGCGATGAAGCCCCGGCGCACCTTGCGCGTACGCGTCAGTTCCTCGTCGTCCGGGTCGAGCTCCTTGTGCAGGATGAGGAAGCGCTGGATCTGCGAGTTGGTGAGCTCGGGCTCCCCCGCCAGGTCGGCGTTCACCTTCTCGATGCACTCGCGCACCAGGTCGTAGACCTCGTCACGCGAGGCGAGGTCGGTGTAGCCCGAGTAGGACAGGTTGCGCTTCTCGGCCCAGCTGCCCACCGCCTCGGCGTCGAAATTGATGAACGCGCACACGCGCTCGCGGCCGTGGCCGAAGGCGACCGCCTCCTTGATGTAGGGGAAGAACTTGAGCTTGTTCTCGAGGTACTTGGGCGCGAACAGCGTGCCGTCGGCGAGCTTGCCGACGTCCTTCACCCGGTCGATGATCTTGAGGTGGCCGTCGGCGTCCACGTAGCCCGCGTCCCCGGTGTGGAACCAGCCCTGCGCGTCCTTCGCCTCGAGCGTCGCCTCGGGATTCTTGTAGTACTCCCTGAACAGGCCCGGCGAGCGGATGAGGAGCTCGCGCTCGGGCGTGAAGCGCAGCTCCACACCCGTCACCGCCGGCCCCACCGTGTCGGGCTTGACCTGGCCGTTGGGCTGGATGCAGACGAAGACGCTGGTCTCGGTCGAGCCGTAGAGCTGCTTCAGGTTGATGCCGATCGAGCGGTAGAAGCGGAACAGGTCCGGACCGATCGCCTCGCCCGCCGTGTAGGCGATGCGCACGCGGCTCATGCCGAGGACGTTCCTCAGCGGCCCGTACACCACCACGTCCCCCAGCCAGTAGAGCAGCCGCTCGCCCGCGCCGACCGGCCGGCCATCCAGGATCGCGCCGCCCACGCGCCGCGCGACGTCCATGAAATACCGGTACAGCGCGCGCTTGAGGCGGCTCGCGTCCTCCATGCGGATCGAGACCTGCGTCAGCAGCGCTTCGAGCACCCGCGGCGGCGCGAAGTAGTAGCTCGGGCCGATCTCCCGCATGTCGCTCATCACGGTCTCGGCCGACTCCGGGCAGCAGATGCAGTAGCCGGTGACGAAGGGCTGCGCGTAGGAGAAGATGTTCTGCCCGATCCACGCCGGCGGCAGGTAGGCGAGCACCACGTCGTCCTCGCCCAGCCCCTCCATCTGCGCCGCGGCGAGCGCGCGGTCGATGAGGGCGTGGTGCGTGAGCACCACGCCCTTGGGCACCCCTGTCGTGCCGGAGGTGAAGAACATCGCCGCGACGTCCTCGCCTCCGCCCTTGGCGATCTCGGTCTCGAGGAACGCCGGGTCGCGCCGGCGCGCCTCGCGGCCGACCTTGAGCAGCCGGTCCCAGCCCATGAGCTGCGACTGCGCGTAGTTGCGCAGGCCGCGCGCGTCGTCGTAGTAGATGCGCGTCAGGCTCGGGCACTGGGGCAGGATCTCGAGCAGCTTGTCGACCTGCTCCTGGTCCTCCGCCACTGCGTGCGTGATCTCCGCGTTCTGGATCGGGAAGGCCATCTCGCCTGCCACGGCGTCCTGGTAGAGCGGCACCGGCACGCCGCCCAGGCACTGCACGGCACACATCGCAGCATAGATGCGCGGCCGGTTGTCGCCCACCAGCGCGAGGTGGTCGCCACGCTTGAAGCCGTGCTCGGCGAGCCCGCAGGCGATCGAGCGCACCTCCTCGGCGAACTCGTGCCAGGTCCACGTCTGCCAGATGCCGAGGTGCTTCTCGCGGATCGCGGGGCGGTCGGGCCGGACCTTGGCATGGTGCGCGAGCAGCTTCGGAAACGTGTCCAAGCCGTGCAGCGATTCTGCCATTTTTCGTCCCCCTCCAAGGACTTACGCGGTGCGTATTCTTGCACACGCTTGACGAGGGCGGAACTGTAGCGGATTCTCGGCGCAATTCTGTCATCGTCACGACATTCGCCCCCTTGCCCTCGCTGGACGAGCTGCTCGCATCCTCGATCTGGGCCAGGGATCTCGACTCGGGGATGCTCGCGCGCGTGCGCGCCGAGACCGCCGAGCGCGCTCTGCCCCCGGGCGGCTATGCCTGCCGCAAAGGCGAGCCGGTGGAGCACTGGATCGGGGTGATCGACGGCCTGCTCAAGCTCGCCATCGTCTCGCCCGAGGGCAAGGCGGCCACCCTCACGGGCGTGGCCGCGGGCGGCTGGTTCGGCGAAGGCTCGCTGCTCAAGACCGAGCCGCGCCGCTACGACGCAGTGGCGTTGCGCGCCACGCGCATTGCGCTCATGCCGCGGGCGACCTTCTACCGCCTGCTCGACTCGAGCATCGGCTTCAACCGCTTCCTGCTGCGCCAGTTGAACGAGCGCCTGGCGCAGTTCATCGCCATGCTGGAATACGAGCGGCTGCTCGAGCCCGATGCGCGCATCGCCCGCTGCCTCGCCTGGCTCTTCAACCCGTTCCTCTACCCCGGGGTCGGCCAGCGGCTCAGGGTCTCGCAGGAGGAGATCGGGTTCCTCTCGGGGCTTTCGCGCCAGCGCGTCAACCAGGCGCTGCGCACGCTCGAGAAAGGCGGGCTGCTGCAGACCGAGTACGGGGGCATCACGGTGCTCGACGTCGAGGGGCTCGAACGCTATGGCGGGTAGCGAGCACTGGGGCCTGCCCACGCGCTGCGTCGCCGCGATCCTGCTCTTCGCCCTCGCCGCCCCCGCCTGGGCCCAGGCCTACCCTTCCCGCCCCATCCGCCTGGTACTGCCGTTCGCCGCCGGCGGCCTGGTGGACGTGCCGGGGCGGATCATCGCGCACCGGCTCGCGCAGGCGCTCGGCCAGCCGGTGGTGGTGGAGAACAAGCCCGGCGCGGGCTCGACCATCGGCGCGGACTCGGTCGCCAAGGCGAAACCCGACGGCTACACGCTGATGATCACCTCCACCACGCACGTGATCAGCGCCAACCTCTACCGGTCGCTGCCCTACGACGCGCTGCGCGATTTCACTGCGGTGATGAAGATCGCCGAGGGCCCCTACGTGCTGGTGGTGCATCCGGGCGTCGCGGCGCGCACGGTCGTGGAGCTCGTCGCGGCCGCGAAGCTCGAGCCCGGGCGCATCGACTACGCGTCCTCGGGCAACGGCAGCTCGCAGCATCTGGTGGCGGCGCTGTTCTGCGCCCTGAGCGGGGCGCCGCTCAACCACGTCCCGTACAAGGGCAGCGACCGCGCCATGCAGGACATTCTCGGCGGGCGGGTCGCGGTGGGCTTCGTCGGCACGCCGAACGCGCTGCCGCACCTCAGGTCGGGGCGCCTGCGCGCGCTCGCGGTCTCTACCGCGCGGCGCTCCCCGGAGCTGCCCGCGGTGCCGACCCTGCACGAGGCGGGCGTCCCCGGCTACGAGGCGACCATCTGGATGGGGCTGTTCGCGCCCGCCGGCCTGCCGCGCGAGATCGTGGCGCGGCTGCACGGCGAGATCGGCCGGGTGCTGCAGGCACCCGAAGCGCGCGCGACGATCGCCGCGACCGGCGTCGGGGTGAGCCTCGCGCCGCCCGAGGCGTTCGCCGCGTTCGTGCGCGCCGAGCACGCCAAGTGGGGCAAGGTGGTGCGCGACACCGGAGCTACGGTCAACTGAGCCTGGGAGGGGGCATGACCGGCCAGATCATCGAGACGCTGAAACGCCAGCTCAAGGCGCGCGGCATGACCTACGCCGAGCTCGCGCGCGCGCTCGGCCTGTCGACGCCGACGGTCAAGCGGGTGCTCTCGCAGGGCAGCCTGACCCTCGAGCGGCTGGAGGAGATCCTGCGCGTGCTGGAGATCGATTTCCTCGATCTCGCGCGCCTCGCCCACGGCCGGCAGGGACCCGTAGCGCTGACCCTCGAGCAGGAAACGGCGCTCGCCAGGGACCCGCGCCTGTTCTCGATCTTCTGGCTGCTGTGCAACGAGTGGCGCTTCGACCGCATCGCGCGCGAGTTCGGCATCGGCGCGCCGCAGCTGACGCTGTACTTCGCGCGGCTCGAGAAGCTGCGCCTGATCGACTGGCATCCGGGCAACCGGGCCCGGGTGCGTGCGCCGCGGCGCTACGTATGGCGGCGCGGCGGGCCGCTGCGCAGGGCCTACGGCCTCAAAGTCGTCAACGAGTTCATGCGCTCGCGCTTCGACTCGCCGCTGGATGCCTTCCACTTCGAGGCGCAGGAGCTCTCGAGCGAGTCGGCGGCGGTGGTGAAGCGCCGCTTCGAGCGCCTCGCCGCGGAGGTGAACGAGCTCGCCGAGATCGACGCCGCCTCGCCGGCGCGCAAGCGCGTAAGCTTCGGCGTCATGCTCGCCCTGCGGCCCTGGAACATCTCGATCGTGGCGGCGCTGCGCGCCGCTAGTGCAGGCGGGGCTTGAGCAGGAAGTCGCTGCGGTCGGCCGAGGCGAGCCGCGCCTCCACCCGTGCGCCGCGCCGCTGCAGCGTGATCGCGACCGCGGTGCCCGCCGGCCCCAGCCGCCAGACCTTGCGGAAGAAGTCCGCGAGCCCGGCGACGGGCGCGCCCGCCACCTCGAGCAGCTGGTCGCCGAGCTCCACGCCGGCGCGGTCGGCCGGGCCGCCGGTGGCGAGGCCCCCGACCACGATGCGGCCCTCCAGCTCCTGCGCGTAGAGCCCGAGCCAGGGCCGCGCCGGGCGGTTGGCGCGGCCGCGGCTCAGCATGTCCTCCAGGATCGGCTCGAGCAGGTCCACCGGCACCACCATGTTGCCCTGGAAGGACTTCTCCCCCTGGGCCTCCTGCACGAGGAGCGAGCCGATGCCGAGCAGCCGCCCGTCGCGCCCGAGCAGCGCCGCGCCACCCCACTGCGGGTGCGCGGGCGTGGTGAACAGCGCCTCGTCCAGCACGTACTCCCAGTAACCCGCGAACTCGCGCTTGGCGAAGAGACGCGCCTTCAGCGCGTGCGCGCGCCCGCCGTGCCCGATGAGGATCACCTCGTCGCCGACCGTGCAGTCGGCCGCGCTGCCGCGCCGTAGCGGCGCGACGCCGAGCGGCGCGAGCGGCAGCACCAGCCCGAAGCCGGTCTGCTGGTCGTAGGCGAGCGCGTGCCCGGCGACCACCGCGCCGCGGTTCGAGCGCAGCCAGATCGTCTGCGCCTCGGTGATCAGGTAGCCGATGGTGAGCACGAGGCCGTCCTCGCGGATGACCGCGCCGTTGCCGAGGCGCTCGGTGCCCAGGATCCCCGCGGTGAACGCCTCCTCCGGGACTTCGGAGCGCAGCATCACCACCCCGTCGAGCGCGGCCTCGAGGTCGAAGGCCAGCTCCTCGGCGCGCGGTTGCAGGCTGTCGGGGAAGGCCCAGTTGCCGGTGGCGGCCATGGCGGGCGCTAGCCTACACCACGCCGCGCCCGCGAGCCGCCCGGCCGGGATGCCGTAGCTGCCGCTGCGCGACGCAGTCGCCCGCTCCGGCTAGCGCCTACATGCTGCGCCGGTACTGGCCGCCGACCTCGAACAGGGCGTGCGTGATCTGCCCGAGCGAGCAGCAGCGCACCGCCTGCATCAGCACCGCGAACACGTTCTCGTCGCGCATCACCGCCTGGCGCAGGCGCTCGAGCATCGCCGGCGCGTCCTGCTCGTGCTGCCTGTGAAACTCGCGCAGCCGGCGCAGTTGTGACTGCTTTTCCTCCTCGGTAGAGCGGATCAGCTCGAGCTTGGCCGGCACCGGGTCGCCGTGCGGGTTGCGGAAGGTGTTGACGCCGATGATCGGGTAGGAGCCGTCGT
>CAZOWR010000169.1:0-6333 GCA_964583645.1 uncultured Enterobacteriaceae bacterium
ACCTTGCAGCCGTTCTCCTTCGCGTGCAGCGTGTGCAGCATCGACACCGGGTGCGCCTCGGCCGCGTTCGAGCCGAGGAACAACAGGCATTTCGAGTTCTGCTCGTCGTTGTAGGAGTTCGTCATCGCGCCGTAGCCCCAGGTCTGGGCCACGCCGGCGACGGTCGTCGAGTGGCAGATGCGCGCCTGGTGATCGCAGTTGTTGCTGCCCCAGAGCGCGAGCCATTTGCGCAGCAGGTAGGACTGCTCGTTGTTGTGCTTGGAGGAGCCGACCACGAACAGCGCGTCCGGGCCGTCCTTCTCGCGCATCGCGAGCAGCTTCTTCGAGATGTCGTCGTAGGCCTGGTCCCAGGAAATCTTCTTCCACTTGCCGCCCTCGAGCTTCATCGGGGACTTGAGGCGGTGCGAATCGTGCGTGATGCCGTGCTCGCGCACGCTCGCGCCCTTGGCGCAGTGCGCGCCGAGGTTGAGCGGCGAATCGAACACCGGCTCCTGGCGGATCCAGACGCCGTTCTGCACGTGCGCGTCGATGGCGCAGCCGACCGAGCAGTGCGTGCACACCGTGCGCTTGACCTCGATCTTGCCCCCGCCGGCTTCCTTCGCCGCGGCGGCCTCGCCGATCATGCTGAACGGCAGTTGCGTGGCGACTGCGCCGGCACCGAGCGTGACGCCCGAGCGCCGCAGGAACGCGCGGCGGTCCATGGTCTTGGCGAGTGTCGTCGCGAGACCGCGCGCGAGGCGTGCCTGCGGAGCTTCCGATCCGACTTTGCGTGTCAGCAGCATGGCGTGCCTCCTCAGACCTTCGCGGTGCGGTAGTAGCTGTTGACGTGCTCAGTCGCGTGATAGCCGCGGGTGGCGTGCTTGCCATCCTGGGTGCTGGACTGCGTCGCCGCGGGCTGCTTGGCGACGATTGCGGCGGCGGTTGCGACCCCGCCGGCACCGACGGTCAACAGGAAATTCCTGCGAGAGAGCCTGGCTTTCTTTTCGTTCACGGTCCGCCTCCTTTTTACGTGAGCCACCCAGCGCACCGGCGGGGGGCTTCGCGTGTGAAATCTCATGCAAATTACTCGCCTCTTTCCCCTTATTCAAGAGCCTTCTAGGGAAAAGTTGCGATGCATTCTCACGTGCCTTCGCTCAACTGAGAACGGTTCCTGTTTGGCCCGTTCAGGCGATCTCGAAGGCCTCGCGCTCGATCTCGAAGAAGGCGCGCGCAAGCCGCGCCGCGAGACGATAGAAATGCGCCTTCCCGGAAGCAGTTACCGCGTCGCAGAACGCGATCGCGCCGCGGTGCACGAAGCGATCGAAGAAATCCCTCTGCTCAGCGAGGCTTTTCTGCTGCACTGCAATCGCGAATCGCATGACCTCGCAGACGCCCGCGATGTGGTCCTCGGGCTCGCTCGCCCCTTCGCGCCGCTCGAGCCCCCAGCGCGCGAGCTGGGTGCGCAACTCCACCAGTGGATTGTCATTCGCATGCCGCAGCGCGTAGTGCGACAGGTACGGCGTCACCTCCGCCTTGCCGGTGCCGATGAAGAGATCGGTGTGCTCCTGCTCCAGCAAGACAGGGTACGCATGGCGACAGGCCTCGAGCAGCTCGCTCCAGGCCGCCGCGAGTGCCGCCTCCCGGCCTCCCGCGCCGGCAGCCGCGTCCACGAATGCGGGCGAATTCAATAGTTCCCCGATCAGCTGCGCGTCCGGCGGCGCGTAGAACAGTCGCGCGATCAGGCCGTAGAGGTCGGCGCGCGCCTGATCCTCGGGCTGCAGCGCAGTCGCGTTCACCTGCGCCCCGTGACGTCGAAGATCGACGGCTCGTCCTTCGACTCCATCATGTCGACGACGCGGCAGTCGGCGCACATCTGCAACCGCCGCAGCGCGTGGCCGCCGGCGAACATCGAGTGCCCCGCGAGGCGTCCGGTCATGCGCTCGACCATGGGCCGCACGCCGAAGGGCTTGCCGCAGCGCACGCAGCTGAATGGCTCGGCTTCGTTCAGCGTCACCGCCGCCTTCGCCTCGGCGGTGAGCAGCAGCCGCGGCACCAGCCGGATCGCGTCCTCGGGGCAGGTTGCGGCGCACAGCCCGCATTGCACACAGTTGCGCTCGATGAAGCGCAGGCTCGGTGTCTCGGGCGCGTCGAGCAGCGCGCCCTCCGGGCAGGCCCCGATGCACGCCTTGCATAACGTGCAACGGTCCTTGTTCACTGTGAGCGAGCCGAACGGCGCGCCTCGCCCAAGCGCGATCTGCTCCGCCGGCGCCGGCGCGTGCTTCGCGAGGTGCTCGAAAGCGAAGTCGAGCGAGCCGCGCTTCTCCGGCGCGAGGTTGAACGTCGCCGGCGTCGCGACGCCGCGCGCAGCCGGCAACCGCCAGAGCGCGGCCTCGAGCGCCGCGGCATCGTCCGCCTCGAGCAGCGCGAAATGCCCTTCCCCGTAGCCGAGGCCGGAGACGATGACCTGCGCGAAGCCGATCTGCTCGCGCAGCGCGGCGCGGTAGCCCTCGCCCACCGCGCCGGTGGCGAGCACGCGCACCTGGCTCGCGCCGTAGGCGAGCGCGCCGAGCAGCAGATCCATGCCGACGCTCGCCGGGTGGTGGACCTCGAGCGCGATCACCCGCGCCGGCAGCCCGCGGCCCGCGCCCTTGCGCCCGAGGCCGCGCGGGCCGAATCCGGCGCGCCGGCCGAGCGCGCGCGCCAGCGCCCGGCCCGACTCCGCATCGTGCAGCAGGATGCAGGCGTCGGTGCCCCCGGCGCTGCGGAACGTCGCGAGCATCGTCTTCAGCCGCAGGCCGAGCTCCGGCACACCCGGGACCGCATGGCCGAGCGCCCCCGAGGGACACACCGTGGCGCAGCCGCCGCAGCCGGCGCACAGGTGCGGCTCCACCCTGACGTGGTCGCCGTCGGAGCGGATCGCGCCCGTCGAGCAAACCTCGAGGCAGCGCGTGCAGCCGGTCTTGCCCGAGCGCGAGTGCGCGCAGATGCGCTCGCGGTAGGTCGTGAAGCGCGGCTTGGAGAACTCGCCGACCAGGGCCGCCAGCTCGTGCGCGGCGAGCGCCTGCGCCAGCGGGTCGGCGCCGGGCGCCGAATAGCCCTGCGGCGGATCCTCCGCCTTCAGCAGCGGCTCGCGCGAGAGGTCGAGCACCAGGTCGAAGGACTCGCGCCGGGCGCGCGCCGAGCGCTCGAAATCGACGGCGCCGATCGCACCGCAGGCGCTCACGCACTCGCGGTGCGCCTTGCACTTGGCGAGATCGATCTGGTAGCCGAAGTCAATGGCCCCCTCGGGGCAGGCCTGCACGCAGGCGTTGCAGCGGGTGCACAGCTCCAGGTCGATCGGGTTGTCCTGCTCCCACTCCACCTCGAAGGCGCCGAGCCACCCTGCGAGCCGCGTGACGCGCCCCGACCAGACGGGGAAGGTGCGCTCCGCCGGCAGCTCGCCGCCGCGCGCCGAGGTGAGCAGCACGCTGACGCTGAGCGTCGCCGAGAGCCGCTTCGCCCACTCGAGCGCCACCTCGGCCGGCCCGATCACGAGCAGCTCGCCCGAGGACTTGTACGACACCTCCGGAACCGGATCGGGCTCCGGCAGCGCGGCCGCCGCGAGCAGCGCTGCGATCTTCGGCAGGGCGGCGGCGCCCTCGGCCGACCAGCCCGCGCTCTCGCGGATGTTGGCGAAAACGAGCCTTGCCGGCGACTGCGCCGCGCCGGCGAGCTCGGCGAAGAGCGGCGCCTCCTGGGTGCAGGCGACGACCAGATCGGGCTCGCCGAGCGCCGCCTGGAACGCCGGCGACTCCTTGCGGCAGAGCTCGCGGTGCACGGTCAGCGGCTGCCCGGTCCTGAGCGCGGCCGCAAGCTTCCCGGCATCCAGCGGGATCGTGCCGTTGCACGAGCAGAGCTTAAGCGTCTTGCTTTCCAGCGCCATCGCCTGTCGCCACACCCGGCTGCTCCGTGCCCCCGGCCGGCGCCTGCGCGGTCTCGGTCTTCCTCCCGGCGTCGTCGAACAGCAGCCGCCGCGCCTGGTTCAGCCGCTTGAGCGCCTCGAGCGGCAGCGTCTCGCCCTTGGTGTAGTCCTCCGAGTAGGCCTCGAACGGATCGGGCACGTTGAAGCGCGAGTCGGCGAAGAGCTTCTTCAGCGCCTCGCGCCGCGTTGCCGGGTCGATCTTCGGGCTCATGAACGGGGCGAAGTCCGACTCCGGCGTGAGCGTCTCGACCGGCGGCAGGGCCGGTGCGGAGGCCGGCTCGGCGGGCGCCGGCGGCGCGGGTGGCGCCGCGGCCGGCTCCTCCGCGGGGGCGTTGCGCGCCTCGCTCTTCAGGCGCGACCAGCGGGAGAGAAACGCCTCCTCTTCCCGGCTCATCGCGGCACGCGGTCCTTCGGATGCATGAACGAGCGCGGCTTGACGCGCCTCTTGGGCTCCGGCCGGTAATGCTGCTCTACGAACTCGCCCACCCACGCGAACAGCTCGGGACCCATCGCCACGCTGTCGACGGAGTGACCGGCATCGAGCCAGCGCCCGCCCTCGTCGTAGCTCGCGGTGAGCTGCAGCGGCAGCCCCGTGTCCTCCTCCATGCGCCACAGCACGAAGACGCGCGGCGAGCCCGAGGACACGTTGAGGTAGTAGCCCTCGGCTTCGTCCCGGTGCAGCACCAGCTCGAACCCCGGGTGCAGCCACTGCGCGAGCTCGGCGCTCTCGATCAGGAGCCGCGGCGGCCCCGGAGGCTCGTCGGATTCCAGCACCCCCCACGGCTGCCACTGCGCTTCAGCCCAGCGGCTATGGATGACGCGGCGCTGCATGATCACGGCAAGAGTCCTGGTCGGCTTGGGCATCGGCTCGCGCAACTATAGCGCAGGCGAAGCCTCTGCTATCATCGGAACGTCGCTTCCAGACCGCTATAAACCCGTGGCGCGAAAGGTTATTTCGATCCGGCCGGAACCCGGGTCGCGAGTGCCCGCCGACCCCGTCGGGTACGACGGCGGCCCGCTCGTGGACGCGCTCGGCCGGCGCCTGCGGGACCTGCGCATCTCGGTCACCGACCGCTGCAATTTCCGCTGCGTCTACTGCATGCCGCGGGAGGTGTTCGACGCCGATTACAAGTTTCTGCCCCACGCGGCGATCCTCAGCTTCGAGGAGATTGCGCGCCTGGCGCGCATCTTCGTCGGCCTGGGGGTGAAGAAGATCCGCCTCACCGGCGGCGAGCCGCTGCTGCGCCGGGACCTGCCGAAGCTCGTTGCCCTGCTCGCGCCGCTCGGGGCGGACCTCACGCTCACCACCAACGGCTCGGCTCTTGCGCGACACGCGCGTGCACTGCGGGAGGCAGGGCTGCACCGGGTCACGGTGAGCCTGGACTCGCTCGACGAGGCCACCTTCCGCGCCATGAACGACGCCGACTTCCCGGTCGGCAAGGTGCTCGAGGGGATCGAGGCGGCCGCCGCGGCGGGCCTCGGCCCGGTGAAGATCAACGCAGTGGTGAAGCGCGGTGTCAATGACGCGCAGGTGCTGGACATGGCGCGCCACTGGCGGGGCACCGGCCATATCGTGCGCTTCATCGAGTACATGGACGTCGGCAGCACCAACGGCTGGCGCATGGACGACGTGGTCTCCTCCGCCGAGCTGGTGCGCCGGATCGGCGAGCATTTCCCGCTCGAGCCGGCGGTGGCGAATTACGCCGGCGAAGTCGCCGAGCGCTGGCGCTACCGGGACGGCGCCGGCGAGATCGGCGTCATCTCCTCGGTGACGCAGGCGTTCTGCCGCGACTGTACGCGGCTACGCCTGTCTACCGAAGGCGGCCTCTACACCTGCCTGTTCGCGCGGCAGGGCCACGACCTGAAGGCGCTGGTGCGCGGCGGCACTTCCGACGACGCGATCCGCGAGCGCATCGCCGCCGTCTGGCGCGCGCGCGCCGACCGCTATTCCGAGATCCGCACCGCGCAGACTGCGCCGCTGCCCAAAGTCGAGATGTCCTACATTGGCGGCTGAGCGCCCCCGCCCGCAGCTCACCGACGCCGCGCGCCCGGCCACCTACGAGGTGGAGGCCACCAACGAGCGCGGCGAGATGGTGCCCACCGCGATCGCGGGGGAGCATCCGCTCACGCTGTACCTGGACAAGCGCGAGATCGTGACGCTGATGACGCTCGGGCACGCGCCCGAGGCGCTTGCGCTCGGCTATCTGCGCAACCAGCGGCTGGTCGACTCGATCGAGCGGATCGCCGCGGTTCAGGTCGACTGGGAGACGGAATCGGTCGCTGTCACCACGCGCCGGGGCGTGAAGGGCGTGGCGCAGAGGCTGAAGAAGCGCACCGTCACCACCGGCTGCGGCCAGGGCACCGTGTTCGGCGACCTGATGGAGGAGATCGAC
>CAZOWR010000170.1:0-6327 GCA_964583645.1 uncultured Enterobacteriaceae bacterium
TCGCGCTCTGCATCGCGGCGGCGAGGTTGCGCCCGGTCTGGTCCCAGCCGCCGCCCGGGTTGGCCGGGATCATCATCTTCAGGCTGGGCTGGGCGGCGGCAGCCAGCGCAAATGTCGAAAGCAGGACGGCAAGCACTCCCCTCATGTCATCTCCTCCCGTACGGAATGCCGCATTCTAAATAGGGCGGGCACTTTTTCGGCGATAATGCGCCCCCTTGAAAGCCGCCCTTCCGGCCACCACTGTCGCCGGCGTCGGCGGCGGTGCGACCAACTCCATGATACGCATCGAAAACCTGGTGAAGACTTTCGGCGCCAAGCGCGCCGTGGACGGCGTCTCGTTCGCGGTGCAGCGCGGCGAGGTGCTCGGTTTCCTCGGCCCCAACGGGGCCGGCAAGTCGACCACCATGCGCGTGCTGACCGGCTTCTATCCCCCCAGCTCGGGGCGCGTGTCGGTGGGCGGACACGACGTCGTGGAGGAGCCGCTGCAGGCCAAGCGCCTGCTGGGCTACCTGCCGGAGAACGCGCCCTCCTATCCGGACATGAGCGTGCAGGGGTTTCTCGAGTTCGCCGCGGCGATGCGGGGCCTGGATGGCGCGGCACGGCGCAGCGCGGTGGGGCGCGTGGTGGAGCGCTGCTTTCTCGGCTCGGTGCTGCGCCAGTCGATCGACACGCTCTCCAAGGGCTACAAGCACCGCACCTGCCTCGCCCAGGCGCTGATCCACGACCCGGAGGTGCTGGTGCTGGACGAGCCCACCGACGGCCTCGACCCCAACCAGAAGCACGAGGTGAGGAACCTGATTCGCGAGCTCGGCAGGACCAAGGCGGTGGTGTTCTCCACGCACATCCTCGAGGAGGTGGACGCCGCCTGCAGCCGCGCCATCATCATCGACCGCGGCCGCATCGTCGCCAACGGCACGCCCCAGGAGCTGCGCGCGATGTCGGAAGTGGCCGGCGCGGTGACCCTGCGCGCCGACGGAGCGAGCGAGGAGAAGCTCGCCGCGCTCGGCCGCGTGCAGCGGCTCGAGGGCGGGATCCGCGTCTATCCCGCGGACCAGGGCGCGGCGGCGACCCTCGCGGCGCGCGTCGTGGAGCTCGCGGGGCGCGAGGGCTGGCGGCTCGAGCTGCTGCGCACCGAGGAAGGCCAGCTCGACGAGGTGTTCCGCCGCATCACGCTCCCCGACACGGTGAAGCCATGAGACCGATCCTCACCATCGCGCGACGCGAGCTGGGCGCCTACTTCGCCTCGCCCGTGGCCTACGTGTTCCTGGTGATCTTCCTGCTGCTCGCCGGGTTCTTCACCTTCACCGCGGGCAGCTTCTTCGAGCGCGGCGAGGCGGGCCTTGCCGCCTTCTTCGGCTGGCACCCGTGGCTCTACCTGGTGCTGGTGCCCGCGGTCGGCATGCGCCTGTGGTCGGAGGAGCGCCGCGCCGGCACCATCGAGCTGCTGCTGACCATGCCGGTGACCGCCTGGCAGGCGATCGTCGGCAAGTTCCTCGCTTCGTGGCTGTTCCTCGCGCTCGCCCTGGCGCTCACCTTCCCGGTGGTGATCACGGTCAACGTGCTGGGCGAGCCGGACAACGGCGCCATCCTCGCCGGCTACCTGGGGAGCCTGCTGCTCGCCGGCGGCTACCTCGCCGTGAGCTGCATGACTTCGGCCATGACGCGCAACCAGGTCGTCTCCTTCATCCTCTCGGTGGTGCTGTGCCTGTTCCTCATCCTCGCCGGGTTCACGCCGGTGACCGACCTGATGGTGCGCTGGGCGAGCCCGGCGCTGGTGGACACGGTGGCCGCGTTCTCCGTGATCACGCACTTCGACGGCTTCCAGAAGGGCGTCATCGACTCGCGCGACCTGCTCTTCTTCCTCTCGGTGATCGGCTTCGCGCTGTTCGCCACCGGCGTCATCATCCGCGGCCACCGCGCCGGATAAGGCCATGAGAAAGCACGCAGCGCTCCTCTACTCCGCCGTCGGCCTGGCCGCGCTGTTCCTCGTCCTGGTCGCCTTCAACTTCCTCGCCTCGACGGTGGCGCAGCGGCTCGACCTCACCGAGGGCCGCCTCTACACCCTCTCCGGGGGCACGCGCAAGGTGCTGCGCGGCCTGGACTCGCCGGTGCGCGTGAAGCTCTACATCTCGCAGGGCGAGCACGCGATGCCGGTCCAGCTGCGCAGCTTCGCGCAGCGCGTCGAGGACATGGCGCGCGAGTTCAAGGCGATCGCGGGCGACAGGCTGCTCGTCGAGAAATACAACCCCCGGCCCGACTCCGAGGAGGAGGACGCGGCGCAGCTCGACGGCATCGAGCCGCAGCAGATCTTCTCGGGCGAATCGTTCTACCTCGGCGTCGCGGTGAGCCAGCTCGAGCGCAAGCAGTCGATTCCGGCGCTCTCGCCGCAGCGCGAGCGCCTGCTCGAGTACGACCTCGCGCGCGCCATCGCGCGCGTCGGCTCGGCCGAGCGCCCCGCGCTCGGCCTCATGAGCGGGCTGCCGATCCTGGGCGAGAAGTTCAATCCGTTCACGCGCCAGAGCTCGGAGCCCTGGGTGCTCGCGGGCGAGCTCAAGCGCGACTTCGACCTCAAGGTGGTGAACCTGACCGCCACCGAGATCGACAAGGACCTCAAGGTGCTGCTGCTGGTGCATCCGCGCGACATCCCGGAGTCGGCCGAGTACGCGCTCGACCAGTTCGTCCTGCGCGGGGGAAAGCTGGTGGCCTTCGTCGACCCGCACGCTTACTTCGACCCGCTGCCGAGCCCGATGCCCGGCGTGGGCGGCGGCGCGACGAGCTCCTCGCTGCCGCGCCTGTTCAAGGCCTGGGGCGTGGAGCTGCCGCAAGGCAAGGTCATCGCGGACGTCGTCTACGCCTCGGGCCAGGGCGCGCGCTACACGCCTACCGTGCTGTCGCTAAACCGGACCGCGTTCAGCCGCGACGACGTCGTGACGAGCCAGGTGGAGACCCTGCTCTACGCCTTCGGCGGCGCGTTCGACGTCAAGCCTGCGCCGGGGCTCAAGGTGACCGAGCTCGTGAAGAGCTCGCCCAACTCGATGCTGGTCGACAGCATCGTCGCCACGGTCTCGGGCGATGCCGCGACCAGGGGCTTCCAGCCCGAGAACCGCTCGCGGGCGCTCGCCCTGCGCCTGGAGGGCCGCTTCAAGACCGCGTTCCCCGACGGCCCGCCGAAGACCGCGGACAAGGCGAAGCCGGCCGCGCCCCCCGGGCCGCACCTCGCCGAGGGCGCAGCGCCGAACTCGGTGGTGCTGGTCGGCGATGTCGACATGCTGAATGACGGCGCGGCGGTGGACGTCCAGGAGGTGTTCGGCCGGCGCATCGTGGTGCCCTCCAACGGCAACCTCGCGTTCGCGCTCGGCCTGGTCGAGCAGCTCGCCTCGGGCGAGGCGCTGCTCGAGCTGCGCAGCCGCACCTCGTCTTTCCGGCCGCTCACCGTGGTGCGCGAGATGGAGGCGCAGGCGCAGCAGCAGTACTTCGGCAAGATCAAGAGCCTCGAGGACGAGCTGCAGAAGACCAGCGAGAAGCTCAACGACCTGCAGAAGGCGCGCGGCGCCGCGGCGAAGTCGGCGCAGATCCTGACGCCCGAGCAGCAGGCGGAGCTCGAGAAGTTCCGCAAGCACGTCGCCGGGACGCGCCTGGAGCTGAAGGAGCTGCGCAAGAACCTGCGCCGCGACTCCGAGCAGCTCGTGTTCCTCACCAAGGTCGTCAACATCGGCCTGATGCCGCTGCTGGTCGCGCTGGCGGGGATCGTGGCGGCGCTGCTGCGCCGGCGCCGGCAGGCGCGCGCATGAACCCGCGCGCCGTCGCGGTGCTGGTGGTGCTGGTCCTCGCCCTGGGAGGCGGGGCGCTGCTGCTGCGCGAGCAGGCCGCCTCGCAGCGCCCGCCGGCCTCGGGCACGCTCGGCCAGCCGCTGCTCAAGGGCCTCAAGGCGGCCGAGATCGCCGCGATCGTGATCCGCGAGCCCAAGGCGACGCTGACGCTCGAGCGCAAGGAAGCGCGCTGGATCATCGTCGAGCGCGGGGGCTTTCCCGCCGACCTCGAGAAGGTGCGCCAGTTCGTGCTCAAGGCGATCGAGCTGAAGATCGGCCAGGCCGAGCCGATCGGCGAGGCGGACCGGGCGCGGCTGCAGCTCGACGACAAGGGCACCGGGGTCGAGTTCCGCGGCGCCGGCGGCAAGCCGCTCGCGCGCCTCGCGGTGGGCAGGAAGTACTTCAAGCGCGAGCCCGACAACCCCGAGACCGCGCGCGCCGACGGCCGCTTCGTGCAGCTGCCCGGGGGCGAGCAAACGGCCTACGTCGTCGCCGATCCGCTGCCCGAGGCGAGCGCGAAGAGCGCGGACTGGATCGACCGGCGCTCGTTCCAGGCCGAGAAGCTCAGGGCGCTCGAGCTGCGCTATCCCGACGGCGAGCGCTGGCGGCTCGAGCGGGCCGCGGACAACGCCGACTGGAAGCTCGAGGGCCTGCGGCCCGGAGAGAGGCTCGACATCACGCGCGCCAACTCGGCGACGTACTCGCTCGGCCTGCTCGAGCTCGCCGACGTTGCGCCGAAGGATGCGACGCCCGCCGACACCGGGCTGGACAAGCCGATCCTCGTCGACGCGACCACGCTGGACGGCCTGAGCTACGCGATCCGGGTCGGGCGGCTCGCCGGAGAGAACTACTACGTCAGCTTCACGCCGGGCGGGGCGCTCGTGAAGGAGCGCCTGCCGGAGAAGGGCGAGAAACCGGCCGACAGGGAAAGCCGCGACAAGGAATTCACCGAGCGGATCAAGAAGCTCGAGGCGCGCCTGCCGCTGGAGAGGCAGCTGTCGCAGCACGTGCTTCTCGTCCCCAGGTCCAAGCTCGAGGACACGCTGAAGAAGCGCGCCGGGCTGCTCGAGAAGAGGGACGAGAAGAAGTAGCCGCCATGCCCGGGGGCGTGCTGCTCGCGGTCAACGGCACGCTGATGCGGGGACTCGCGCTGAACGGCAACCTGCTGCGCGCGGGGGGGCGCGCTTCGTGCGCGAGGCGCGCACCGCGCCCTGCTACCGGCTCTACTCCATCGGCGACCGCCACCCGGCGATGCTGCGCGCGGCCTCGGGGGGCACCGCGGTGGCGCTCGAGCTCTGGGAGGTCCCGGCCGAGCGCCTCGCCGCGATCCTGCAGGGCGAGCCGCCGGGGCTCGCCATCGGCAAAGTCGCGCTCGAGGACGGCGCCGAGTCGCTCGGCGTGCTCGGCGAGCCCTGGCTGTGCGAGACCGGGCGCGAGATCACCCGACACGGCGGCTGGCGCGCATACCTCGCGTCGAAACCGGCGGCCCGCTGAGGCTTCCCCAGCACCGCCCCTTGCTGATATAAAAGGCAAGGAGGAGGACCGTCCGTGTCGAGATTCCCCATCAAGAAGCTCAGGACCATCGCGCTCGTCGGCCAGTCGGGGTCGGGCAAGACCTCGCTCGCCGAGGCGCTGCTCGCGCGCGCGGGGGCGATCCCCGCGGCCGGCAGCGTCGAGCGCGGCACTACCGTGTGCGACTACACCCCGCTCGAGAAAACGCTGAAGCACTCGCTCAAGCTCGCGGTCGCGACTTTCGAGCACGCGGAACACCGTATCCACCTGCTCGACACCCCCGGTTACCCGGATTTCCTCGGCCACGCGCTGCCCGCGCTCGCCGCGGTGGAGACCACCGCCATCGTCGTCAACGCGCAGAACGGCATCGAGATGATGACCGGCCGCTTCCTGCAATGGGCGGCGAAGCGCGGCCTCGATCGCCTGGTGGTCGTCAACCAGATCGACGCCGAGGGCGTGGACCTCGAGGCGCTGCTCGGAGAGATCCAGCAGGCCTTCGGCAAGGAGTGCCTGCCGCTCAACCTCCCCGCCGGGGGCGCCGCGAAGGTCTCCGACTGCTTCTTCGCGCCCTCGGGGGAGGCGGACTTCTCCTCGGTCGAGGAGGCGCACAAGCGGCTGGTCGAGCAGGTCGTCGAGGTGGACGAGAAGCTGATGGAAGCGTACCTCGAGCGGGGCGAGGTCGCGCCCGAGGAGCTGCACGAGCCGCTCGAGCGCGCGATGCGCGAGGGCCATCTCGTCCCCGTGGTGTTCACCTCGGCCAGGACCGGCGCCGGCGTGGCGGAGCTGCTCGATGTGATCGTCAGGCTGCTGCCCAACCCGGCCGAGGGAAACGCTCCTGTCTACCACGGCGTGCCCGCGGCGGGCGGTGCCGCCAGCGAGATCACGGCCGTCCCGGACCCGGGTCGGCACGCCCTCGCCCACGTCTTCAAGATCGAGATCGATCCGTACATCGGCCGCGTCGCGGTGTTCCGCGTCCACCAGGGCCGCATCACGCCCGGCGGGCAGC
>CAZOWR010000171.1:0-6232 GCA_964583645.1 uncultured Enterobacteriaceae bacterium
GGATCGGCGACCAGCACCTCGAGCGGCACCGCCGGGTCGGCGATCTGGTGCACGAACGAGGTGTTGGCGCCGTTTTCGAGCAGCCGCCGCACGAGATAGGGCAGCAGCTCCATGAACTGCCCGACCGGCGCATAGACGCGCACGGGTACGCCGGGGTGCGCCGCCGCGAGCGCCTCGTACAGCGCATCGCCCATGCCGAAGAGCTTCTGGAGCTCGAAGGGCGCCTCCCCCGCGAGCTCGAGGATCGCGGCGACAGTGCGGCAGTTGTGGGTGGCGAACGCCGGCTCCACCGCCCCCGCTGCCGAGAGGAGCTTGCGCGCGCACGCTGCGTAGGAGATATCGGTCGCGCACTTGCGCGTGAACACCGGGTAGTCGGGCATGCCGAGCTGCTGCGCGCGCTTCACCTCCCCGTCCCAGTACGCCCCCTTGACGAGCCGCACCGGCACGCCGCGGCGCAGGCTTGTGAGCCAGTCGCAGACCGCGAGGGCTCGCTTCTGGTAGGCCTGCACGGCGAGCCCCACGCGGTGCTCGCGCGAGACGGCGTCGAAGAGGTCGAGCGTCAGCTCCAGGCGCTCCGACTCCTCGGCGTCGATGGTGAGCCCGACCCCGCGCCCGGCGGCGAGCCGCGCGAGCCCGGCGAGCCGCGGCGCGAGCTCCGCCGTCACGCGGCTGCGCTTGGCCTCCTCGAAGCGCGGGTGCAGCGCCGAGAGCTTGACGGAGATTGCATCCGGCGGCGCTGTGGCGCCGATCGCCCGGGCATAGGCTTCGAAGTACTTCTGCGCGTCCGCGGCGGTGCGCGCCGCCTCGCCCAGCATGTCGAACGAGAAGCGCCGGGGCCGGCGCGCGGCGGCGAGCGCCACCGCCGCCTCGATCGTCTCGGCGATCACGAACTGCCCGGCGAGGATGCGCATCGCCTGGCGCACCGCGGCGCGCACCAGCGGCTCGCCGAGCCGCGCGAGCGCCTGCTTGAGCCCCGAGAGCCCTTCGTCCGCGGCGTCGTGCCAGCGCGCGAGGGTTCCCGTGAGCATGAGCGCCCAGTCGGCGGCGCTCGCCGCGCTCCAGTCTCCCGCAGCGAGCTTCTCGCGCAACAGCGCATCCTGCGTCCCGGCGTCCGGGATGCGCAGCAGCGCCTCGGCCACGCACATCAGCGCCACGCCCTCGCGCGTAGAAAGCCCGTGGCGGCGCAGGAACGACTCCGCGGAGAGCGGCGCGGGCGGCGCTGCGCGCACCGCGCCCGCGAGCACCATCGCCTTCGCGGCGATCCGCGCCGAGGCGCCGGCGTCGGGCTGCAGCGCGCGCAGCCGCCCGATCGCCTGCGCTTCGGCGAGGCGATGGTCCCGGCGTACGGCGGCGCGCATCTACGGCGACGATACCGCTTCCTGCAGCGCGGCGCGCATGCGCGCGAAATGCGAGCCCTCCCAGTAGACGCGGCCGCAGCCCGGGCAGCGGCGAAAATCGCGGTACGGCTCGAGCTTCGCCTGCGGCGCGTAGGCGCGCGCCTCCCCCGCGCTCGCCGGCGTGAGCGCCAGGTTGCACACGAGGCACAGCGTGAAGGGTCGCGCGCGCGCCGCCAGGCCGAAGCGCGCCGCCACCTCGCGCAGCTGGGCCTCGGCCTTGAGCGCGTGCACGTAGCAGCCGAAGAGGACCTCGCGGCACTTGAGCAGCTCGCGATCGCGCGACAGCACGACCCGCCGCTCCTCGCGCGCGATGCGACGGATCTCCTCGTCGCCGAACGCGTTGCGGTGCAGGGTGTCGAAGCCGAGCATCCTCAGGAATCGCGCCAGGCCCCCGAGGTGGGCGTCCGCCAGGAAGCCCGCGGCGAGTGGTTGCCGTGACCACGGGAACGCCTCCACGACATCGCCCTCGCGCACGATGCGATCGAGCGTCGCCGGGGCGCCGTTCACCGCGATCCGCCCCACCTCGGTATGCGGCACGCCCAGCGCCTCGACGGCGTTCTTCAGCGTCGCGGCGCGCGCGCAAGCGAAGGCGAACGGCTCGCCGCGGCGCTCGCGGGGCAGGAAGGCGCCCAGGACGCCGTGAAAGCGAAAGCGTGCAGCCGCGCCCATCGGCTGCCATACTGCCGCAATGAAGCGCGACGATGAAGTACTCGGGCTGGACGCCCTCGGCCAGGCGGCGCTGGTGCGCGCGAAGCAGGTCTCGCCCCTGGAGCTGCTGGAAGCGGCGCTCGCGCGCATCGAGCGCGTCAACCCGGCGCTCAACGCAGTGGTGATTCGGCTGGACGACGTGGCGCGCGAGCAGGCGCGCAACGTCCGGCTGGAGGCGCCCCTCGCCGGGGTGCCGTTCCTGCTCAAGGACCTGATCGCGGAGGCCGCGGGCACGCGCTTCACCGAGGCGAGCGCGTTCCTGCGCGACTTCGTCTCGGAGGAGGACAGCGAGCTGGTGCGCCGCTACCGGCGCGCCGGGCTGATCCTCGCGGGCAAGACCAACACCCCCGAGATGGGCGTGGGGCCGACCACGGAGTCGAGGTTGCACGGGCCGGCGCGCAATCCCTGGGACCCGCAGCGCACGGCCGGTGGCTCGAGCGGTGGCGCGGCGGCCGCGGTCGCGGCGCGCCTCGTGCCGATGGCGCACGGCAACGACGCCGGCGGCTCGATCCGCGTGCCCGCGGCCTGCTGCGGGGTCTTTGGCATGAAGCCGACGCGGGGCCGCAACCCGCTCGGGCCGCGTTACGGCGACCTGCTCGGCGGCCTGGCCGCGGAGCACGCGCTCACGCTCTCGGTGCGCGACAGCGCCGCGCTGCTCGATGCCACGGCGGGACCGGACGCGGGCGACCCCTACTGGGCGCCGCCCCCCGCGCGAGCCTGGCTCGCCGAGGTCGGCGCGCCGCCGGGGAAGCTGCGCATCGCGTTCTCGGCGCGCCCGATCATGGGCGGCGAACCGCACGCCGAGGCTCGCGCCGCGGTGGAGGACGCGGCAAAGCTCGCCGAATCGCTCGGCCACGAGCTCGCGGAGGATGCGCCGCAGCTCGACGGCGAGCGCTTCTTCCTCTGCTTCACCGGGGTGCTCGCGAGCGGCTTCACCTGGGGGATCGAGTACTGGGAGCGCCGCACCGGGCGAAGCGCGAGCGCCGAGCACTTCGAGCCCTTCGTCTGGTCGCTCACCTCGCGCGGCAGGGAGTTCACCGCACCGCAGTACCTCGCGATGGTCGAGGAGCTGCAGGCCTGCTCGCGGGTCATCGGCCGCTTCTTCGAGCGCTACGACGTGTGGCTCACGCCGACGCTCGGCTCACCGCCGGTGCCCCTGGGCACCTTCCGCTACGAGGGGGGCGACCCGTTCGCGGTGCGCCGGCGCATGGCGGCGTTCACGCCGTTCACCTACATCGCGAACGCCACCGGCCAGCCCGCGATGTCGGTGCCGACCTGGTGGACCGCCGAGGGTCTGCCCCTGGGCACGCAGTGGATCGGGCGCTTCGGCGAGGAGGCGACGCTCTATCGCCTTGCCGCGCAGCTCGAGCAGGCGCGTCCCTGGGCGGGGCGCCGTCCCCCGATCTGCGCCTAGCGCCCGGATGCCCGCGCGCAAGCGGCCGCCCAAGGCCTACCACAACGCGCAGTTCCTCGACAGCCGCGAGGCGCGCGCGCTGCGCATCCTGGCGGAGTACCTCGAGCCGAAGGCGCGGCTCGAGCGGCAGCGCGTCGACGACACCATCGTCTTCATGGGCTCGGCGCGCATCCGCTCGCCGGAGGAGGCGCGCAGCCCGCTCGAGCGCGAGATGTCGGTCTACTACGCGGCGGCGCGCGAGCTGGCGTTGCGGCTCACGCAGTGGTCCAAGGGGCTGGACGCCGTGGAGCGGCGCTTCGTCGTCTGCACCGGCGGCGGCCCGGGCATCATGGAGGCGGCGAACCGCGGCGCCTCCGAAGCGCGCGGCATCAACGTCGGCCTCACGATCTCGATCCCGGTCGAGGAATTCGAGAACCCGTGGGTGACGCGCGAGCTGGCGCTGCACTTCCACTACTTCTTCATGCGCAAGTTCTGGTTCGCCTACCTCGCCAAGGCGGTGGTGGTGTTCCCCGGGGGCTTCGGCACGCTCGACGAGCTGTTCGAGCTCCTCACCCTGGTGCAGACGCGCAAGATGACCAAGCGCCTGCCGATCGTGCTCTTCGGCACGCAATACTGGCGCGAGGTGATCGACTTCGACGCGCTGGTCCGCCACGGCACCATCTCGGCGCGCGACGTCGACCTCGTCTACCGCACCGACTCGGTCGACGCGGCGTACGCCTGGATCGTGGCGCAGCTCTCGGAGCACGCGCTCGGACGGCCGGGGCCGATGCTGTAGCAGGGCCCGCCGTCGTATCCGCGCGAGCGCGTAAGGGAAGGCGCGGGGGCTGCTTCTGCGACCGCCCCGGGGAATAGAATGAAGCCGTGCAAACCTGGATCGCGCTCCTATTGCTGTCCCTTGCGACGGGCGCGGCGTTCGGCGGCGTAGAAGACGTCAAAACGCCTCGCGGCGAGAGCGTGCGGCTGCTGGTCGAGAAGGGCAGCGATTCCTGGGTGACCGTGGTGCTCTTCGCCGGCGGGCACGGCGTGCTGGGCATCACCGAAGACGGTGCCCTGCGCGACCTGGGCGGCAACTTCCTGGTGCGCTCGCGCAGCCGCTTCGTCTACTTCGGCGCGGTCGCCGCGGTGATCGACGCGCCTTCGGACAACAGCAACTCGCTGCACGGCTTTCGCGACAGCCCCGAGCACGCCGAGGACGTCGGCGCGGTGATCCGCCATCTCAAGGCGAAGTACCGGCTCCCGGTATGGCTCGTCGGCACCAGCCGCGGCACCAACTCGGTCGCCAACGCCGCCGTGCGGCTCGGTGCCGACAGCGCCGACGGCATCGTGCTCACCGCCTCCATGCTGAGCGCGCCGCGGCGCGGCACGCAGGTGCTCGCGATGAACCTCGAGAAGGTGCGCCTTCCGGTCCTGATCGCCCATCACAGGGAGGACGCCTGCGACGTCACCCCGCCAGGCGGGGTCGAAGCGCTGAGGCGCCGGCTGACGCAGGCGGCGCCCGTCAAGGTCCTGTGGTTCGAGGGCGGCTCGGGGATCCGCGGCAATCCCTGCCAGGCGCGCCACTACCACGGCTTCGCCGGCATCGAGCAGGAGGTCGTCGCCGCCATAATGCGCTGGATCAAGTCGCCGGCGCCGTAACCCTCCGGCGTAGAATCGGCCTCGTGCTCCAGGCCGCCGAGCTGACCATACGGCTCAACCCCGCCGACGACGTCGTCATCGCGCGCGTCGAACTCCCCGCGGGCACGACGCTCGTCAGGGAAGGCAACGTCGCGGTCGCCGCGCGCATCCCGGCGGGACACAAGGTCGCCGCAAGGGACATCCGGCAGGGGGCGCCGGTCAGGCGCTACAACCAGATCATCGGCTTTGCTACCGCGGACATCCGCGCCGGCGAGCACGTCCACGTGCACAACCTCGGCATGGGCGAGTTTGAGAAAGATTACGCCTTCGGCGTCGACGCGAAGCCCGTCGAGCCGATCGAGCCGCAGGCGACCTTCCAGGGCATCGTGCGCGCCGACGGGCGCGTCGCCACCCGCAACTACGTAGGCGTCCTGACCAGCGTCAACTGCTCGGCCACCGTCGCGCGCATGATCGCGCGGCACTTCGAGAACCGGCTCGAGGCCTGGCCCAACGTGGATGGCGTGGTGGCGCTCACGCACAAGACCGGCTGCGGCATGGCCTCCGAGGGCGAGGCGATGGAGGTGCTGCGGCGCACGCTGGCGGGCTATGCGCGTCACCCCAACTTCTTCGCCGTACAGGTGGTCGGGCTCGGGTGCGAGTCGAACCAGATCGCGGGGCTGCTCGCCGCGCACACGCTCAAGCGCAGCGACAGGCTCCACTCGTACACCATCCAGGAGAAGGGCGGCACGACGAAGGCGGTGCGCGAGGGCGTCGCGCGCATCCAGGCCGTCCTCGCGGAGGCGAACAAGGTCCGCCGCGAGACGGTCCCCGCATCGCAGCTGACGCTCGGCCTGCAGTGCGGCGGCTCGGACGGCTACTCCGGGATCAGCGCCAACCCGGCGCTCGGCGCCGCGGTCGATACGCTCGTGCGCCACGGCGGCAGCGCGATCCTCTCGGAGACCCCGGAGATCTACGGCGCCGAGCACCTGCTGACGCGGCGCGCGCTCTCGCGCGAGGTCGGCGAGAAGCTGCTGGCGAGGATCCGCTGGTGGGAGGACTACACGCGGCGCAACGGCAACGAGATGAACAACAACCCCTC
>CAZOWR010000172.1:0-6161 GCA_964583645.1 uncultured Enterobacteriaceae bacterium
CGCCACCGCTAAATTGCCTTCAGCGGTGATCGAATCCGCGAAGTCCGGCTAGGGCAGGATCAGGACCGCGCGGAAGTCGTTGACGTTGGTGCGCGTCGGTCCCGTGAGCAGGAGATCGCCGAGCGCCGCGAAGAAGCCGTAGCTGTCATTCGCCAGCAGCAGCTTGCGCGCGTCCAGGCCGAGCGCCGCCGCGCGCTCGAGCGTGTCCGGGGAGAGCAATGCACCGGCGTTGTCCTCCGAGCCGTCGATGCCGTCGGTGTCCGCCGCGACGGCGTGGACGGCGCTCAGGTCGCCCAGCGCGTGTGCGAGCGCAAGCAGGAACTCGGCGCAGCGCCCGCCGCGGCCGCCCGCCTGGCGCACGGTGACCGTGCACTCGCCGCCCGAGATGAGCGCCACCGGCGGCCGGAACGGCGCGCCATGGCGGCGCACTTCCCGCACCAGCCCCGCCATCCCGCGCGCCACGTCGCGCGCCTCGCCCGTGATCGAGTCGCCGAGGATCGCCGCCTCGATGCCCTGCGACCGGAAGAAGGCGGCCGCTGCCTCCAGCGACCGATGCGCGCTCGCGATCACGCGGTTCTCGACCTGCGCAAAGGGGGGGTCGCCCGGCTTCGGGGTCTCGGCGACCTCGCCGCGCAGACCGGCCACCAGGTGCTCGAGCACGGCCCGTGGCGGCTTGATGTCGTAGCGGTTGAGGACGTCCACCGCGTCCTGGTAGCTGCTGGGGTCGGGCGCGCAAGGCCCCGAGGCGACGTGCGTCGGGTCGTCGCCGGTCACGTCCGACACGATCAGCGCGAGCACCGGCGCGCGGCACGCGGCGGCGAGCCTGCCGCCGTGCACCGCCGACAGGTGCTTGCGCACCGCGTTGATCTCCTGGATGCCGGCCCCGGAGGCGAGCAGGTCCCGCGTCACGGCCCTGAGGTCGGCCAGGGTCACGCCGGGCGCGGGGAGCGCCAGCAGCGCCGAGCCTCCTCCGGACAGCAGCGCGAGCAGCAAACCGTTCGGCCTGAGCGCGCGCGCGGCCGCGAGCATCTCGGCGGCCGCGTCGCCGCCCGCCTGGTCCGGGATCGGGTGCGCCGCCTCGATGACGCGGATGCGCTCGGTGCGCAGGCCGTGCCCGTAGCGGGTGAGCGCCATGCCGTAGAGCGGAAAGTCCGCCGGCCAGTGGCGCTCCACCGCGAGCGCCATCGAGGCCGCCGCCTTGCCCGCGGCGAGCACCAGCGTGCGGCCGCCGTTCGCCCGGTCGGGCGCCGCGGGCAGGTGCGGCGGCAGGACTTCGAGGGGATCGGCCGCGGCGACCGCGGCCCGGAAGCTCGCCTCGAGCAGCTCGCGCGGCGTCAGCCGAAGGTCTCCTTCGCCGCCTCGCGCCCGAGCGCGTAGAGCCCCGGGTAGGCTTCGCGAAACGCCTGCCGGATCGCGGCCACGGGCACGTCCGCGTGGCAGCCGCGGTCGCGCACGTACTCCATGTGGCGGCGCTCATCCTCGTCGAAGGGGTGGAAGATCGAATCCTCGCGGCCGTCGAACTCGAGCGGCTTAACCCTGAAGCGCTGGCACAGCGCGAGGTTGAAGGCGGGCGTCGCCTTCACCCAGCGCGCCTCGATGAAGAGCTCGCTGTAGCCGTGGTACACGAACAGGTCGCTGCCCATGCGCTCATGCAGGGCGGGCGTGGTGAGGTGGTTGCGCACGTCGGCGAACCCGACCCGGGCCGCAATGCCCTCGGCGCGCGCGCAGGCCGCGAGCAGCGCCGCCTTGCCCACGCAGAAGCCCTCGCCGCTCGCGAGGCAGGCCGACGCGCGGAACGCAGCGTCGTCGGAAAAATCCAGAAACGGGTTGTAGCGGATGCCGTCGCGCACCGCGTAGTAGAGCGACACCGCGCGCTCGCGCTCCCCGGACCCGCGTACCTGCGCCCGCGCGAACTCGCGCACCGCAGGGTGGGCGCTGTCGATGTAGCCGCCCGGCTCGAGGTAGGCGCTAGCGGTCAAGCTTCATCAGCCGGCGCGCACCGGCGAACAGGGGGCTCGCCGGCGCGGCCAAGCCGTCCATGATGGAGAAATGATTCGCGCCCGGCATCGGAATATCGCCCGCGAAGACGCCCTTCCAGCGTTCGCCGAGCAACGCGTTCTGGCGCCTGAACTCCGCGCTCTCGTCCCCGCCGACCGCGGTCATGACGGGCGCACGGGTCGCCGGTGGCAGGAACGCCGGGGAGAGCCGCCACGCCGAGGCCTCGTCCAGCCGCAGGTCGGGCTGCAGCCAGTCGACCTGCAGCATCGGTCGCATGTCGTAGATCCCGCTCACGGCGAGCCCGCCCTTGAACAGGTCGCGCGGCAGCCGCGAGTCGAACACCGGCCACAGCGCGGCCATGATCATGGCCGTGAGATGCCCGCCCGCCGAGTGGCCGCAGACGTAGAGCCGATCCTCGTCCATGCCGTACTCCTCGGCGTGCAGCCACAGCCAGCGGCTCGCGCGCAGCATCTGGCGCACGATCTCCTCCACGCTCACCGCCGGGCAGAGGTCGTAGTTCACCACCGCGAGCGACACCCCGGCATCCACCCAGGCGGGCGCGAGGTACGAGAAGTCCTGCTTGTCGAGCGCGCGCCAGTAGCCGCCGTGGATGAACATCATGCAGCTGCCGTCGCCCTTGCGGGCCGGAAACAGGTCCATGGTCTCGCCGGGCGACTCGCCGTAGCGCCGGTCGAGGTAGCAGGTCATGGTGGCGCGCGCCCGCGCCGAGGCGGCCGCCCAGCGCTCGAAGAACCGCGGGTGCTCGGGGACGAGGTCGCGGTTGTTGTACTCGCGCGAGTAGTAGGCGGCGTCGCTCATCCGCGCCGCTCGCGCCACAGCCCGAGCGCGAGCTGCGCCGGGCGGTCGGAATAGGAGAACAGCACGCACTCGGTATCCGCCTCGAGGCAGACCGGCTGCCAGGAGGGCGCGACGAAGATATCGCGCGGCCCGAAGCGCAGCGCCTGGTCGCCGAGGCGCGCGCTTCCCGAGCCCTCCGCCACGCAGTACACCGTGGCGTCGGTGGCCCGGCAGGGCGCGCCCCGGAACCCGGGCGGCAGGAGCTGGATGAACGCGCCGATGGTGGGCATGGCGTGGCCGCCGGTGAGCGGGTTGATGAACTGCATCTTCCAGCCGTGACAGGAGTCGGGATCGCCCGCGGCGGCGAGCGCGGTGAGCGTCTCGCGGCTGCGCACGTACGGGTAGCTGAAGACCGGCGAGGTCTTGCCGTAGGGCGACACCGCCTCCAGCGGGGCGAGGTTGTTGCCGTAGCGGGCGCGCGAATCGCCCTCGGGCCGCGACACAGGCTGCGACTCCTCGGGGAAGTCCTCGGCGAAGGTCGACCCGAACAGGTGGGTGATCTGGATGTCCAGGCCGTCCATCCACACCACGGGCTCCGACCCGGGGTTGCCGTGGTCGTGCCAGGTCCAGGCCGGCGTGATGATGAAGTCCCCCGGCTGCATGGTGGTGCGCTCGCCGTCGACCGCGGTGTAGGCACCGCGGCCCTCCACGACGAAGCGCAGCGCCGACTGCGTGTGCCGATGGCTCGGGGCGATCTCCCCGGGGAGGATGAGCTGCAGCCCGCAGTAGAGGCTGCGCGTGATCGCCGATTGCCCGCGCAGCCCCGGGTTCTCCAGGATCAGCACGCGTCGCACCGCCTCGCGCGCCGTGATGACCCGGCCCGACTCCATGAGGTAAGGGCGGATCCGCTCGTAGCGCCACAGCGCCGGCTGCACCGGGGTCGCCGGCTGCGGCACCACGAGGTCGTGCAGCACCTCCCACAGCGGCGCGAGGTTGTCCGGGGCCATGCGCCGGTAGAGCTCGCGCCGCGCATCGCCGGCTTGCGGTTTCAGCACCCTCGCCATCGCCCGCCCCTTCGACCCAAAAAAGCATTATAAAGTCTGGCATCGGCGCGATGGAGAAACGCGGCATGCAGGGCGCGTGGCAGGACCGGCTGGAGATCGCCGAGACGGTGAACAACTGGGCGGTGTGGCGCGACGCCGGCGACTGGGAGCGCTTGCGCACCGTCTGGCACGACGACGGCACCATGAGCGCGACCTGGTTCGAGGGCAGCGCGGCGCAGTTCATCGAGGCGAGCCGCGCGGGGTTCGAAAAGGGCGTCAGCATCCTGCACTTTCTCGGCGGCACGAGCGTCGAGCTCGCCGGCGAGCGCGCCGTCGCGCAGACCAAGATGACGATCAGCCAGCGCGGCGCGCTTGACGGCGTCGCGGTGGATGTCGTCTGCACCGGACGCTTCTACGATTTCTTCGCGCGGCGCGCGGGACGCTGGGCGATCGTCCGGCGCCAGCCGATCTACGAGAAGGACCGCATGGACCCCGTGGACCCGGCGGCGCGGCTTGAGCTCGATACGGCGCTGCTCGCGAGCTTTCCGGAGGGCTACCGGCATCTCGCCTACCTGCAGGCGAAGCTCGGCTTCAGGGTGCGTCGCGACCGGCCGCAGCTCAAGGGGCCGGAGGTGGAAGCGCTCTACGCCCGGGGCCTCGCCTGGCTCGCCGGCGCGCCGTCGCCGTTCCAGGGCTAGGCGGAGATGGACGCGGCGATCCTCTTCGCTGACGTCAGCGGTAGCACGGCGCTCTACGACGCCCTCGGTGACGAACAGGCCTTCGCGCTGATCGAGCGCTGCCTGGAGGCCATGTCGGCGAGCACTGCGCAGGCCGGCGGCCGCGTCGTGCGGACTATCGGCGATGCGGTGATGGCGGTACTGCCGGACGCCGATGCGGCTGCCTCGGCGGCGGTCGAGATGCAGAGCGAGGTGGAGAAGCTCGGCACCGGAGCGGGTCCCAGGCTCGGGCTGCGCGTCGGCTTCCAGTTCGGCACGGTCACCGAGGAACGGGGCGACGTGTTCGGCGACACCGTGAACGTCGCCGAGTGGCTTGGAGAGCTCGCCTCCAAGGGACAGATGATCACCTCGCGGCAGAGCGCGCAGCTGCTCTCGCGCCCCTTCTGGCCCGTGCTGCGCCAGCTGTACTCGACGCCGATGCCCGGCTCGGACCGCGAGGTCGAGCTGCTGGAAGTCCTGTGGAAGGGCGACATCGGGGAGCGCACCGCGATCCCCGCCTCGCCGCTCGCGCCGCAGCGCCAGATCCTGCGGCTGAGGCTCAACGACCGGCGGCTCAGCGTGGGACTGGACCGTCGCAAGGTGACCTTCGGGCGCGACCACGAGGCCGACTTCCCGGTCCGCGACCGCATGGCCTCGCGCGCCCACGCCACGATCGAGCGCCGGCGCGACCAGTTCGTGCTCGCCGACCACAGCGCGAACGGCACCTATGTGACGCAGGACGGGGAGGCCGAGCTCGAGCTTCACCGCGAGGAGCTGGCCCTGCGCGGGCACGGCTGGATCGCGTTCGGCCAGCCGCGCGCGACGAGCGTCGAGGCGGTCGAGTTCAGCTGCGAATCGGCTTGAGCCAGGTCACCGGCCGGCCGAGCGCGCCGCCCAGCGCCTTGCCCTCCGGGTCGGCGAGCGCCGCCTCGCGCGCCGTGCGCACCGCCTTCGCCTGATCGGCGGGCTCCGGCGCCGCGGGATTCTCGACCAGCGCGTCGAGAATGGCGAGGAAGTTCGCCCTGCCCCGGCGGTGCGTCTCGCCGTAGCCCTTCAGCAGCCGGGCGCACTCGGCGATCTCCACCGCGAGCGGCAGGCTCCTGCGCGCAGCTTCACGCACGTGGCCGAGCCAGCGCTCGATCAATTTCTGCTCCTCGGCATAGCGGTGGCTGTGCGGCCGCCACGGCTTGAGCCAGGCGAGCGCGCGCACCAGCAGAAAGCCGAGCACGCCGGAGGTTTTCACGTGCATGCCGATGCTGTAGGCATCGAGCGCGCCGCGGCGCGCGGCCCAGCCGATCAGCGCGCGGCCGAGCGAAGGCGGCAGCAGCGAGGCGAACTCCTCCACCCCCGGCTTGAGGTAGTCGATGACCACGACGGGCTCGCCGTCCCTGGCGCCCGCCTCGCGGCGCACGCGCTCGAAGCGCGAGGCGCGGGTCTTCAGGTCGGCGACCCTGATGATGTCCTCGTAGCCCATCCACAGCGCCAGCTGCCGGCCCACCGCCGCCTGGAGCGCCGGGTCATCGGTGCCGAGGGAGCGCACGCGCTCGAGATCGAGCTGCGCGTAGGCTTCGCCCTGGTAGTCCCGCAGCCGCGCCGCGCCCAGCTC
>CAZOWR010000173.1:0-6161 GCA_964583645.1 uncultured Enterobacteriaceae bacterium
CGCTGATGAAGGCGCAGCCGCTCGCCTACAACAAGGACAACCAGGAGGACAAGGAGCCGCTCTTCGACACGGTGGACACGGTGAAGGACTCGCTCGCGGCCTTCGCCGAGCTGGTCGCCGGCATCGAGCCCTGCCCCGAGGCGATGCGCGCGGCGGCGCTCGAGGGCTTTGCAACCGCCACCGACCTCGCCGACTACCTGGTGCGCAAGGGCGTCCCGTTCCGCGATGCGCACGAGGCGGCGGCGCGCGCGGTGCGCAAGGCGGAGGCGAGCGGCTGCGATCTCCCGGGACTGCCGATCGAGGTGCTGAGGGAATTCTCGCCCGCGATCGACGCCGACGTGTACCGCGTGCTCACGCTCGAAGGCTCGGTTGCGAGCCGCGACCATCCGGGCGGCACCGCGCCCGCGCAGGTGAAGGCGGCCATCGCACGTGCGCGATTCATGGCTGCGCGTGCGCGATCCAGCGCAACTTCACCCGGATCGGCAAGTACCCCGTGGTGCGCAAGCTCGGCGAGGGCGCGACCTCCGAGGTCTACCTCTGCCACGATCCGTTCGCCGAGCGCGACGTGGCGGTGAAAGTGGTGTTCACGGACCTGTTCCAGGATCCGGAGCGCGGCAGGCTCTACAAGAAGCTGTTCATCACCGAGGCCTCGCTCGCCGGCAAGCTCGCGCACCCGCACATCTGCCAGATCTTCGACGCCGTGGTCGAGGAGCCGCTGCACTACATCGTCATGGAGTACGTCGACGGCGGCACGCTGGAGAAGTTCTGCGCGCCCGATGCCCTGATGCCGGTGCAGCGCACCGTAGAGATCGTGTTCAAGTGCACGCGGGCCCTCGAGTTCGCGCACAAGATGGGCATCATCCATCGCGACCTCAAGCCCGCGAACATCCTCTACACCGGCGAGACCGACGTCAAGGTCACCGACTTCGGCGCCGCGCTCATCACCACCAGCGAGACCACGCAGATCGGCTCGATCGGGTCGCCCGCGTACATGTCGCCGCAGCAGGTGAAGGAGCATCCGCTCGACCACCGCACCGACATCTACTCCATGGGCGTGGTGATGTACCACCTGCTCTGCGGGCGGCTGCCGTTCCAGGCGAGCAACAACTTCAGCCTCATCTACCAGATCACCAACGTCGAGCCCATGACGCCCTCGGCCTTCCGCCCCGAGGTCCCGGCCGCGGTCGACGAGATCGTGCGCCGCGCCATGGCCAAGGACCTGGACCGGCGCTACGCGTCCTGGGAGGATTTCTCGATCCACCTCGCCGAGGTGTTCCGCGGCGAGCCGCTGGGCGGGCAGGAGCCCGGCTTCGTCGATTCGGAGAAGTTCGAGACCCTGCGCAACCTGCCGTTCTTCGAGAGCTTCTCGGACGCCGAGATCTGGGAGGTGGCGCGCATCTCGAGCTGGCGCGCCGCGCGCGCGGGCGAGATGCTGATGCGGGAGGGCGAGCCCGGGGACTACTTCTGCATCCTCGCCGAGGGCCAGGTCAAGGTGACCAAGCGGGGCAAGCTGCTCAACATCCTCAACCGCGGCGAATGCTTCGGCGAGATGTCGTACCTGCAGAAGGGCGAGCAGCAGCGGCGCAGCGCCGACGTCAGCGTGATGACGGAGGCCAAGATCATCTCGGTGCCGACCGGCAAGCTCGATGCCGCCTCCGAGGGCTGCCGCCACAAGTTCGACCGCGCCTTCATGGCGATGCTGGTCGAGCGGCTCATCATGGCCAACATCCGGCTCTCGGGCGTCTGAGCCGGCCCGCGTTCCGCAAGCAGGGTCCGCCGCAGCACGCGGCGATGTACGCCGCCGAGGCGGAGGGCCTCGCCGCGCTGCGCGAAGCCGGCGCCCGCGCGCCGGAGCCCTACGCGCATGGCCTGCGCGAAGGCCGCGCTTACATCGAGATGGAGCGGCTCGAGCTCGGCGGAGCGCCCGACTGGCCGGCGCTCGCTCGCATGCTCGCCGCGCTCCACAGGCACTCGGGCGAGCGCTTCGGCTGGGGAGCCGACAACTGGATCGGGCTCTCGCCGCAGAAGAACGGCTGGCGCGAGGACTGGGTCGGCTTCTATCGCGACTGCAGGCTCGCGCCCCAACTCGAGCGGGCAGGTCTGCTACCCGAAGCCGAGACGCTCATCGCGCGGCTGTCTGCCTTCTTCGAGGGCTACCGCCCGGCACCCTCGCTGCTGCACGGCGACCTCTGGAGCGGCAACGTCGGGTTCACGCCCGCGGGGCCGGTGCTCTTCGATCCGGCGGTCTACTACGGGGACCGCGAGGCGGACCTGGCGATGACCGAGCTCTTCGGCGGCTTCCCGGGCGAGTTCTATGCCGCGTACCGCGCCGCCTGGCCGCTCGATTCAGGCTACGAAACCAGGAAACACCTCTACAATCTCTACCACCTGCTCAACCACCTCAACCTCTTCGGTGGCGGCTATCTCGGGCAGGCAAGAGCGATGCTTCGCTCCCTACAGCACCGCTGACTGTCGCTCGGCGGGGACGTCTACGCGAGCTTCACGCCGGCGCGTGCCAACGCCGCCTTCAGCGGTCTGTCGCCGCAGGCAACGGGCAGCTGGCTCTCCAGCGCCAATGCCAGATAACTCGCGTCGTACGCGCTGAGGTCGTAACGCAGCGCGAGCTCCCGCAACTTCGCGACATCCACGTTTGCCTCGTGCACCGCCGGATCGAGCCGGCCGAGCACATTCGCAGCGGCTTCGGCGCCATGCGCACCGAGGATGCCGCGGCGCTGCAGCGAGACGAGCATGTTCGTGACCTCGGCAATGAAGATCGCCGGCACGTGATACGGCTCGCGCCTGGCGCGCCGCCGCAGCCGGCGGGCGTAGTCCGAGGCCTGGCTCGGGACTACCCAGGCCGCCGCAATCGACGCATCCAGAACGAATGCCACCTCTACTAGAGGCGTCCGTCGCCGACAAGCTCAGCGAGATTCACTCGCCGGGAAACCCGCAGGCTCTTGCGCAGCCTTTCGGCCTCGTCGAGCACCGCGCTCCTATCCCAGTCGCGCGCCTTCGCCGGGACGATCTTCGCCACCACTCGACCACGCTTGGTGATGACGGTCGAGCGACCGCTTTGCGCGCGCTCGACCAGCTCCGAGAAACGTGCCTTGGCGTCATAGATGCTCAGGCGATCCATAACCCGCTCCTGACTAGCCAGAACGGCCAGTGTACGCGCGGGCGGCGCGCCGCGCCAGCGCAGTTCCGGCGGCGGCGCTGGTGGTCGCCGGCTTACGCCTGTTCCTGCTGCTTCGCGCCCTCGAGCAGCTTCTGCAGCTCGCCCGACTGGTACATCTCCTTCACGATGTCGGAGCCGCCGACGAACTCGCCCTTCACGTAGAGCTGCGGGATCGTAGGCCAGTTGGCGTAGCGCTTGATGCCCTCCCGGATCTCGGGATTCTCGAGCACGTTCACCGAGAAGAACTGGCGCACGCCGCAGGCATTCAGCGCCTGCACCGCGAGCGCCGAGAAGCCGCACTGCGGGAACTGCGGCGTGCCTTTCATGTAGAGCACCACCGGGTGGCCTTCGACCTGCTGCTTGATCAGCTGCTGTGCATCCATGGATGACCTCGAATACCTGACAGGGTTAGTCGGATTTTAACCTGCCGCCGCTCACGCGGGCAATGCCCGCGAGATCGGGCCACGATCGCACGGCTTCAAGCCCCGCCCGGGCGAGCAGCTCGCGCACCGCGGCGTCCTGTCCGAGCCCGTGCTCGGCGAAGAACCATCCGCCCGGCCCGAGATGGGCGGCGAGGCCGCGCACGATCTCCCGGATCGCCTCGAGACCCTCGGGCCCGGCAACCAGCGCCTCGCGCGGTTCGAACTTCAGCTCCTCCAGATGGGGATCGCCCGCCGCGACGTAGGGCGGGTTGGCGAGCACCACGTCGAAGCGCTCGCCCGCCACCGGCTCGAACCAGCGCCCGTGCCGAAGCTCCACCTCGAGCGCGTGGCGGGCTGCATTGCGCCGCGCGATCACCAGCGCGGCGGCGCTCGACTCGACGGCGACGACTCGCGCCCCAGGGCGATGGCGCTTCACCGCCAGGGCGACCGCGCCGCTGCCGGTGCCGAGATCGAGGAGGCTCCCGGGCTCGCGCGCGAGCGCGAGCTCCACCAGCAGCTCGGTTTCCGGGCGCGGGATCAGCACCGTGGGCGCCACCGCGAGCTCGAGCCCGTAGAACTCCTTGCGCCCGAGGATGTAGGCGACCGGCTCGCCGCGTGCGCGGCGCGCGGCGAGCCCGAGGAACGCGTCGCGCACCTCCCCGGGCAGCTCGCGCTCGGGGTGCGCGAGGAGGCTCGCGCCCGAGAAACCGGAGGCGGCGGCGAGCAGCAGGCGCGCCTCGCGCGCCTCGATCCCGGCTTCGGCGATGGCCTGCGCGATCCTCACGCCGCCTCCTCGGAGAGCTGCGCCAGCTGCTCGGCCTGGTGCGCGCCGGCGAGCGCCTGCAGGATCTCGTCCAGCTCCCCGTCCATGATGCGATCGATCTTGTACAGCGTCAGGTTGATGCGATGGTCGGTGACGCGGCCCTGCGGAAAGTTGTAGGTGCGGATGCGCTCGGAGCGGTCCCCCGAGCCGATCAGCAGCTTGCGCGCAGAGGCGGTCTGCGCCGCGCGCTCGCGCTCCTGGCGGTCGCGGATGCGCGCCGCAAGCACCGAGAGCGCGCGCTCGCGGTTCTTGTGCTGCGAGCGCGAGTCCTGGCATTCCACCACGATCCCGGTGGGCAGGTGCGTGACGCGGATCGCCGACTCGGTCTTGTTGACGTGCTGCCCGCCCGCGCCCGAGGCGCGGAAGGTGTCGACGCGCAGCTCCGCCGGGTTGAGCGCCACCTCGTCGATCGCCTCGGGCTCGGGCAGCACCGCGACCGTGCACGCCGAGGTGTGGATCCGCCCCTGCGCCTCGGTCTGCGGCACGCGCTGGACGCGGTGCGCGCCCGACTCGAACTTGAGCCTCGCGTACACGCCCGCGCCGGCGATGCGCGCGATCACCTCCTTGTAGCCGCCGAGTTCCGAGGGGCTCTCCGAGACGAGCTCGAGCTGCCAGCCCTGGCGCTCGGCATAGCGCGCGTACATGCGGAACAGGTCCCCCGCGAAGAGCGCCGACTCGTCGCCGCCGGTGCCGGCGCGCACTTCCAGGAACACGTTGCGCTCGTCGTCGGGGTCCTTCGGCAGCAGCAGACCCTGCAGCTCGCCCTCCAGGCGCTCCATGGCGGCGCGCGAGCGCGCCAGCTCCTCCTCGGCGAAGCCCCGCATGCCGGGGTCGAGCGCGAGCTCGCGCGCCGCACCCGCATCGCGCTCGGCCTGCAGGTAGGCGCCGAAGCGCCCGGCGAGCGCGGCCAGCTCGGCGTGCTCGCGCGAGCGGCGGCGGAACTCGGCCATGTCGCGCGCCGCGTCCTCGGCCGAAAGCAGCCGGTTCAGCTCCTCGAGCCGCGCACCGAGCCGCTCGAGCCGGGCCCTGAGGACGGGCGTCACGGCACCACCTCAGGGCTTGAGCCGGAACAGGCGCGCGATCGTCTCGAGGAGCGCGCGCCGCTCCTCGCCGCTCGCCTCGTTGAGCGCCTGCGTCGGCGCATGGATCAGCTTGTTGGTGAGGCCCTGGGACAGCACCTCCAGCACCTGCGCGGGATCCTCGCCGCGGGCGAGCCGCCGGTGCGCGCGCTCGAGCTCGTGGCGCCGTGCGCCCTCGGCCTGGTCGCGCAGCTGCCGGATCAGCGGCACCGATTCGCGCGCCGCCATCCAGTGCATGAACTGGCCCACCTGGGTCTCGATGATCGCCTCGGCCTGCTCCAGCGCCGAGCGGCGCGCGTCCAGATTCGCCGCCACGATGCCGCCGAGGTCGTCCAGCGTGTACAGGAACACGTCGTCGAGCTCCGCCACCTCGGGCTCGATGTCGCGCGGCACCGCGAGGTCCACCATGAACATCGGCCGGCGGCGCCGCGCCTTGAGCGCGCGCTCGAGCAGCCCCTTGCCGAGGATCGGCAGCGACGAGGCGGTGCAGGAGATCACGATGTCGTGCTCGTGCAGGCGCGCGGGCAGCTCGCGCAGCTCGAGCGCCCGGGCGTTGAAGCGGTGCGCCAGGCCCTGCGCCCGCTCCAGCGTCCGGTTGGCGATGGTCATGCGCGCCGGGCCCTGCGCGGCGAAGTGCGTGGCGCAAAGCTCGATCATCTCGC
>CAZOWR010000174.1:0-6143 GCA_964583645.1 uncultured Enterobacteriaceae bacterium
TATTTCGCCGCCAAGGCCGACGTCGAGGGCCAGAACGACGTCGCCGCGGTGTTCCGCTCGACCGCCGAGGGCGAGACCGGCCACGCGCACGGGCACCTCGAGTACCTCGAGCAGGTGGGCGATCCGGCCACCGACAAGCCGATCGGCCGCACGCGCCTGAACCTGGCGGCGGCGATCGCCGGCGAGACCCACGAGTACACCGACATGTACCCCGGCATGGCCAAGGCCGCGCGCAGCGAGGGCTTCAGCGAGATCGCGGACTGGTTCGAGACTCTGGCGAAGGCCGAGCGCTCGCACGCCAACCGCTTCCAGAAGGCGCTCGACGCGCTGCAGGACTGATGGCCCAGATCGCCCGCCACAGCCTGCTCTCGCTCGAGACCTACGCGCGCGAGCGCGGCGCCTTCCGCGCCCGGGTGCTCGAGCACAAGAAGCGGCGCACGCTGCACCTGGGCGCGCACCTGACGCTCGTCTTCGAGGACGAGCTGACGGTCCGCTACCAGGTGCAGGAGATGCTGCGCATCGAGCGCATCTTCGAGGAGGCCGGCATCCAGGACGAGCTCGACGCCTACAACCCGCTCGTGCCGGACGGCGGCAACTGGAAGGCGACGCTGATGGTGGAGTACGAGGACGCGGCCGAGCGGCGCCGGCGGCTCGCCGAGCTCAAGGGCATCGAGCGCCGGATCTGGATCCGTGCCGCGGGCTGCGAGCCGATCCACGCCATCGCCGACGAGGACCTCGAGCGCGAGGACGAGGAGAAGACCTCCGCGGTGCACTTCCTGCGCTTCGAGGTGCCCGAGTCCACGCGCCGGGCGCTGCGCGCCGGCGCGGCGCTCGCGATTGGCGTCGACCATCCGGCGTACCATGCCGCGCTCGACCCGGTGCCCGACGAGGTGCGCGCCTCGCTGCTCGGAGACCTTTCCTGAAGGGCCCCCTCGCGCTCGCCGCGCTTCTGCTCGCGGCGCCCGCCTGGCCGCAGACGAACGATGCGATGGACGCGCCGGGCCGTCCGACCTCGCAGGGCCGGTCCGACTGGGAGCGCCAGCAGGACGAGCGTCGCTTCGAGGAGGGCGCGGTGCAACTGCCCCCCTATCCGAAGCCTGGCGACCTGATCGAGTTCAGGCCGTTCGGCAGCTCGAGCCTGCGCTTCTTCATCGATCGCGCCTCGATCGGCATCGGCCCCGGCGCGGTGCGCTACACGCTCGTCACGCGCAATGCCTCGGGGACCGAGAGCGCGAGCCACGAGGGCATCCGCTGCGGGGCGCGCGCGTACCGCCTCTACGCGCTCGGCCAGCGCGACGGCACGTGGAAGCAGGTGCAGACGGAATGGCGCGACAAGGAGCCGGGCTGGAGCCGGGTGCTGCGGCGCGAGTTCTTCTGCCGCGGTGACGTCGCCATCCAGACTGTCGAGGAGGGGCTGGAGGCGCTGCGCGCGGGCGGCCACAACATGCGCCGCGACGCGGTCAACCGCCACGAGTAGGCTACAGCAGGACCAGATTGTCGCGGTGGATGAGCTCGGGCTCGCCCACGTAGCCCAGGATTGCTTCGATCTCGCTCGAGGCCCGCCGCATGATCAGGCGGGCATCGGCAGCAGAATAGTTCACCAGCCCGCGTGCGATCTCGCGGCCCTCGGGGTCATCGCAGGCGACCACCTCGCCAGGCTCGAATTGGCCCGCGACCTCGGTGACGCCGACCGGCAGCAGGCTCTTGCCGCCGCTCGACAGCGCCTTGACCGCGCCGGCGTCCAGCTTCAGGCGCCCGCCGACATTGAGATGGTCGGCCAGCCACTGCTTCCGCGCCGTGATCGGCGCGGTGCGCGCCGTCAGCAGCGTGCCTACGGATTCCCCCCGCGCGAGGCGCAGCAGGACCTCGGGCTCGTGTCCAGAGGCGATGACCGTGTGCGCGCCGCTGCGCGCCGCGTGCTTCGCGGCCCGGATCTTGGTGAGCATGCCGCCCCTGGCGAGAGCGCTGCCGGTGCCGCCCGCGATCGCCTCGAGCGCGGGGTCGCTCGCCTCGCGTTCCCGAATCAGGCTTGCGGTCGCAACCTTGCGCGGATCCGCGTCGTACAGCCCGGCCTGGTCGGTGAGGATCAGCAGCGCGTCGGCCTCGACCAGGTTCGCCACCAGCGCCCCGAGCCTGTCGTTATCGCCGAACTTGATCTCGTCGGTGGCCACGGTGTCGTTCTCGTTGATCACCGGGATGACGCCGAGCCTGAGTAGGGTGCGCAGCGTCGAGCGGGCGTTGAGATAGCGCTGGCGGTCGGCATGGTCGGCGTGCGTCAGCAGCACCTGCGCCGTGGCGATGCCGTGCTCGCGAAAGCAGCTCTCGTAGCATTGGACGAGGCCCACCTGCCCGACCGCGGCGGCCGCCTGCAACTCGTGCATCGCGCGCGGGCGACGCGTCCAGCCCAGGCGCGGCAGCCCGGCGGCGATGGCGCCGCTCGAGACCAGCACGCAGCGCTTGCCGAGCGCGCGCAGGGCGGCGACCTGGGCCGCGAGGCGCGCGATCGCCTCGACGTCCAGGCCGCGGCCCTCTGCGGTGACGAGCGAGGAGCCGACCTTGACCACCAGGGTGCGCGCTGCGGAGATCGGGTGGCTCATCAGGCCGCCTTGCGCGCCTGCGCCCCCGACAGGCTGCACTGCACGGCCGCGCACAGCTCGCGGCACCCGGCGCCGGTCAGCGCGGAGATCTTGAACCAGGGCCGGCGCCAGCGCAGCGTGCGCAGGATCCCCCGGATGCGCGCGTCGGCGTCGCCCGCGAGGTCCGCCTTGTTGAACACCAGCCAGCGCGGCTTGCGCGCGAGCGCCTCGTCGTACCTGCGCAGCTCCCGCGCCAGCGCGCGCGCCTGGCGCGCCGGATCCGCCGACCCGTCCATCGGGGCGAGGTCGACGAGGTGCAGCAGCAGGCGCGTGCGCGCGAGGTGCCGCAGGAAGCGGTGGCCGAGCCCCGCGCCCTCGGCCGCGCCCTCGATCAGGCCCGGGATATCGGCGACGACGAAGCTCGCGTCCTGCGCGACGCGCACCACGCCGAGCGAGGGTGTGAGGGTGGTGAACGGGTAGTCGGCGACCTTGGGCCGCGCGCTCGACACCGCGCGCAGGAAGGTCGACTTGCCGGCGTTCGGCAGGCCGAGCAGCCCCACGTCGGCGAGCACGCGCAGCTCGAGGGCCAGGCGCCGGTGCTCGCCCGCGCCGCCGCGCGTGAACTGGCGCGGCGCGCGGTTGACGCTCGACTTGAAGCGGATATTCCCCAGGCCGCCCCGCCCGCCGCGCGCGAGCAGTGCCCGCTCGCCGTGGCGCGCCAGATCCGCGAGCAGCTCCCCGTTCTCGGCGTTGCACACCCGCGTGCCGACCGGCATGCGCAGCTCGCGGTCGCGCCCCGCCCGGCCGTACTGGTCTGCGCCGCGTCCCGGCTCGCCGTCCTCCGCGCGGTGCAGCGGCGCATAGCGGTAGTCGATCAGGGTGTTGAGGTTGCGGTCGGCGACCGCCCAGATGCTGCCGCCGCGCCCGCCGTCGCCGCCTGCCGGGCCCCCGCGGGGGACGTATTTCTCGCGCCGGAACGCGGCGCTGCCGTCGCCGCCCTTGCCGGCGTGGACCTCGATGCGCGCTTCGTCGATGAATTTCATAGGCCGCGGCAACAAAAAAGCCCTACCGACTCCGATAGGGCTTCTCGCGCGGAGCCGGGGCGGGCAGCTAGGCCGGCACCACGCTCACCGTCTTGCGGCCGACCGCGCCGCGCTCGCGGTACTCGACCTTGCCGGTGACGCGTGCGTAGAGCGTATGGTCGCGCCCGGTGCCGACGTTGTCGCCGGCGTGCACCACCGTACCGCGCTGGCGTACGAGGATCGCGCCGGCGCTCACCTGCTCGCCGCCGTAGGCCTTGACGCCGAGGCGCTTCGACCGGGAGTCGCGCCCGTTGCGGGAGCTGCCGCCTGCCTTCTTGTGTGCCATCGTGAGTCTCCCCTGCGCTAGGCCGCGATGTCGTCGATCCGCAGCTCGGTGTAGGACTGGCGGTGCCCCTGCGTCTTCTGGTAATGCTTGCGCCGGCGCAGCTTGAAGATGCGCAGCTTCTCGCCGCGGCCGTGGCCGAGCACCGTCGCGCGCACCTTCGCGCCCTCGAGATAGGGAGCGCCGATGCGCGCCGCCTCGCCCTCGCCGAGCATCAGCACGCGGTCGAACGACACCGCCGCGCCGACCTGCGCGGGGAGCCGCTCCACGCGCACCTGCCCGCCCTGCTTGACGCGGTACTGCTTGCCGCCCGATTCGATCACCGCAAACATCGGCCCTCACCCGCCTTCGATTCGCAAAGACTTGGAATTATAGGGGATTTCGCGCGCGCGGGTCAAAACGTCTGTGATAATGGGCCGCCATGCCGCACGCCGCGATCCTCGCGCCGATCCGGGAGGACATGCAGCGGGTCGATGCGCTCGTCCGGGAGCGCCTCGGCTCGGACGTGGCGCTGGTGCGCCAGGTCGCCGAGTACATCGTGGCGGGCGGCGGCAAGCGCCTGCGCCCGGCGCTGCTGCTGCTCGCGGGCGGCGCAAGCGGCGCAGCAGGCGAGGCGCGCCTCGTGCTCGCGGCGGTGGTCGAGTTCATCCACACCGCGACCCTGCTGCACGACGACGTGGTGGACGCTTCCGACCTGCGGCGCGGGCGGCGCACCGCCAACGCCGAGTTCGGCAACGCGGCCGCGGTGCTGGTGGGGGACTTCCTCTACTCGCGCGCCTTCCAGATGATGGTCGGGGTGGGCAGCATGCGCGTCATGCAGGTGCTGGCCGATGCCACCAACACCATCGCCGAAGGCGAGGTGCTGCAGCTCATGAACTGCCACGACCCGGAGGTCGACGAGCAGGGCTACCTGGAAGTGATCCGGCGCAAGACCGCGAAGCTCTTCGAGGCCGCAGCGCGCCTGGGCGCGGTGCTCGGGCAGGCGCCGCCCGAGCGCGAGGCGGCGCTCGCCGCCTACGGCATGCGCGTAGGCACCGCGTTCCAGCTGATCGACGACGTGCTCGACTACTCCGGGGAGCTCGCGGAGATCGGCAAGAGCCTGGGGGACGATCTCGCCGAGGGCAAGCCGACGCTGCCGCTGATTCGCGCCATGGCCCGCGGCGGCGCCGAGCACTCGGCCGCCGTGCGCCGCGCCATCCGCGAGGGCGGGCGCGACGATTTTGCGCGCGTGCTGGAGGCGATCCGGGCGACCGATGCGCTCGAGTACGCGCGCGGCATCGCGCAGCGCGAGGTGAGCGCCGCGCAGGGCGCGCTCGAGGCGCTGCCGCCCTCGGGCTACCGGGATTCTTTGCTAGAATTGGCGTCCTTCTCGCTGCAGCGCCGGTCCTAGCTCGGGGTGTAGCTCAGCCTGGTAGAGTACTGCGTTCGGGACGCAGGAGTCGGAGGTTCAAATCCTCTCACCCCGACCAATCCTTTCTTCGGCATAACAAGCGCTTAGCTTGTTCCGGCGAATTTTGGCCGGTCCGCCGAATCCGTTTTGGGCACATTTTGGGCACATCGGATTCGACGGAGGATTGCATGGCCTTGATCAGGCGCCGCGGAAAGCGCTGGCAATCGGTCATTCGCAGGAAAGGCTGGCCCAAACAGAGCAGGGCGTTCGGAACGCGCGCCGACGCGGAGGCCTGGGCGCGCGAGATCGAAAGCGAAATGGACCGCGGTGTCTTCGTGCGCCGCGATCTCGCCGAGAGCACCACGCTCAAGCAGCTCATCGAGCGCTATGCGGCCGAGGTCGTGCCCGGCCACAAGGGCAGGGAGTCCGAAGCGCTCCGCTGCGCGGTGCTCGCCAAAACGGACCTCGCCTCACGGATCGTCGCAACGCTGCGACGCCGTGACTTCAGCGACTATGCACGCGCCCGCCTGAAGGTCCGCAAGCCAGCCACCGTCCGCCGCGAGCTCCAGCTGTTCCACGCCGCGATCGAGTGGGCCCGCGACGAAGAGGACATCTACCTTCCGGACAACCCCGCCCGCCGCGTCAGGCTTCCGCCGCTCAACAACGAGCGCCAGCGCCGGTTGCTACCCGGCGAAGAAGAACTCTTGCTCGCGGCGTGCAAGCCGGTCGAGCGGAAACGCGGCGACGACGGCACCTTGAGCTATCGTCAAATCTTGTGTACGACGGGTTGATCAAGCGGCGACCTGCTGAAG
>CAZOWR010000175.1:0-6143 GCA_964583645.1 uncultured Enterobacteriaceae bacterium
CGATCATGATGCCGCCGGTCTCGGTCTGCCACCAGTTGTCGTGGATCGGCAGCCCCAGCGCGTCCACGCCCCACCATACCGCCTCCGGGTTGAGCGGCTCGCCCACGCTCGCGACGAAGCGCAGGCCCGGATAGCTGCGCTTGCGCGCCATCTCCACGCCCGCCTTCATCAGCATGCGGATCGCGGTGGGCGCGGTGTACCAGACCGTGACGCGCTCCTCGGCGAGGATCCGGTACCAGCGCTCGGCGTCGAACTCGCCCTCGTCCACGACGCTGGTGACGCCGTGCAGCAGCGGCGCGATCACGCCGTAGGAGGTGCCGGTGATCCAGCCGGGATCGGCGGTGCACCAGAACACGTCCTCGGGATGCAGGTCGAGCGCGTACTTGCCGGTGGCGTAGTGCGCCACCACCGCGCCGTGCACGTGCATCGCCCCCTTCGGCCTGCCGGTGGTGCCGCTGGTGAAATGCAGCAGCGCCATGTCCTCGGCGCCGGTGCGCTCGGTCTCGAAGCGCGGCGGCGCCTCGTCCATCAGGCGCGCGAACTCGGGCGAGTCGGCGAGCAGCACGTGCTCGAGCAGCGGCAGCTGCGCGCGGATCGTCTCCACCTTGCGCCGGTAGAGGAGCCGCGTGGTGAGCAGCGCCTTGCCCTCGCCCAGCCGCAGGCGCGTCGCGATCGGCTCCGGCCCGAAGGCGGAGAAGAGGGGAGACACGACCACACCCGCCTTGAGCGCGCCGAGCACCGCGACGTAGAGCTCGGGGATGCGGCCGGCGAGGACGAAGAGGCGCTCGCCGCGCTTCATGCCCAGGCTGCGCAGCACGTTGGCGAAGCGGCTGCTGAGGCGCGAGAGCTCGGCGTAGCTCAGCTCGCGCCGCGCGCCCGCGGCGGAGAGGAAGCGGAACGCGACGCGGTCGGCGCACGCGTGGCGCTCCACCGCCTCGTGCGCGATGTTGAGGCCGCCCCCGGGAAGCCCCTCGAGCTCGCGCCGCGCCGCTTCCCAGGTGAAGGCGGCGCGCCGCGCCGCGTAGTCCCCGAGGTTGGGCGGCACGCGCAGCGCCGCGGCGTGCTTGCGGATCAGGGCGGGGCGGGGCGGGGCGCCGGGCATCGGCAGAGCCTAGCCGCGGGAGGGGCGCCGGGCTTGATCCGGCGCAAACCGCTGCCGGACAAATTGATAATAGGGTAGGATGGCGGCGTGAGCAGCGAGTACGAGACGCTGAGGTGGCCCACGACCCTGGGCCGCGAGGAGATCGTGAAGCGCCTGGTCGACATCCGCGAAGCGGCGCGCGCCGGTGGCGCGCAGGAGCTCGTGCAGCGCTTCGAGGGCGTGGAATCCATGGCCGGCGGGCAGATCGGCGTCGCCGTGGTGGGCGCCCTGACGTGGCTCCAGGACAAGCCCGAGCACAACGCGCTCGCGCGGAGCCTCGAGATGGTGGCGGTTAACCTGAAGAACCTCAGGTAGGCTGCGCCAGCCCCGAGAGCGCCTTCGGGTCGAGCACCCTCACGCGCCCGCGCTCGAGCTTCACCCAGCCGCGCATCTCGAAGCCGCGCAGCAGCCGGCTCACGATCTCGCGCACGCTGCCGAGCTCCTCGGCGAGCCCCTGGTGTCCTCGATCACCGGGCCGCGGCGGATGAGGGGCTGCGCGAGTCGTGCATCCAGCCGCCGAAAAGCCACCTCCTCCACGAGCTCCATCACCTCCGAGAGGCGCTCGCCATACATGCCGAAGACAAAGCGGCGGAAGGGCTCGGAGTGCACCATCGGCTCCTGGAACAGCCCCGGTGTTGGCCGCGCAGCTCGTGACGGTTCATGCGGCTGCCGTGGCCACCGAGACGACGCGCCCCTCGCGCGCTGCGAGCAGCTCGCCTCGCGCGAGCGGCCGCCAGCCGGCCTCGCCCGTGAGGGGAACGCTCGCCGCGAGCAGCACCTCCTGGCCGCGCGCGCTTCCCGCGTCCACGGCCAGCCCCTCGGCGCCGAGCGCCGCCGACTCGCCCGCGCACGAGCGCTGCAGCACCTGCAGGCCGGGCGGGCGGATCGCCCCGTCGGCCTGCGTGCGCCGGTCCCCGTGCGCGAACAGTGCGTCGCCGTCTGAATAGAGGAAATTCGCGGGGCCGAGCGCGCGCAAAGTGAGCGCGAAGTCCGCGAGCAGCCCGAGCCGCTCGGCGAGCGCGGGTGGGGAGCGGCGCTCCCGCCAGAGCGGCTGCAGCCGCTCCAGCAGCCAGCAGAAGGCGTGCTCGGAGTCGGTGTCGCCGACCGGGCGGCAGGCGCCGAGCTGCGCCACCGCGCGCAGATGGCCGCCCTCCAGGTGACCGTTGTGCGCGAAGACGTGCATGCGCCCGCCCAGCTCGCGCGCGAACGGCTGGCAGTTGGCGAGCGTGCGTCCGCCCTGCGTCGCCTTGCGGATGTGGCTGAGCACCAGGGTGCTCGAGAAGGGGTGCTCCTGGATGAAGCGCACGCAGGCGCTGCCCGCGGCGGGCACGTTCTCCCTGACCAGGTGGACGTCGCGGCCTTCGTACCACGCGAGGCCCCAGCCGTCCTTGTGCGCGCCGCTCAGGCCGCCGTGGCGCGAGAACTCCTCCAGCGAGAGCCGCACGGTCGCTGGGGCGCGGGCGGAGAGGGCGAACAGTTCGCACATCGGCGGGCCGGCCAAGTCTAGCGCGAGGGCGCTGCGGGACCGCGGTCACAGACCGCCGGCCCGCCGCCTATGCTTCGCGGCGTGTGATTTGTTCCCATTTGACGGAGGTCAACATGTCCGTGGAGCGCCTGATCAGAATCTTCGCCGGGTCTTTCGTCCTCGTTTCGCTCGCCCTGGGCGTGAAAGGCAGCCCCGTGTTCGTGCACGAGAATTTCCTCTGGTTCACCGCCTTCGTGGGCGCGAACCTGCTGCAGAGCGGCTTCACGCGCTGGTGCCCGCTGGAGACGATCCTGCGGCGCCTGGGCGTGCAGGAAGCCCACGCGTGAGCGTGCAACTGCAGTGCGGCAGGTGCGACGGGCGCGAGCTGGCCCGCGTTTCGGGCGCGCTCGATGCGCGCTCGGTGGTGCGATGGGTCGAGCGCTCGCTCTGAGCCTGCTGGCGGCGCTCGCGCTCGCCGCCTGCGGCAGGGAGGAGGCGCGCGCCCCGGCCGCAGCGCCCGCGCCGCCGCAGCGCGGCGGCGCGGTGGAGCTGCGCGAAGTGGAGCTCACCTGGTCGGCGGAAGCGGTGCTCGAGGCGGTGCGCCAGTCGACCGTCTCGGCGCAGATCGCGGGGCGGATCGTGGAGCTGCGCTTCGACGTCGGCGACGCGGTGAAGAAGGGCGAGGTGATCGTGCGCATCGACGAGCGCGCCGCGACCCAGGCGGTGGCGGCGAGCGAGGCGCAGGTGCGCGAGGCGCAGGCCGCGCTGGCGAATGCGCGCGCGCAGTACGAGCGCTCCAAGCAGCTCGTGGCGCAGAAGTTCATCAGCCAGGCGGGGCTGGACAAGGCGGAAGCCGACTTCAAGCAGGCGCAGGCGCGCCTCACCGCGATGCTCGCGGGCGCCGGGCAGGCGGCCACCGAGCGCGGCTTCGCCACCATCGTCGCGCCCTACGGCGGCGTGGTGCTGGCGCGCCACGTCGAGCTGGGCGAGATGGCGACGCCGGGCAAGCCGCTCATGACCGGGTTCGACCCTTCCACCCTGCGCGCGGTGGCCAACGTCCCGCAGGCTCAGGTCGGCGCGATCCAGGCGCTCGGGCGCGCGCGCGTGGAGGTCCCGGCGATCGGCCGCTGGCTCGAGGCGCGCAACATCGTCGTCATGCCCGCGGCCGACCCGCGCACGCACACCACGCGGGTGCGACTCGAGCTGGCCGAGGACGTGCGCGGCGCGTACCCGGGGCTGTTCGCGCGCGCGCACTTCGTCACCGGCAAGGCGACGCGGCTGCTTGCGCCGCGCGAGGCGGTGCTGCGACGCAGCGAGCTGACCGCGGTGTACGTGCTGGACGACAAGGGCCTGCCGCGGCTGCGCCAGGTGCGCCTCGGGAGCGCGGGTGACGAGCGAAGCATCGAGATTCTGGCCGGCCTGAAGCCCGGCGAGCGCGTCGCGCTCGAGCCGGTGAAGGCCGGGATGGCGAACCCCTGAGACGGCAAGGAGGCAGGTCATGGCACATGTGGTGGTGCTCGGCGCGGGGATCGGCGGCATGCCCGCGGCCTACGAGCTGCGCGCCGCGCTCGGCAGGGAGCACCGCGTCACGGTGGTGAACCGGGGCCCGGCCTTCCACTTCGTGCCTTCGAACCCATGGGTCGCGGTCAACTGGCGCACGCGCGCCGAGGTCGAGTTTCCGGTCGCCGCGCACCTCGCGCGCAAGGGGATCGCGTTCCTGCCCCAGGGCGCGAAGCGCGTGCACCCGGAGCAGAGCCGGCTCGAGCTCGAGGACGGGAGCGCGCTCGAGTACGACTACCTCGTCATCGCCACCGGCCCCAAGCTCGCCTTCGACGAGGTCGAGGGGCTGGGGCCCGAGGGCCACACGCAATCGGTCTGCCACGTGGATCACGCGGTGCTCGCGGGCGAGGCGTGGCGGCGCTTCCTGCTCGATCCCGGCCCGATCGTGCTCGGCGCGGTGCAGGGCGCCTCCTGCTTCGGGCCGGCCTACGAGCTCGCCTTCATCCTGGACGCCGACCTGAAGAAGCGCCGCCTGCGCGACCGCGTGCCGATCACCTTCGTCACCTCGGAGCCCTACATCGGGCACCTGGGCCTGGGCGGCGTGGGCGACTCCAAGGGCATGCTCGAGTCCGAGATGCGCGAGCACGACATCAAGTGGATCGTCAACGCGAGGACCGAGAAGGCCGAGGCCGGAACACTCCACGTCGCCGAGCACGACGAGGCGGGCGCGCCGAAGAAGAAGCACGAGCTGCCGTTCAGGTTCGCCATGATGCTGCCCGCGTTCAAGGGCGTCGACGCCGTGTCCGGCGTGGAGGGACTCGTCAACCCGCGCGGCTTCGTCCTCATCGACGAGTTCCAGCGCAATCCGAAGTTCCGCAGCGTCTACGCGGTAGGGGTGTGCGTGGCGATCCCGCCGGTGGAGGCGACGCCGGTGCCGACCGGGGCGCCCAAGACCGGCTACATGATCGAGTCCATGGTGAGCGCGGCCGTGGCGAACATCGCCGGCCAGATCGCCGGGCGCGAGCCCTCGCACCGCGCCACCTGGAACGCGGTCTGCCTCGCCGACATGGGCAGCACGGGCATCGCCTTCGTCGCGCTGCCGCAGATCCCGCCGCGCAACCTCAACTGGTCCGCCAAGGGCAGGTGGGTGCACCTCGCCAAGGTCGCGTTCGAGAAATACTTCATCCGCAAGATGAAGCGCGGCACCTCCGAGCCGCTGTACGAGAAGGTCGTCATGAAGGCGCTCGGCATCGTCAAGCTGAAGGCCTGAAGGGGCGCGCCGCGCATGGGGATCCCGGGCCGCATCGCGCGCTTCTTCCAGGACTCGCAGCTCACGCCGCTGCTCGCGCTCGTGGCGTTCCTGCTCGGCCTGTTCGCCATCGCGGTGACCCCGCGCGAGGAGGAGCCGCAGATCGACGTCACCATGGCCAACGTGTTCGTGCCGTTCCCCGGCGCAGCCGCGCGGGACGTCGAGGCGCTGGTGGCGACGCCCGCCGAGCAGGTGCTGGCGCAGATGAGCGGCGTGGAGCACGTGTATTCGGTGTCGCGCCCGGGCATGGCAGTGCTCACGGTGCAGTTCGAGGTCGGCGTGCCGCGCAACGACGCCGTGGTGCGGCTGCACGAGACGGTCGCCGCCAACCGCGACTGGGTCTCGCCGCAGCTCGGCGTGCTGGAGCCCGTCATCAAGCCCAGGGGCATCGACGACGTGCCGGTGGTCACGCTCACGCTCTGGAGCGAGGACCCGCAGCGCGGGGCCTACGAGCTCGAGCGCGTCGCGCACGCGATGGAGGCGGAGCTCAAGCGCGTGCCGGGCACGCGCGAGGTGCGCACGCTCGGCGGCCCCGGGCGCGCGGTGCGCGTGCTGCTGGACCCGGACCGGCTGGCCGCGCACGGCGTCTCGGCGCTCGACGTGAGGAACGCGCTGCAGCTCTCGAGCGTCGCGCTGCCCGCGGGGCGCCTGGTGCGCGACAACCGCGAGATCGTGGTCGAGACCGGCAGCTACCTCGAGTCGGCGGCCGACGTGCGCAGCCTCGTCGT
>CAZOWR010000176.1:0-6138 GCA_964583645.1 uncultured Enterobacteriaceae bacterium
GCGGCGTTCAGCTTCATGGTGCAGGAGCCGAGCGGGATCATGCCGTGCACGAGCGAGTAGTCGCGGTTCTCCAGGCGCTTGAGGTACCTCATCATGGCGCTCTCGCTGCGCTGCTCGTGGAACACCGGGTGCGCGAGGAGCGGCTCGCTGCGGCGCAGCGCCGCGGGGATCGCCTCCGGCCCGGCGGGCGCGGCTCGCGCCGCGGCGGCGGCGTCGAAGTCGCGCCCGGTGAGCGCCCAGGCGAGGTCGGCGACGTCGGCGAGCGTGGTCGTCTCGTCCACCGTGATCCCCACGCGGTCCGCCTCGAGGTAGCGCAGGTTCATGCGCCGCTGCTCGGCGCGCGCGCGCACCGCGGCTGCCTCCAGCCGCCAGGTGAGCGTGTCGAAGTACGCCTCCTGCTCGGGCGCCAGCGCCGCGGCGAGCAGCCGCGCCATGAGGTGCGTGCGCAGCGCGATGCGCCGCAGCCCCTCGGGCCCGTGCCAGACGGCGTAGAACGCGGCGACGTTGGCGAGCAGCACCTGCGAGGTGCAGATGTTGCTGGTGGCCTTCTCGCGCCGGATGTGCTGCTCGCGCGTCTGCAGCGCCATGCGCAAGGCGGTGCGTCCCGCGCTGTCGTGCGTCACGCCGACGATGCGCCCGGGCATCTGCCTCTGCAGCCCCGCGCGCGCGGCGAGAAACCCGGGGTGCGGCCCGCCGTAGCCGAGCGGCACGCCGAAGCGCTGCGCCGAGCCGATCGCGACATCGGCGCCGAGCGCGCCGGGGGACTTCAGCAGCACCAGGGCGAGCGGATCGACGCCGAGCGAGACCATGCCGCCGGCGGCGTGCAGGCGCGCGATCGCTTCGCTCCAGTCCCGGATGCGCCCCAGCGTGTCCGGGTACTGCAGGTGCGCGCCGAAGACGCGCGCCGGATCGAGGCCGCGCGCCGCGTCCCCCACCTGGAGCGGGATGCCGAGCCAGCGCGCGCGCGTGCGCAGCACCGCGATCACCTGCGGGTGGCAGGCCTCGTCTGCGAAGAACGCGCGGCCCGCGGGCTCGGTGGCGCGCTGCATCAGCCCCATCGCCTCCGCCGCCGCGGTGGCCTCGTCCAGCAGCGAGGCGTTGGCCACCGGCAGCCCGGTGAGGTCGATCAGCATCTGCTGGAAGGCGAGCAGCGCCTCGAGCCGCCCCTGCGAGATCTCGGCCTGGTAGGGGGTGTAGGGCGTATACCAGCCGGGGTTCTCGAGCACGTTCCTCTGGATCACGGGCGGGGTGTGGGTGGCGCAGTAGCCCATGCCGAGGTAGCTGCGCCAGAGCTGGTTGCGCGCGGCGAGCGCGCGCAGCTCGGCGAGCGCCTCGGTCTCGCTGCGCGGCTCGGGCAGCTCGAGCGGCGCGGCCTGGCGGATCGCCGCGGGCAGGGCCTGCGCGATCAGCGCCTCGCGCGAGGGCAGGCCGAGCGCCTGCAGCATGGCGCGCTCGTCGGCAGCGTCCGGGCCGATGTGGCGCGCGGCGAACGCCTGCGCGCCGAGCAGATCGTCGAGCGTCATGGCCGGCTCCTCAGGTCTCTCCGCATCGCTTGCGGTACGCGGCGGCGTCCAGCAGCGCCGCGAGGTCCGCGCCGGGGTCGGGCCCGAGGCGGTAGAGCCACGCGCCGTAGGGGTCGCGGTTGACCTCGCCGGGCGCGTCCGCGAGCGCGCCGTTCGCCGCGAGCACCTCGCCCGCGACCGGCGCGTAGACGTCGGCGGCCGCCTTCACCGACTCGACCACGGCGCAGGCTTCGCCCGCGGCGAGGCGCCGGCCCGGCTTCGGCGTCTCCACGTACACCAGCTCGCCGAGCTGGTCCTGGGCAAAGTCGGTGATGCCCACGGCGAGCGTGCCGTCGGGCTCGCGGCGCACCCATTCGTGCGTCGCGCTGTAGCGCAGGTCTTCGGGTACGTTCATGGGCTGCCTCCGTCACACCAGGATCCTGCCGTTGCGCACGAAGGGCGGGCGCACCACGCGCGCCGCACGCGGCCTGCCGTGCATCTCGACTTCGACCCGCTCGCCCGGCGCGCTGGCCGCGGGCAGGCGCGCGAGCGCGATCGAGGCGCCCATGGTGGGCGAAAACGTGCCGCTCGTCACCACGCCCTCGCCGCTCGAGGTACGCACCGGTTGATGCGCGCGCAGCACGCCGCCGCGCTCCTCCAGCACCAGCCCGAGCAGCGTGCGCGCGCGCGAGCGGCGCGCCAGCGCCTCGCGGCCCACGAAGGCGCGCGGCTGCGACAGGTCCACGGTCCAGCCCAGGCCGGACTCGAACGGCGTCACGCTCGCGTCCATGTCCTGCCCGTACAGGCACAGGCCCGCCTCCAGCCGCAGCGTGTCGCGCGCGCCCAGGCCGCAGGGCCGCACGCCGGCGGCGAGCAGGCGCCGCCAGGCGTCTTCGGCCTGCGCGGCCGGGAGCACGAGCTCCAGGCCGTCCTCGCCGGTGTAGCCGGTGCGCGCGATCATGGCGCCGTCGGCCTCGGCGCAGGAGAACGCCGCGAGCCCCGCCGCGGCGCCCAGCTCCGGAAACGCGGCGTGGAATTTCGAGCGCGCGTTCGGGCCCTGCACCGCGAGCAGGGCGAGCTCGCGCCTCGGGCGCAACGCCGCGCCCTCGGGCCCGAGCCCCGCGAGCCAGGCGAGGTCGGTCTCGGCGGTGGCGGCGTTGACCACGGCGCGATAGCGGCCCTCGGCGAGAAAGTAGACGATGAGATCGTCGAGGATGCCGCCGTCCGGCGCGAGCAGGCAGGAGTAGAGCGCCCTGCCGGGCGCGCGCAGCCGCGCGACGTCGCTGGCGAGCGCGCGGCGCAGGAAGTCGCGCCCGCCGTCGCCTTCGATCTCCAGCGCGAGCATGTGCGAGACGTCGAACACGCCGCAGTCGCGCCGCACCGCGTGGTGCTCCTCGATCTGCGAGCCGTAGTGCAGCGGCAGCTCCCAGCCCGCGAACTCCACCAGCCGCGCGCCCGCGGCGCGGTGCTCGGCGTGCAGGGGCGTGCGGCGCACCGCTCAGCGCGCGGCGCGCTGCGCCACGATGAACAGGCGCCGGAAGGGAAACAGCGTCCGGCCGTCGGCCTCGCGCGGGTAGGCGCGCTGCACGCGCGCGCGGTAGTCGGCCTCGAAGGCGCCGCGCCCGGGCTCCTGCAGCCGGTCGAGGAACTGCCTGAGCCAGCTGCCCTTGGTGAACTCGGCGACCGGGTTCTCGCCCTGCATCACCTGAAGATACTCGCTCTCCCGCGAACTTGAGGTACTGCGCCGGATCCCAGCTCACGCCGGCTCGAAGCCCAGCCGCTCGCGCAGCCTGCGCGAGGATTCCCCGGCGAGCAGGCCGAGGAAGCTGCGCGCGGCGGCCGGATCCGCGGCGCGCGTGGTGACCGCGCCCGAGTAGACCGTCGCCAGCTCGAACTCGCGCGGCAGCGGCCCGGCGAGCGCCACCCCCGGCACGGCGAGGATCTCCGTGATCTGCGTGCAGCCGAGCGCGCGCGCGTCCGCGGCCTTCGCCAGCGCGTGCATCGCCGCGACGCCCCCGGGGTGGGGCCTGAGGCGCGCGGCGAGCGGCGCGGCGATTCCCAGCGCCTCGAGCACGCGCATGAAGTGGATGCCGGCGGTCGCTTTCTGCGGGTCCGCGAGATGGATTTCGCCCGCGGCAGCGAGCGCCGCGCGCAGCTCCGCCGGCGTGGCGATCGGCGGGACCGGATCGCCCGCGCGTACCGCGAGCCCGGTGCGCACGCGGCCGAGATCGGCGCGCGTCGCGGCCACCAGCTGGCCGGCCGCGGCGAGCTCCTCGATGAGCGCCGCGGTGAGGATCACGAGGTCCGCGGCCTCGCCGGCGAGCAGCCGCTCCTTCATGGCGCCCACCGGGCCGAACGCCCCCGCGACCTCCCAGCCTGCCTCGCGTGCGATCGCGCCGACCAGCGCCTGGGCGGCGCCGCCGCTCAAGAGCGCAAGGCGCACCGCCTCAGTCGACCTTCGCCCCGGAGCGCCGCACCACGTCGGCCCACTTCACGATCTCGGCGCGCAGGAACCTGTCGAACGCGTCGATCGGCATGCCCATCGGGCTCGCGCCCTGCTTCGCCCAGGCCTCGCGCGTCTCGGGCGCGTCGATCACCTTGTTGACCTCGGCGTTGATGCGCTCGAGCACCGGCCGGAGCGTGCCCGCGGGCGCCATCAGCCCGAGCCAGATGCCCGACTCGTAGCCCGGCACGCCCGCCTCGGCGACGGTGGGAATGTCGGGCGCGACGCTGGAGCGCGTCTTGCCGGAGGTGGCGAGCGCCTTCACCTTGCCGGCGCGTGCGTTGGCGGCCATGGTGGTGATGGCGTCGAACATCATCTGCACCTGCCCGCCGAGAATTCCCACGCGCGCGCCGTCGCTGCCCTTGTAGGGCACGTGCACGATGTCCACGCCCGCCATCGCCTTGAACAGCTCGCCCGCCATGTGGTACGGGGTGCCGGGGCCGGAGGAGGCGTAGTTGAGGTCCCTCGGTCTGGCTTTCGCCAGCGCGATGAACTCCTTGAGGTTGGCCGCCGGCACCGACGGGTGCACCACCATGATGAGGTCCGAGTAGTTCACGCCGGTGATCGGGGCGAGGTCGCGCATCAGCTCGAAGGGCTTCTTCGGGATCAGCGTCTCGTTCACCGTGTGCGTGTTCGACATCATGAGCAGGGTGTAGCCGTCGGGCGCGGACTTCGCCACCGCGTCGGTGCCGATGATCGAGCCGCCCCCCGGGCGGTCCTCGACCACCACCGACTGGCCGAGCGGCCCCTGCAGGCGCTGCCCGAGGTAGCGCGCGTAGATGTCGGCGGGGCCGCCCGCGCCGTAGGGCACGATGATCTTGATCGTCTTCGCGGGCCAGGTCTGGGCGAGCGCGGGCCACGCCAGCGCCGCACCGAGGAGCAGCCACATCCACTTCAGCATCCGGTTCATGCTTGCCTCCCTTTCTTCCAGAGCGTTCCGCTTGTAGCACAGGCCGCGACCCTCAGTCCATGACCGTGGCAGACTTCGGCGCATGAAAGCGCTGGTGACCGGTGCGGCGGGATTCATAGGGCGTCAGCTTCTCGGCGCGCTCGCAGAGCGCGCCGAGATCGATGAAATCCGAGCGACGGATCAGAGCCCGCTCGGGTTCGAGCACCCCAAGGTCCGCTTCTCGGCGGGCAACATCGCCTCTCCCCAGTTCGCGCGCGCACTGGTAACAGCCGACATCGACGCGGTATTCCACCTCGCGGCGCTGGTCTCGGGCGGCGCGGAGCAGAATTTCGAGCTCGGCACCAGGGTGAACCTCGATGCGACGCGCGACCTGATGGAGGCCTGCCGGCTCGCCGGGCGGCGGCCGAAATTCCTCTTCGCCTCGACCATCGCCGTGTACGGCGGTGAGCTGCCCGACCCGGTCACCGACGACACGCGCGCCGAGCCGCGGCTCTCCTACGGCGCGCAGAAGCTCGCCTGCGAGGTGCTGCTCAACGACTACACGCGCCGCGGCTTCCTCGATGCCCGGACGCTGCGCCTGCCCGCGGTGCTGGTGCGCCCCGGGGCGGCCAATACCGCGCTCTCGGGCTGGGCGAGCGCCCTCGTCCGCGAGCCGCTCGCCGGGCGCGACTACCTCTGCCCGGTGCGCGAGGACGCGCGCCAGCCGTGCATGTCGGTGAGATGCGCCGCTGCGGCGTTCCTGCATGCCCTGCAGCTGCCCGCGGATGCGCTGGGGTGGGACCGCAGCGTGCTGCTGAACGCGGTCTCGGCGTCCGCGGGCGAGATGTGGGAGGCGGCGCGCACGCGCGCCGCGGGGCGCGTCAGCTTCCGGCCCGATCCCATGGTGCAGGCGGTGATGGACGCGGTGCCGCGCTCTACGCGCTCGGTGCGCGCCGAGCGCCTCGGCTTCCGCCACAATGCGGGAATCGAGGAGATCGTGGCGGAGTACCAGGCATGAAGCGGACGATTCCCATCCTGCCCTCGCGCGTGACGGTGGAGGGCCTGGATCGCGCCCCGCACCGCGCGTTCCTGCGCGCGCTCGGCGTCTCGGACGCGGACCTGAAGAAGCCCTTCGTGGGCGTCGCCTCTGCCGACGGGCGCGTGACGCCCTGCAACGCGCTGCTGGGCGAATTCGCGCGCGAGGCCTGCGCCGCGGTGCGCGAGGCGGGCGGCGTGCCGTTCGA
>CAZOWR010000177.1:0-6029 GCA_964583645.1 uncultured Enterobacteriaceae bacterium
TCTTGCCGCCCTTCATGGTGAAGATGGTGATCTCGGCGTCCTTGCGGTCGCCCTTCTCGTCGAAGGCGATCCTGCCGCTCGCGCCGGCGTGCTCCAGCTTCGGCAGCTCGGGCAGGTACTTCGCCGGGTCGGCCGAGTTCGCCTTCTTCATGGCCTCGATGAGCAGGTTTGCCGCGTCATAGGTGAAGGGCGCGTACAGGATCGGATCGGCGTTGAACTTCGCCTTGTAGGCGTCGAGGAACTTCTTCGCGGCCGCCTGCGGCGGGATCCCGGCCTGCGAGCAGAGCATGCCCTCGGCCGCGGCGCCGGCGAGCTTGGTCATCTCGTCAGTGCACGCGCCATCGCCGAACGAGAACACCGCCTTGAGCCCGAGCTCGCGACCCTGCTTGACGAGCGGCCCGCCGGTCGCGTCCATGCCGCCGTAGAAGATCGCATCGGGGCTGCGGCCCTTGAGCTTGGTCAGCACCGCCTTCCAGTCGGTCGTCTTGTCGGTGCCCTTCTCGCGCGGCAGCACCTTGATGTTGGCGGCCTTGAGCGTCTTCTCCACCTCGTTGGCGATGCCCTCGCCGTAAGCGGTCGCGTCGTCGATCACCGCCACCAGCTTGGGCTTTTTCTCGCCCGCGAGGTAGCTCGCGATCGCCGGCCCCTGCTGGTCGTCGCGCGCCACCACGCGGAACTGCTGCTTGAAGCCCTGCTCGGTGAGCTTGGGATTGGTCGCCGAGCCCGAGATCACGGGGATGCCCGCCTGGTTGTAGATGGGCGAGGCGGGGATCGAGGTGCCCGAGTTGAGATGCCCGACCACGCCCGCGACCTTGGCGTCGACGAGCTTCTGGGCCACGGTCGCGCCGACCTTGGGATCGGCCTGGTCGTCCTCGGCCAGCAGGACGAACTTCGCCTCCTTGCCGTCGATCCTGAGCTTGGCGGCGTTCGCCTCGTCGATGGCGAGGCGCGCGCCGTTCTCGTTGTCCTTGCCCAGGTGCGCGATCTGACCGGTGAGCGGTCCGACATGGCCGATCTTGATCTCGATCGAGGGCGGCGGCGGGGGCGGCGCTTTCTTCTCCGCAACAGGCGCCGGTGCTTTCGCCTCGGGCTTCTTCTCCTCGCCGCAGCCGATGAGTGCGATCGCCGCCGCAAGGACGCTCAGTCCCAGTGTCGCGCGCTTCATGGTCTCTCCAGGTAAGGGGTCGAAACGGGCGCTAATGATACCCCGCTCACCCCCGCCAAGTCAGGGGGGACGGGGGCGGTCGCTAGCCGCCTATTTGACCGCCAGAATCCACTTCACCAGCGCCCGGATGTCGGCATCGGGCACCGCGGCGTTGGGCGGCATCGGCACCTGGCCCCAGACCCCCTGGCCGCCCTTCTTCACCTTCTCGGCGAGCATCGCCTCGGCGTTCTTCTGCCCGGCGTACTTCTTCGCGACGTCGACATAGGCGGGGCCGACCGTCTTCGCTCCCTTCACGACGTGGCAGGCGACGCAGGCGTGCTTCTTGGCGAGCGCCTCGTTGGCCTGCGCCGGCAGCGCCGCCGCGAGCCCGAGTGCGGCGAGCGTCAACACGGTTCTCTTCATGGCGTTCCTCTTCCGAAAAACCGGGCCGCCATGCTACCCCAACGCGGGTTCTTTGCAAGCGCGCTTGAGCGCCTCCAGATCGGCGATCGGCAGGAGGCATTTAACGCCCCGGCACAGCCACCCGTTGACAGCCCCCGGGGCCGGCGGCTTGTCGAGCGCGGGCGGCAGGCCCCCCAGTCCCGGGGGAATCGCGAGGACCATCGTGTCGGGCAGGAATTTGCGCGCCAGCGCGGCCGACCAGCGCTCGAGCTCGCCGGTCTCGCCCCGCAGCACCGCGAGCGCCGGCGGCACGAGCTGCTCGGCGAGCGCGATCGCGAGCTGGCCGTAGCCCGCCGGCTGCTCGCGCATCGCCGGATAGAAGAGCTCCAGCGTGCGCTCGGAGGCGCGCGCGTAGCGGTCATCTCCCGTCACCGCTCCGAGACGGTTGAGCGCGAACGCCGCGACGCCGTTGCCCGAGGCCATCGCGGCGTCGTGCCCGGGCTTGGGCCGGTGCAGCAGCTTCTCGTGGTCGGCCGAGGTGAAGAAGAATCCCCCCGCCTCGCGGTCCTCGAACTGCTCGAGCAGGACCTCGGCGAGGCCTTCCGCGAGCTCGAGGTCCTCGCGGGAGAACCGCGCCTGCACGAGCTCCAGCAGCGCCGCGATCAGGTGCGCGTAGTCGTCGAGATAGGCGGCGAGATGCGCGCGCCCGTCCTTGTAGGTCGCGAGCAGCCTGCCGTCGCGCCACATGCGCGTGCGGATGAATTCCAGCGCGCGGCGCGCCGAGTCGATCCACTCGGGGCGGCCGAACACCCGGCCCGCGCGCGCCATGCCGCGCATCGCGAGGGCGTTCCAGGAGACGAGCACTTTCTCGTCGCGCCCGGGGCGCACGCGCCGCTCGCGCGCGGCGAAGAGCCTCGCCCGCGCCGACTCGATCAAGGCCCGCGCCTCCTGCGGCGCGATCCCCGCCACCTTGGCGCTGCCTTCGAGCGAGCGCGCGACGTGCAGGTGCCAGTGCCTGCCCTCGAAGTTCGCCGGCCGATCCAGGCCCCAGTGCGGCGCCGCGACCCGCCATTCCTCCGGGGCGAGGAGCGCCTGCGCCCCGTCGCGATCCCAGACGTAGAACTTGCCTTCCTCGTGCTCGGAGTCGGCATCGAGCGAGGAGTAGTAGCCGCCCTCGGGCGACTGCATCTCGCGCAGGATCCAGCCCGCGGTCTGCTCGGCGCAGCGCGCGAAGCGCTCGTCCCCGCTCTCGAGCCAGGCGTCCGCGAGCAGCGCGAGCAGCGGCCCGTTGTCGTAGAGCATCTTCTCGAAGTGCGGGACCATCCAGTACCGGTCCACGCTGTAGCGGCTGAACCCCCCTCCGAGCTGATCGTAGATGCCGCCCTCGCACATGCGCTCGAGCGTGACCAGCGCCATGTCGGCCTCGCCCTTGCGCAGGCACAGATCGAGGTCGGTCGGGTGCGGGAATTTCGGCGCCTGGCCGAAGCCGCCGAAGCGCTCGTCGAAGTTGGCGCGCAGCGTCCGCAGGAGCCCGCGCACCGGGGCGTCGTCGAAGCCGGAGCGGTGCGCGCCGCCCGCCGGCTGCATGCGGGAGAAGGCCGCCCGCAGCTGCGCGCCCTGCTCGCCGATCTCGGCGCGCTTGTCGCGCCAGATCTCAGCCACCCGCTCGAGCAGCTCGCCGAACCCGGGCAGCCCGTAGCGCGAGGTCTTCGGAAAGTAGGTACCACCGAAAAACGGCGTGCCGTCGGGCGCGAGGAACATGGTGAGCGGCCAGCCTCCCGCGCCGCGCGCGAGCATCTGGTGCGCGCTCTGGTAGATCTGGTCGAGGTCGGGGCGCTCCTCGCGGTCCACCTTGACGTTGACGAAGTGCCGGTTCATCACCTGCGCGACGCCCTGATCCTCGAAGCTCTCGTGCGCCATGACGTGGCACCAGTGGCAGGCCGAGTAGCCCACCGAGAGCAGGATCGGCTTGTCCTCGGCACGGGCGCGCTCGAGCGCTTCGGGCCCCCACGGGTACCAGTCGACGGGATTGGCGGCGTGTTGCTGGAGGTAGGGCGAGGTTTCGCTCGCGAGCCGATTGGGCATACTCGCCATTATGCAGCCGGGTGTGAGCGCGCAAGACCCTCTCGCCTCAGAGGTCTTGGCGTTCTGGTTCTGCGGGGCGCGAGCGCGCCGCGAATGGTTCGCGAAGGACGCGGCGTTCGACGCCGCGATCCGCCACCGGTTCCTCACGCTCCACGAGGCGGCCGCTGCAGGCATGCACGCGGCGTGGCAGGAGCGGCCCGGCGATTGCCTCGCCCTCGTCATCGCCCTCGACCAGTTCCCGCGCAACCTTTTCCGCGGCGAGGCGCGGGCGTTCGCCACCGATGCAGCTGCCTTGGCTGCGGCCAGGCTCGCCGTAGCGCGCGGCTACGACGCGACGATGCTGCCGGTGGAGCGCCTGTTCCTCTACCTGCCGTTCGAGCACAGCGAGTCGCTCGAGGACCAGTGGCGCTCGCTCGCGCTGATCGCTCCCCTCGCCGCGTGGCCGGAGACGGCGGACGTCTACGGCTGGACGGTGCGGCACTGGGAGATCATCCGGCGCTTCGGGCGCTACCCGCATCGCAACGCCGCGCTGGGGCGCAAGAGCACCCCGGCCGAGATCGAGTTTCTCGCGCAGCCCGGCTCAGGCTTCTGAGTCGGTGACGGCGCCCTTCGAGGCGCTCGAAACGAGCTTCGTGTACTTCGCCATGAGGCCGCGCGAATAGCGCGGCTTGGGCGCCCTCCACTTCCGGCGCCGTGCCGCGATCTCCTTCGCCGGCACGTTGAGCTGCAGCAGGCGCTTGCCGGTGTCGATGGTGATCGAATCGCCCTCCTTCACGAGCGCGATCGTGCCCCCGACGTAGGCTTCGGGCGCGACGTGCCCGACCACCATGCCCCAGGTGCCGCCGGAGAAGCGGCCGTCGGTGAGCAGCCCCACCGACTCGCCCAAGCCCTGGCCGATCAGGGCCGAGGTCGGCGCGAGCATCTCCTGCATGCCCGGCCCGCCCTTGGGCCCCTCGTAGCGGATGACGATCACGTCGCCGGGCTTGATGCGCCTGGCCATGATTGCCCTCATCGCCGCCGGCTCGGAGTCGAACACGCGCGCGGGCCCCGTGATCGAGGTCTTCTTCAGGCCCGTGATCTTCGCCACGCAGCCCTCGGCCGCGAGGTTGCCCCTGAGGATCGCGAGATGCCCCTGGCGGTACATGGGATTCGACCAGGGCCGGATCACGTCCTGATCCTTGCGCGGCTCGGGCGGCACGTCCTGCAGCATCTGCGCCATGGTCTTGCCGTGGATCGTCATGCACTCGCCGCGCAGCACGCCGTGCTCGAGCAGGATCCTGAGCACCTGCGGCACGCCGCCGGCGCGGTGCAGGTCCACCGCGACGTAGCGGCCCGAGGGCTTGAGGTCGCACAGCACCGGCACCCTGCGGCGCACGCGCTCGAAGTCGTCGATGGTCCACTTCACCCCTGCGGCGGAGGCGATCGCGAGATAGTGCAGCACCGCGTTGGTCGAGCCACCGGTGGCCATCACGAGCGCCACCGCGTTCTCGATCGACTTGCGCGTGATGATGTCGCGCGGACGCAGGTTGGCCTTGACCGCCTCGAGCAGCACCCGCGCCGACTCGGCCGCCGAGTCGGCCTTCTCGGCATCCGGCGAGGCCATCTGGGAGGAGCCAAGCAGGCTCATGCCGAGCGCCTCGAACGAGGAGCTCATCGTGTTCGCGGTGTACATGCCGCCGCAGGCGCCGACCGAGGGGCAGGCGTTGCGCTCGATGCCGAGGAAATCCTCCTCGCTCATGCGGCCCGCCGCGTGGGCCCCGACCGCCTCGAACGGGCTCACGATGGTGAGCGTCTGGCCCTTCCAGGTGCCCGGCCTGATGGTGCCGGCGTACACGAAGATGCCGGGCACGTTCATGCGCGCGAGCGCCATCACGGCGCCGGGCATGTTCTTGTCGCAGCCGCCCACGACCAGCGCGCCGTCCATCGCCTGGCCGTTGACCGAGGTCTCGATCGCGTCCGCGATCACCTCGCGCGAGACGAGCGAGTACTTCATCGCCTCGGTGCCCATGCCGATGCCGTCGGTGACGGTCGGAAAGCCGAACACCTGGGGCTTCGCGCCGGCCGCTTCCAGCGCGGCGATCGCGCGGTCCACGAGCGGCTGGATGCCGGCGTTGCACGGATTCAACGTCGAGTGGCCGTTCGCCACGCCGACGATCGACTTGTCGAAGTCGCCGTCGCCGAAGCCGACCGCGCGCAGCATCGCGCGGTTGGGCGAGCGCGCGACGCCCTGCGTGATGAGCTGCGAGCGGCGGTTGGGCGGGGTGGTCTTGGTCGGGGCGGTCATGCGATGCTCCTGGTTCCAGTGCGGTCGATGCGCCGCCATGATACGCGAGCGGCGGGGAGGTCAGCCCGCGCGGCGCTACGGAGTAATCGCGTCGAAGCGCCGAGATATTCTTTT
>CAZOWR010000178.1:0-6005 GCA_964583645.1 uncultured Enterobacteriaceae bacterium
TGCACTGCCACAACGACCTCGGCATGGCGGTGGCGAACTCGCTCGCCGCGGTGCGCATCGGCGGCGCGCGCCAGATCGAGTGCACCGTGAACGGGCTGGGGGAGCGCGCCGGCAACACCTCGCTCGAGGAGGTGGTGATGGCGGTGAGGACGAGGAGGGATTTCTTCGGCCTGCAGACGCGCATCGACACCACGCAGATCGTGCCGGCCTCGCGGCTGGTGTCGCAGATCACCGGGTTCGTGGTGCAGCCCAACAAGGCAGTGGTGGGGGCGAACGCCTTCGCGCACGCCTCGGGCATCCACCAGGACGGGGTGATCAAGGCGCGCGAGACCTACGAGATCATGACCGCCGAGGACGTCGGCTGGAGCGCCAACAAGATCGTGCTCGGCAAGCTCTCCGGGCGCACCGCCTTCCGGCAGCGCCTGAAGGAGATCGGCATCGAGCTCGACAGCGAGGACGCCTACAACAAGGCCTTCCAGCGCTTCAAGGACCTGGCCGACAAGAAAGCCGAGATCTTCGACGAGGACCTGCAGGCCCTGGTGTCGCAGGAGGCGGGCAGGACGGGCGAGGAGGAGTGGGGCCTGGTCGCGATGAGCCAGGGGAGCAGCACCTCGGAAAAGCCGCACGCGGCGGTGGTGATGAAGCACAATGGCGCCGACGTGCGGGCAGAGGCCAAGGGGGACGGCCCGGTGGACGCGACGTTCAAGGCGATCGAGAGCGTGGCGCAGAGCGGCGCGGAGCTGCTGCTGTACTCGGTGAACGCGGTCACGCAGGGCACCGAGAGCCAGGGCGAGGTCACGGTGCGCCTGGCGCGCGGCGGGCGCATCGTCAACGGGGTGGGGGCCGACACCGACATCATCGTCGCCTCGGCCAAGGCGTACATCAGCGCGCTCAACCGGCTCGCGAGCAAGATGGAACGGGTCAATCCGCAGCACCAGCTCTAGGCAAGGGGAGGGGGCATGGAAACGCAAGAGGTCGGGCCGTTGCACGCCCGCGTCAACCGCTTCGGCAACGTCCTGGTGGTGTCGTTCCACTACCTCGCGCTGTTCGCGATCGGCGCCAGCATCGTCTGGTCGGCCGCGTTCGCGTTCCTCGGCATGGCGGGCAAGGGGCACGCCTCGATCGAGGACATCCTGCTGCTGTTCATCTACCTCGAGCTCGGCGCGATGGTCGGGATCTACTTCCAGACCAACCACATGCCGGTGCGCTTCCTCATCTACGTCGCGATCACCGCGCTGACGCGGCTGCTGATCGGCGACATCCAGGCGCACCACCGCCTCGACTCGGGCATCGTCATGGTGGCGGGCGCGATCCTGCTGCTGGCGCTCGCCAACCTGGTGGTGCGCTACGGCTCGGCGCGCTACCCCTCGTCCACGCCCTAGCGCCGTGACCTGCGTTCGCTCCCTGTCCGCGCTTGCGGTTGCGGCGCTGCTCGTCGCCGCGCCGGCGGCCGCGCAGATGATCAAGTGCGTGGACGAGCGCGGGGTGACGCACTACACCGACCAGCCGCTGCCCGGCTGCAAGGGCGCCGAGGTGGACATCCGCGGGCAGCCGCCGATCTCGGGCCGGCTCGCGCCGGGCAAGGACGACATCGGGCGGCAGGAGCGCGAGTTCCAGCGCCGGCGCATCGAGCAGGGGCGGGCCGAGGAGAAGGCGCAGCGGCAGGCGGCACAGCGCGAGCGGCGCTGCGCCGCGCTGCGAGCGCAGCTCGGGCGCCTGCAGGGCGGCTGGCGCGTCGGGACGGTCAACGACAAGGGCGAGCGCGTGTTCCTCGACGACGCGGCGCGCGAGCAGCGCGTGGCGCAGCTGAGATCCGAGATCGAGCGGCAGTGCCGCTAGCCGTCAGGCGGGAAAGCCGGCCCTGAGCAGGCTCTCGCGGTGGTGCTCGAGATCCGCCTGGCGCTTGTAGTGCAGCGTCGGCAGCACGCTGCGCGCGACAGCGAACTCCGGCATCCGCCCGCGAACCTCGTCGACCAGCCGGGCGGCCTGCGCGGCATTGCCCAGCTGCGCGTGGCAGGCGGCAAGCAGCGAGAGCTGGAACTCGTCGAGCTGTGCGATGCGGCCCAGCGCCTGCACCGCCTCCTCGTACCTCCGGGCGACGAAGTACGCCCGCCCGAGATGGCTCCAGAAGCGCGGCGGATGAAACGGGTTGAGGCGCATCGCCTTCTGGATCCACGGCACGCCTTCCCCGGGCTGCCCGATCCAGGTCAGCACCTCGCCCTGCTGCACCACGATCAGGTCGTCGTTGGGATTGAGCTCGAGGGCGCGGTTCTGGTGGTAGACCGCCTTGTCGTGGCGGTCGCGGATCAGGTGCATCGCGGCAAAGACCCGGTGCACGTCGCTGTCGTTCTCGTCCAGCGCGAGCGCGATCTCCAGCTCGCGCTCGATCACCGGCTCGAGCTCGGCCCGATCCCGGCACCAGGTGTAGACCCAGGCCTGCCCGAGGATGCAGGCTTTCCAGGCGTGCGCGTGCGCGTAGCGGGGATCGAGCTCGATGGCGCGATCGATCAGCTGCCGGGCCTTGGCGTTGTCGTCGCGCTTCGAGCGGTGGTGCAGGACCTTCGCCTCGAGCACGCACTCGTAGGCGGCCATGCTCCCGGTGGGCTTGCGCTCGGCGCGGTCGTGCGCCGCCGCGGCGACCCGGCCCGGCAGGGTGGCGGCGATCGCCGACGTGATCTCGTCCTGGAGCGCGAAGATGTCCTCGAGGTCCCGGTCGTAGCGCTCGGCCCAGAGGTGCCGGTCGGACTCGCCGTCGATCAGCTGCACCGTGACGCGGACGCGGTTGCCCGCGCGCCGCACGCTGCCCTCGATGACGTACTGGACCGCGAGCTCGCGGGCGACTTTCTGCACATCCACGGCCTGGCCCTTGAACTTGAACGAGGTATTGCGCGAGATGACGAACAGCTCGCGGAAGCGCGACAGCTCGGTGAGGATGTCCTCGGTCAGCCCGTCGGCGAAGAACTCCTGCTCCGCCGAGCCGCTCATGTTGACGAACGGCAGCACGATGATCGAGGGCTTGGCGCCCGGGGCCGGTTCTGCGCCCCTGCGCGCCGCCGGCGCGCCTGCAGGGGCGACGCGGTACACGCGCGTGCGTCCGGGAATGTTGTGCAGCTCGTGTTCGCCCAGGTCCTCGAAAGCGAGCTTCAGCTTGTGGCGCACTTCCTCGTGCACCTTGCCCGAGATGGCGATGCCGCCGGGCTCGGCGAGCTTCTCGACCCGGGCGGCAAGGTTGACGCCGTCACCGTAGAGCCGCCCCTCCTCGACGATCACGTCGCCCAGGTTGATGCCGATGCGGAACTGCATGCGCCGGCTCTCGGGCAGCTCGCCGTTGCACGCCTGCAGCCGGTGCTGGATCTCGACCGCGGCCTCGACCGCGTCGACCGCGCTGGAGAACTCCGCGAGCACGTTGTCGCCCGGCGCGTCGACGATGCGCCCGCGCCGCGCCTGCACCAGGCCCGCGACGATGTCCCGGCAGGAGCCGAGCAGGCGCACGGTGGCCGCGTCGTCCTCGGCCATCAGCCGGCTGTAGCCCTGGGCGTCCGCGCTCAGGATGGCGGCGAGCCGCCGCTGCACCGTGCCCTGATTCATCTCCCGCCAATGATAACGCGTCGCCGAGCGGCAATCCGGGTCAGAGCACGTTTTCCGGTCACCGTCCGTCTTCCGGCGAAACGGTGGTCCGACCCTGTTTCCGCGGCCGCGTCCGGCGCGCGAACGCGACGGCGCTCGCGAAGAGCGCGAGGCTCAGAGCGATCTCGCCACCGGCGAGCAGCTGCGAGGCCCCGCGCTCGCTCCAGGCGCGCACCACGCCCTCGCCGAAATAGGCGAGCGCGAGCATGCTCGACCACTGGTAGGTATAGCGCCGGCCGGCGAGAATGCCGCCCAGGGCGAGCGCGAGCGGCAGCGCCTTGAGCGCGATGAGCGAGCCGCCGGGGCGCAGTGGCGCGAGCCACAGCTCCCAGGCGAGGCACAGCGCGATGAGCGCCACCAGCGCGCCCGAGGCCACCCCGCGAAGGAGCGTCAATGAAAAACCTGGCACCGGAGATTTTCAGGCAGCGGTTGCTGATCGAAGGCTACTACAGCACCGAGATGACGCGCGCTTCGCTCGGGACATTCATGACCGGACTCGCGGAACACCTCGGGCTGCGCGCTTACGGGGCACCCGCGATCTTCTCGCCGGCCGGGCAGGGCAAGGCGCAGAACCAGGGGTTCGACGCCTTCCTGCCGCTGGTCGATTCCGGAATCTCGGCCTACGTGTGGACCGGGCAGAAGTTCGTCTCGGTGCTCGTGTACACCTGCAAGCAGTTCGACGAGGCGACGGCGATCGAGTTCACGCGCCGCGGGCTCGGAATCGCGGGCGAGATCGCCTCGGCCTCCATCTAGCGCGCCGGCCGCGCAGAAAAACGTGGTCTGACCCTATTTTCGCGCGAGGCGGAGGGCAACCTCGGCCAGCCGGCTGCCCTGCGCGAGGCACAGCGCGCGCTCGGCCTCGCTCAGCGGCAGGTCGTCGGCGGTGCCGGCGAGGTGGCTCGCGCCGTAGGGCGTGCCGCCCGAGCGCGTCGTGGAGAGCTCGGCGAGCGTGTACGGCAGCCCGAGCAGCAGCATGCCGTGGTGAAACAGCGGCAGCATCATCGACACGAGCGTCGTCTCCTGCCCGCCGTGCAGGGTCCCGGTGGAGGTGAACACGCAAGCCGGTTTCCCCGCGAGCGTTCCCTTGAGCCACAGCGCGCCGGTGCCGTCCCAGAAGGCCTTGAGCGGCGCCGCCATGTTGCCGAAGCGCGTCGGGCTGCCGAGCGCGAGGCCGGCGCACTCCTCCAGGTCCCTCAGCTCCGCGTAGGGCGAGCCCTCGGGCGGCACCGCGGGCGCGGCGACCTGCGTGACCGGCGCGACCCGGGGCACGGTGCGCAGCCGCGCCCGCGCGCCGGGCACCCGCTCGATGCCCTCGGCGACCAGCTCGGCCATGCGCCGCACCGCGCCGCCGACGCTGTAGTAGAGCACCAGGATGTCGGCCACCGCGTGAAGGTATCATGGCGGCGCCATGGGCTACCGCGACGCGATCCCGCGCAACACCCGCGAGCTGGCGGCGTTCTCGCGCGCGGTGCTCGAGCGCTTCTACGAGGACCGCAGCCTGCAGGTCGCGGGCAGCCTCACCTACACGACGCTGCTCTCGCTCGTGCCGCTGATCGCGGTGGCGCTCGCAGGGGTCACCGCGTTCCCGGTGTTCGCCGAGTGGACCGGGCGGCTCGACGAGTACATGGTGGAGAACTTCCTGCCCGAGGAGATCGGCGAGGTCATCACCACCTACGTCACCCAGTTCGCCGAGAAGGCGGGCCGCCTCACCGCCGTGGGCATCGCCTTCCTCGCGCTCACCGCGCTCATGCTGATGCTCACCATCGACCGCGCCTTCAACCGCATCTGGCGCGTGCCGCGGCCGCGGCCGCTGCTGCAGCGGCTGCTCATCTACTGGGCGGTGCTGAGCCTGGGCCCGGTGCTGGTCGGTGCGAGCCTCACCATGACCTCCTACCTCGTCAGCGAGTCGCTCGGCTTGGTCGGCGACCTGCCGCTCGCCGGCGAGACGCTGCTGCGCGCCGCGCCCGCGCTGCTCACCTGCGCTGCGCTGACGCTGCTCTACGCGGTGGTGCCGAACCGGCGCGTGCGCCTGCGGCACGCGCTGATCGGCGGCGTGGTCGCCGGGCTGCTGTTCGAGGCGGTGAAGCGCGGCTTCGCGCTCTACATCGCGTATTTTCCCACCTATACGCTGGTCTACGGCACCTTCGCGGCGATCCCGATCTTCCTCGTCTGGCTGTACCTCTCCTGGTCGGTGGTGCTGCTGGGCGCGAGCGTCACCGCGCTGCTTCCCGGCTACCGCTACGGGGCGGGGCGCCGCGGCGCGCCGGGGGCGCGCTTCTTCGAGGCGCTGGAGCTGCTCGGCGTGCTGATCGGCGCCCAGCGCGAGGGCCGCGCCGTGCCGCTCGGCGAGGCAGCCGCCGGCGCGCGCCTGGCGCCCG
>CAZOWR010000179.1:0-6002 GCA_964583645.1 uncultured Enterobacteriaceae bacterium
CATCGCGCTCGGCATGGCGTTCTTCCGCGCCACCTACCTCGACCTCTGGGGCGTGGTGCTGTGCGTGGCGATGATGTCGGTCTCCTCGCTCTTCTACATCATCGGCGGGCAGTACCTGGTCTCCAAGCTCTGGCACCTGGTGCCGATCTCGGGCTACGAGGGCGGGGTGGACGCGCTCAAGTTCCTCGTCCTGCCGGTGCTGATCGGCGTGGTGAGCGGCGTGGGAGCGGGCGGCCGCTGGTACCGCACGCTGTTCCTGGAGGAGATGGGCAAGGACTACGTGCGCACCGCGCGCGCCAAGGGGCTCGCGGAGTCCGTGGTCATGTTCCGCCACGTGCTGAGGAACGCCCTCATCCCCATCCTTACCGGCGTGGTGGTGGTGATCCCGCTGCTCTTCATGGGCAGCCTGATCGCCGAATCCTTCTTCGGCATCCCGGGCCTCGGCAGCTACACCATCGACGCCATCCAGGCGCAGGACTTTGCCGTGGTGCGCGCCATGGTGTTCATCGGCTCGGTGCTCTATATCCTCGGGCTCCTGCTGACCGACATCTCCTACACGCTGGTGGACCCGCGCGTGCGGCTGAGCTGATGCCGTTCCTGCCCGTCGCGCTGTGGACCGACCGGCTGATCTGGCTGCTCGTCGTCGCGGTCGCGCTCTTCGCCTGGTATTGCAGCCGGCGCCCGCACCTGGCGGCGCCCTGGGCGCGCGTCCTGCGCAGCCGCGCCGCGGCGGCCTCCGCGGTCTTCCTCGCCGCGTACCTGCTGGTAGGGCTGCTCGACTCTTTCCACTACCGGCCGAGGCTTCCGGTGCGCGCTGCGGACGCCCCGCAGGCGTACTCGGTGGAGGTGCGCTCGGTGCTCGATCTCGCGCTCGCGCCGCTGCGCAACCGCGTGGAGAAGACGTACTCGGCCCCGCTCGCCACGCGGCTGTACCAGAAGGAGCAGGTGGAGCTGCCCGGCGGCGGCTCGGCGCGCGAATACCCGCGGCTGCGCCACGGCGGGGCGCACCTGAGGGACGAAGGGGAGTGGGCGGCCGATGTCGCGCGCCGTGCTCTGCTCGGGCTGGGTTTCGGCGCCGCGGTACTGCTCGCGGCGGCGATCGGGGCAAGGCCACTGCGACGGAGGTATCCGGGGGTACCCTGGGGCGCGGCGCTCTGCGCGCTCGGCGCGCTGCTCGCGCTCGCCGGGCCGCTCGCTGCGCTCGCCGCCGGCTACCACGTGCTCGGCACCGACCGCGTCGGCACCGACGTGCTGTACCAGGCGCTGAAGAGCATCCGCACGAGCCTGGTCATCGGCACGCTGACGACGCTCATTTTGCTGCCGGTGGGGATCGGCGCGGGCATCGCCGCGGGCTACTTCAAGGGTCGCGTGGACGACGCCATCCAGTACGTCTACACCACGCTCAACTCGATCCCCGGGGTGCTGCTGATCGCCGCCTCGGTGCTGATGGTGCAGGTGTACGTGGACACGCACCCCGCGCTGTTCCCGACCGCCGCCGAGCGCGCCGACTTCCGGCTGCTCGCCCTGTGCGCGATCCTCGGCGCGATCGGCTGGACCGGGCTCGCGCGGCTCCTGCGCGGGGAAACGCTGAAGCTCTCGGAGCTGGAGTATATCCAGGCGGCGCACGCCTTCGGCGTGTCGCACGCGCGCATCCTCGGGCGCCACATCCTGCCCAACGTGGCGCACATCGTCATCATCTCGCTGGTGCTCGATTTTTCCGGCCTGGTGCTCGCCGAGGCGGTGCTCTCCTACATCGGCGTCGGGGTGGACCCCTCGACCACGAGCTTCGGCACCATGATCAACGCCGCGCGCCTGGAGATGGCGCGCGAGCCGATGGTGTGGTGGTCGCTCGCCGCCGCCTTCGCCTTCATGTTCGTGCTGGTGCTCGCCGCGAACCTGTTCGCCGACGCGGTGCGCGACGGCTTCGACCCGCGCGTGCGCGTCGGGGGCGCGCCTGCCGCGCCGGCGGGGGCGGCGTGAGCGGTCCGGCGCTCGCCCTGGAGCGGCTGGTGACGCGCATCGACACGCCGCAGGGCGAGCTGCGCGCGGTCGACGGCGTGGACTTCGAGATCCTTCCCGGCGAGTGCTTCGCCCTGGTGGGCGAGTCGGGCTGCGGCAAGACCATGGCGGCGCTCTCCATCCTGCGGCTGCTGCCCGAGGCGGCGCGCATCGACTACGGGCGCGTCTGGCTCGGCGGGCAGGACCTGCTCGCGCTGCCCGAGGGCGCGATGCGCGCGGTGCGCGGGCGGCGCATCGCGATGGTGTTCCAGGAGCCGGCCACCGCGCTCAACCCGGTGCTCAGCGTGGGGCGCCAGGTCGCGGAGGTCATCGAGCGCCATGCCCCGGCCCCGGCCGGCGAGGTGCGCCGGCGCGCGCTCGAGCTGCTCGAGGCCGTGGGCATCCCGGACGCGGCGCGGCGCTTCGAGGAGTACCCGTTCCAGCTCTCGGGGGGCCTCAAGCAGCGCGTCATGATCGCCGCCGCCCTCGCGGTCGATCCCGAGGTGCTGGTGGCCGACGAGCCGACCACGGCGCTGGATGTCACGCTCCAGGCGCAGATCCTCGAGCTGCTGCAGAGGCTGCAGGCCGAGCGCGGCATGGCGCTGCTCCTCATCACCCACGATCTGGGGATCGTGGCGAGGATGGCGCAGCGCGTCGCGGTGATGTACGCGGGGGAGATCGTCGAGCTCGCGCCCGTAGGCGAGCTGCTGCGCGCGCCGCAGCACCCCTACTCGCAGAAGCTGCTCGCGGCGCTGCCTACGACCGAGAAGCGCCACCAGGACCTCGCCGCGATCCCGGGACAGGTGCCCGCGCTCACGCGGGACTTCGCCGGCTGCCGCTTCGTGGAGCGCTGCGAGCACGCGCTCGAGCGCTGCCGCCGCCAGGTGCCCGAGCTGATCGCGCTGCCGGGGGCCGCGCAGCGGCTGGTGCGCTGCCACCTGCGCGAGGCCGGGCCCTGGGTGCCCACGGGGGATGCAACGGTGCTCGCGCGCAGCGAGCCGCAGGCGGGGCGCGAGGGCGCGGTGCTGCTCGAGGTCGAGGATCTCGAGGTGCATTTCCCCATCCGGCGCGGCGTGCTCAAGCGCACGGTGGGCCACGTCCGGGCGGTCGACGGGCTCACGCTCGCGATCCGCGAGGGCCGCACGCTCGCGCTGGTCGGCGAGTCGGGCTGCGGCAAGACCACCGCCGGCAAGGCGATCCTGCGGCTGATCGCGCCCACGGCCGGCCGCGTGCGCTTCCGGGGCGAGGACCTCGGCGCGCTCTCCGCGGCCGGGCTGCGCGAGCGCCGCCGCTGGATGCAGATCGTCTTCCAGGATCCGTACGCCTCGCTCAATCCGCGCCTGCGGGTGGCCGAGATCCTCGCCGAGGGCATGCGCGCGCTCGGCGTCGGCGCGAGCGAGGCGGAGCGCGGGCGGCGCATCGACGCGCTGCTCGAGCAGGTCGGCCTCGCGCGCGAGGCGCGCTTGCGCTACCCGCACGAGTTCTCCGGCGGCCAGCGCCAGCGGATCGCGATCGCGCGCGCGCTCGCGGTCGAGCCCAGGCTCATCGTGTGCGACGAGCCCACCAGCGCGCTCGACGTCTCGGTGCAGGCGCAGATCCTCAACCTGCTGCGCGAGCTGCAGCGGCGCCTCGGGATCGCCTACCTGTTCATCACGCACAACCTCGGCGTGGTGGAGTACCTCGCGCACGAGGTGGCGGTGATGTACCTGGGGCGCATCGTCGAGCGCGGCAGCGTGCAGGAGGTGCTCGCCGATCCGAAGCATCCCTACACCGAGGCACTGCTCTCGGCGGTGCCGCGCCTGGAGGGAGGGCGCGACATCATCCGGCTCGCGGGCGAGCTGCCCTCGCCCGCGCATCCGCCCGCGGGCTGCCACTTCCACCCGCGCTGCCCCAAGGCGCGTCCCGAGTGCGCGCGCGCCTGGCCCCAGGCCGTGCCCCTGGGCGCGACGCGGACGGTGAACTGCGTGCTCTACCGCTCGAGCGCGGCGGCGAGCAGCTGATTGAGGTCGGCGGGCACGGGCAGCAGGCCCTGGGTGACGATCTCGGACACGCGCGCCCGCTCCTCCTCGGGCAGCGTCGCCACCACGGCGCGGAACTCGCCCGCGAGCATCTCCTTCTCGCGCGTAGAGAGCTGCGCCAGGCGGATCTGCGCGGCGCGCACCGCGAGCGCCTTGCGCGCGAAGTACTCGATCATCGGGCCGCGCACCGCGGCGTTGCGCGGATCGACGAGCGCCGCGTGCAGCTTCTCGAAGATCTCGCGGCGCTGGTCCGCGTCGAGGTAGCCGAAGCAGTCGTCGATCAGGCGCTGCAGGTGCTCCGGCTCCACCGTAGTCCCGGGGTAGGCGCGCGAGAGGTCGGGCAGCGGCACCGGCTCGGGCTGCACGGGGTGGTTGACGCGGTGCTCGATCAGGTCGCGCGCCAGCCCGATGAGGAACACCAGCACCGGGTCGGTGGCCGCCGCGGGCGCCGCGCAGCCCAGAAGCAGTGCGAAAAAGACGCCCTTCCGGAGGAGCCGGCCCATGCGCGCATTCTAGGCAGGCGGCGGACTGCTGGTTGCCGCGCTGCCGCAGCAACTTCAGAATAAACCTGAGGCTGATTCCTTACTTGGTTGATTTTTTGATTACTTTCTTTGCAGGAGCTGGCCGTTGCTTCCCCGCCACAGTACGCTTCACCGGCCTTCCCTTGGGCAGGACGCGGCTGTGCACGGTGAGCTTCTGCCCGGGGGCGAGCCGGCCGATCCGGTTCCAGCGGCGCAGGTCCTCGGGGCTCACCCGGTAGCGGCTCGCGATCGACGCCAGCGTCTCGCCCGCTCGCACGGTGTGCACCAGGCGCCGCGGCGCGGGCGCCGGGATCGGCGGCGCGTACATGAGCGGCAGGCGTCCCGCCTCGGGGGCGCCGTTGGTCGGGACCACGAGCAGCGGCGGCGCGGTGTGCGCGCGGGGCGAGAGCCCGTTCACCTCGCGCAATTGCGCGAGGCCGAGGCCGAACTTCCGCGCGATCGCCTCGAGCCGCTCGCCCCGCCTGGGCTGATAGGCGCGCCAGGAGACGAGCGCCGCGTCCTCGTGCTTGAGGAGGTTGGCGTGGAACACCTCGACGCGGTCGGCGGGGAGCACGATGCGCGGGTTCACCGCCACCGGGATGAGCGGCCGGTTGAAGCCGGGGTTGAGGGCGACGAATTCCTCCACCGGCATCTCGGCGAGGCGCGCGGCGAGGCGCACGTCGATGTCGCGCGTCTTGGTGACCGTGGCGAAGTACGGCGCGTTGGGGATGGGATCGAGCTCGACGCCGAAGGGCGCCGGGTTGGCGACGATGTTCTTCAGCGCCTGGAGCTTGGGCACGTAGTGGCGCGTCTCCGCGGGCATGGCGAGGCTCGCGTAGTCGAGCGCGAAGCCCGCGGCCCGGTTGCGCTCCAGGGCCCGCCCGACCGCGTTCTCGCCCCAGTTGTAGGAGGCGAGCGCGAGGTGCCAGTCGCCGTGCATCTCGTAGACGTCCTTCAGGTATTCGAGCGCCGCCTCGGTCGAGGCGAGGACGTCGCGGCGCGCGTCGTACCACCAGTTCTGCTCGAGCTCGTAGCGCCTGCCGGTGCCCGGGACGAACTGCCACAGGCCCGAGGCGTGCGCGCGCGAGTACGCCATGGGATTGAACGAGCTCTCCACCATCGGCAGCAGCGCGAGCTCGGTGGGCAGGCCGCGCTTCTCGATCTCCTCCACGATGTGGTAGAGGTAGCGGCGGCTGCGCTCGAACATGCGCCGCAGGTAATCGGGGCGCGCGGCGTACCACGCCATCTTCTCCTCGACCAGCGGCCCGTCGAGGTCCGGCATGGCGAAGCCGTCGCGGATGCGCTGCCAGAGGTCGTCGTGGCGCACCGTGCGGTCCACGCGCGCGAGCCCGCGCAGGGGCTCGCGCACCTCGCGGCGCTCGCCGTCGAACGGCGGCAGGCGGCTCGCATCGAGCGGCCGCTCGAGCGCCGCGCGCGCCCGCGGCGCCGTCTCGAGCACCGGGGA
>CAZOWR010000180.1:0-5987 GCA_964583645.1 uncultured Enterobacteriaceae bacterium
CGGCCCTGCTTCGCCGAGCCGCCCGCGGAGTCGCCCTCGACCAGGTAGAGCTCGCACTTCGCCGGGTCGCGCTCCTGGCAGTCGGCAAGCTTGCCGGGCAGCCCCATGCCGTCGAGCACGCCCTTGCGGCGGGTCATCTCGCGCGCCTTGCGCGCGGCCTCGCGCGCCGCGGCCGCCTCGATGATCTTCCCGGTGATGGTGCGCGCGTCGACCGGGCGCTCGTCCAGGAACTCGCGCAGCTTCTCGGCCACCACCTCCTCGACCACGGGCCGCACTTCCGAGCTCACCAGCTTCTCCTTGGTCTGGGAGGAGAACTTGGGCTCGGGCACCTTGATCGAGAGCACGCACGCCAGCCCCTCGCGCATGTCATCCCCGGTGGTCTCGACCCGGGCCTTCTTGGCGAGCTCGTTTTCCTCGATGTACTTGTTGAGCACGCGCGTCATCGCCGCGCGCAGCCCCGTGAGGTGCGTGCCGCCGTCCTTCTGCGGGATGTTGTTGGTGAACAGCAGCGTGCTCTCCTGGTAGGAGTCGTTCCACTGCATCGCGACCTCGACCGTGATGCCGTCCTTCTCCCCCTTGCCGTGGAAGATGTTGGCATGCAGCACGGTCTTGGCGCGGTTCATGTACTCGACGAAGCCCTTGACGCCGCCGGAGAACGCGAAGTTCTCCTCCTTGCCCGCGCGCTGGTCCACCAGCACGATGCGCACGCCGTTGTTGAGGAAGGAGAGCTCGCGCAGGCGCCGCGCCAGGATCTCGTAGTGGTAATCGACCACCCCGAAGACGCTGCGCGAGGCGAGGAAGTGCACCTCGGTGCCCCGCTTCTCCGTAGTGCCGGTGACGCGCAAGGGGCCGCTCGCGACGCCGTCGGTGAACTCGATCTGGTGCACCCTGCCGTCGCGCCAGATCGTGAGTCGCAGCCAGCCCGAGAGCGCGTTCACCACCGATACCCCCACCCCGTGCAGGCCGCCCGATACCTTGTAGGTGTTGGAGTCGAACTTGCCCCCGGCGTGAAGCTCGGTCATGACGATCTCGGCCGCGGAGCGCCTCAGCTCGTCGTCCTCCTTCACGCCTGTCGGGATGCCGCGGCCGTTGTCCAGCACCGAGACCGAGTTGTCGGTGTGGATGGTGACCACGATCTCGTCGCAGAAGCCGGCGAGCGCCTCGTCGACCGAGTTGTCCACCACCTCGAACACCATGTGGTGCAGCCCGGTGCCGTCGGAGGTGTCCCCGATGTACATCCCCGGGCGCTTGCGCACCGCCTCCAGGCCCTTCAGGACCTTGATCGAGTCCGAGTCGTAGCCGGCCTCGGGAAGCTGCTTCTCCGGCTCGCCCACCCCTAGATCCTCATCGGCATGACGACGTACTTGAAGCCCGGCTCCGAGGCGAAGCTGAACAGCGCGCTCGAGGCCGCGTCGCCGAAGCGGCATTCGACCTGCGCGCCGCCGACGTTGTTCAGCACGTCGAGCAGGTAGTTGACGTTGAAGCCGATGTCCAGGGCGTCCCCCGCGTAGCCCACCTCGAGCAGCTCCTCGGCCTCCTCCTGGTCGGCGTTGGAGGAGACGATCTTGAGGCTGGCGTCGCCCAGCACCCAGCGCACGCCGCGGAATTTCTCGTTCGACAGGATCGCGGCGCGCGACAGCGCCTGGCGCAGCGGCTCGCGCTCGACCGTGAGCGCGTTGGGGTGCGCCGGGGGGATCACCCGGGTGTAGTCCGGAAACTTGCCGTCGATCAGCTTGGAGATCAGCTCCACGGTGCCGAAGGAGAACGCGGCCTGCGTCGCCGAGAGCTCCACGCGGACCTCCTCCTCGCTGTCGGCGAGAAGCTTGGCGAGCTCGATCACCGTCTTGCGCGGCACGATTGCCTCGCGGCGCGGCAGGCCCGCCGCGAGCGTGGTGCTCGCAAATGCCAGCCGGTGCCCGTCGGTCGCCACCAGCTTCAGCTCTCCTTCCTCCACCACCATCAGCAGGCCGTTCAGGTAGTAGCGGATATCTTGCTGCGCCATCGCGTACTGCACCAGGCCGATGAGCTTCCTCAGCACCTTCTGCGGCAGCGCGAAGCGCGCGACTTCCCCGGCCGGCTTCGCGAGGCGGGGAAAGTCCTCGGCGGGCAGCGTCTGCAGCGCGAACCGGCTACGGCCCGCCTTCACCAGCAGACGCTTGTCCTGGAGCTGCAGCGCCACCTCGACCGCCTCGGGCAGCGCGCGCAGGATGTCGACGAGCTTGCGGGCGCCTACGGTCGCCGAGCGCGCCTCGCCGGAGGGCTCCAGCGCGCTGCGGGCGGTGATCTGGATCTCGATGTCGGTGGCAAGAAACGCGAGCGGCCCGGGACCCCGCTCGATCAGCACGTTGGACAGGATCGGCAGAGTATGGCGCCGCTCGATGATGCCGCTCACGGCAGCCAGCGGCACCAGCAGATCGTCGCGCTTCGCTTTTACCAGGATCATCGTTTTGTTCCTTATTGGTAATAGCTAGTAAAGCGGGCTTGGGCACCGGATAACCCGGATTGCCGTCCACATTCCGGGGGTTGCAGCGCCTCGGCGCCGTGGGCAAGCTGTGGATGGCGTGCGGGCGCAATGTGCACGCCTGGGGCCGGTGCCCGTCTGCGGGCGCTTATGCACATTCGATCCAGCCTTCGCGCACAGGTTGTTCGCCCACGCGCGCTCATCCCTTCAGGACCTGCTCGAGCAGGTGGTAGTCGCGGTTCAGGGAGTGATCCTTCTTGCGCAGGGTGGCGATGGTGCGGCAGGCGTGCAGCACGGTGGTGTGGTCGCGGTTGCCGAAGGCCTCGCCGATCTCCGGCAGGCTCATGTGGGTGAGGTCCTTGGCGAGCGCCATCGCCACCTGGCGCGGCCGGGCCACGTTGCGGCTGCGGCGCTTGGAGTGCATGTCGGAGATCTTGATCTTGAAGTACTCCGCGACGGTCTTCTGGATGCCCTCGACATTGATCTGCCGGCTGACGACGTGCAGGATGTCGCGCAGCGCCTCGCGCGCCAGCTCGAGCGACAGTTCCCGGCCGGTGAAGCGCGCAAACGCCAGCACCTTTTTCAACGCGCCCTCGAGCTCGCGCACGTTGGAGCGCACGTGCTTGGCGATGAAGAAGGCGATGTCCTCGGGAAGGGCGACCGCCTCGGCCTCCGCCTTCTTCAGCACGATCGCGACGCGCATCTCGAGCTCCGGGGGCTCGATCGCCACCGTCAGCCCCCAGCCGAAACGCGAGATCAGCCGCTCCTGCATCCCCGAGATCTCCTTCGGGTAGGTGTCGCAGGAGATCACGATCTGCTTGTGCGCCTCCACCAGCGCGTTGAAGGCGTAGAAGAACTCCTCCTGCGTGCGGTCCTTGTTGGAGAAGAACTGGATGTCGTCGATCAGCAGCAGGTCGAGGGAATGGTAGTAGCGCTTGAACTCCTCGAAGGACTTCTGCTGGTAGGCGCGCACCACGTCGGTCACGTACTGCTCGGCGTGGGTGTAGCGGATGCGCGCCTCGGGCCGGCCCGCAGCGAGGTGGTTGCCGATCGCCTGCAGCAGGTGCGTCTTGCCCAGGCCGACCCCGCCGTAGATGAACAGGGGGTTGTAGGACGTGCCGGGGTTCTCGGCGACCTGCACCGCGGCCGCGCGCGCCAGCTGGTTGGCCTTTCCGGTAACGAAGTTGTCGAAGCTGAATTGCCGGTTGAGGCGCGCCCGGTCCGGCGGTACCCCCGGCTCGGGGGCGCGCCTTGTCTCGCCCGGCGGGCGCGGGGTCGGCTCGGGCGCGCGCGCGAGCACCAGCTTCAGCGCGGTGTCGCGGCCGCTTTCCTGCGCGGCGAGCTCGCCGATACGGCCGGCAAAGCGTTCGCGCACCATCTGCAGCACGAAGCGGTTGGGCGCGCACAGCACCAGCGTTCCGGCCTCGGCGGGCCCGGCTTCGGGAAGCAGGGGGCGGATCCAGGTGTTGAATTGCTGCGCGGGCAGCTCCTGCTCCAGTCGGCGCAGGCAGGCATGCCAGAGGGTCTGCATCTTCTATTCGGCGGCGTCCTGGGGCGGGCAGTTTCTCGGGGACCTCGCGCAGGTGCGCGCGATGCGCGCCTGCGAGGATGAATTTTACTCCTTCCGCCGGGTGTTATCCACAGCCCGAATCGCTCGCCGCCGCGGGCGGCGGAGGTATTTGACAAGGTTTCGGCGCGCGGGCTCTAATACCGCCCTTTTTCAGAGCGAGCCGAGCGATGAAGCGTTCCTACCAGCCCTCCAAGACGCGGCGCGCGCGCCGCCACGGGTTCCTAGTGCGCAGCCGCAGCCGCGGCGGACGCGCCGTCTTGCGCGCGCGCCGAGCCAAGGGCCGCAAGCGGCTGGCGCTCTAGGCCGGCGCCGGGCGTGCTCGGCGAGCCAACTCGGGCACGCTACGGCCTGGGCGCCGGGCGGCGCCTGCGAAAGCGCAGCGAGTTCGAGCGCCTGCTGCGCGAAGGGCGGCGGTGCAGCCGCGGCGGCTACACGATCTACATGGCGCGGCGCGAGCAGGGTCCGGCGCGGCTCGGCATCCTGATCTCACGCCAGCATTCCGCGAGGGCGACTGTGCGCAACCGCATCAAGCGCTGCATCCGCGAGGCGTTCCGGCTGGAGCAGGGGCGCCTCGGGCCGCTCGACCTGCTGGTGCGCCCGCCGCTGGGCGCGCGGCCGGGGGCGGCGATGCAGGCCGAGCTGCGGGCGCTGCTCGCGGGGCTCGCCGCATGAACGCGCTGCTGCGGCTGCTGCTGCGCGGCTACCGCTACGGCCTGAGCCCGCTGCTGCCGGCCTCGTGCCGCTTTCACCCCAGTTGCTCGGCCTATGCCGAGGAGGCGCTCGAGCGCCACGGCGTGCTCAAGGGCGGCTGGCTTGCGGCGCGGCGGCTGTGCCGCTGCGGTCCTTGGCACGCGGGCGGATTCGATCCGGTGCCGGCGCGGCGCGGCAGGGACTGAGCCCGGCATGGACACGCAGCGGCTGATCCTGCTCGTGATCTTCAGCTTCTCGCTGCTGCTGCTGTGGGATGCCTGGGAGAAGGAGCGCCGGCCCAAGCCGGCGGCGCCGGCCGCGCAGGGCGTGACGGGGGTGCCGGCACCGGCCGCGCCCGCTTCGCCCAAGCCCGTGGCGCCTGCGCAGCAGGCCGCCGGCCCCGTCCCGGGCTCGGCCGCAGCGGCAAAGGGCGAGATCATCGTGATCCGGACCGATCTGCTGCTCGCGGAGGTGGACACGCTGGGTGGCACGCTACGCAGGCTCGAGTTCCTGCGCCACAAGGATGCGCTTGAGCCGGCGAAGAACTTCGAGCTGCTCGGGCCGGAGCACAGCTACAGCGCGCAGAGCGGGCTGACGGGCGAAGGCGGGCCGAATCACCGCACTGCCTGGAGCGCGCAGCCGGGAGCGCGTGCGCTCGCGCCGGGACAGGACACGCTGGCGCTGCGCCTCACGGCGCAGGGCGGCGACGGGCTCGCGGTCGAGAAGGTCTACACCTTCAGGCGCGACAGCTACATCGTCGACGTGGCGCTGGAGGTCCGCAACGGGGGCACGGCGAGCGCTGCCCCGTTCGCCTATTTCCAGCTGACCCACGACGGCAGGCCCCCGGCGGGCGGCAGCTCGGCGGCGCAGTCGCTCGGCGCGCAGAGCTTCTACGGCTTCGCGGTGTACACCGACGAAAAGAAGTTCCAGAAGCTCGACTCCTCCGACGTCGACAAGGGCAAGGCCGACTACGTGCGCCAGGCGAAGGACGGCTGGCTGGCGTACGTGCAGCACTATTTCGTTGCCGGCTGGCTGCCGCCGGCGGGCATGGCGCGCGACTACGTGGTGGAGAAGCGAGCCGACGGCATCTACGCGGGGCGCGCGCTCGTCGCGCTCCCCGCGCTCGCCCCCGGCGCGAGCGCCCGTGTCCAGGTGCCGCTCTACGCGGGCCCGCAGGAGCAGCGCCGCCTGCAGGCGGCCGCGCCCGGCTTCGACCTGGTGGTCGACTACGGCTGGCTCACGATCATCGCCTGGCCGCTGTTCTGG
>CAZOWR010000181.1:0-5922 GCA_964583645.1 uncultured Enterobacteriaceae bacterium
GGTTGAAGTGGTGCTTGCTGCGCTCGTGGTAGCGCAGCACCGCTTCGAGGTCGGAGGCGCTCACCTGGGCGACGATCGCTCGGGTGCCGGAAACAGGAGAGCAGGCCGGGGCGCTCTCGCGCTGCGCGCGGCGCCGTTCGCGCTAGAGCTTCAGCCCCTCGTCCGCCACCACGCGCTGCACCGCGGGGCGGCTGAGCATGCGGTCCTTGAGGGCGCTGTAGTGCTTCAGCTCCGCCACCGGCAACTCGCGCCGCATGCCCCAGACGTAGAAGACGAAAGCGTAGGGGTCGAGCACGGAGTACTCGCCCGCGAGCCATTCGCGCCCGGCATACATGGCGTCGATCTGCCCGAGGTACTCGTGGAAGGTCGCCTTGCCCTTCGCCTGGATGCCCGGGAAGGCGGCCTTGTCGTCCGTGTAGCGCTCGGCGCGCCCGATGTGGGCGTGCGCCGGGTGCACGCTCGCGGCGAGGAAGCCGATCACCGAGAGCGCGCGCGCCTCCTTCACCGGGTCGGCGGGCCACAGCCCGGCGCGCTTGCCCAGGAACGGCAGGATCGCGGTGTTCTCGGTGAGGGGCGAGCCGTCATCCAGTTTGAGGGCCGGCACGCGGCCGAGCGGGTGGATCTTGAGGTACTCGGGCGTGCGCTGCTCGCCCTTGGAGAGGTCCATCCTTTTCGGCTCGTACTTCTCGCCGCTTTCCTCGAGCACGATGTGGGGCGCCATCGAGCAGGCGCCGGGGGCGTAGTAGAGCGTCAGCATCGGGATTTCCTCGTGAGTGTCGGGATTCGGAAGCGGCAATTCTAAGCCGCCGCCAGCTCCTCGCGCAGGCGCCTGAGCGCCCCCGGCTCGCCGCGCACGCGCAGGAACGCGCCCTCGGCGTCGGCGCGCTCCTCCAGCACCGTGCAGGTGGCGAACACCTGCCCGCGCAGCTTCTGCGCCGACCAGGGGAGGTAGAGCTCCGCCTCCTCCAGGCGCCGCTGGAAGAAGACGACGATCGCCTCGCGCAGCCTCGCTACGTCCTCCGGGCGCTTCGCGCTCATCACGATGCACCCCGGGTGCCTTGCGCGCAGCGCCGCCTCGTCGCCGCCGCGGTCGATCTTGTTGAAGACGAGCAGCCGCGGCAGCTCCTTTGCGCCGATCTCCTCCAGCACCTCCTCGGTCACCGCGAGCTGGCGCTCGTGGCCCGGGTCGCTCGCGTCCACCACGTGCGCGAGGAGCGACGCCTCCAGCGCCTCGTCGAGCGTCGACTTGAAGGAAGCGACCAGCCCGTGCGGCAGGTTCTTGATGAAGCCCACCGTGTCGCTCACGAGGACCCGCGGCAGCGTCTCCGGGTGCAGCGCGCGGACCGTCGTATCGAGCGTGGCGAAGAGCTTGTCCGCGACCAGCACCTCGTTGCCGGTGAGCGCGCGCATCAGCGTCGACTTGCCGGCGTTGGTGTAGCCCACCAGCGCCACGCGCGCGAGCCCCTCGCGCTCCCCCCGCCTCGCGCGCTGCGTGCGCCGCTCCTCGCCCATGCCCTCGAGCTCCTCCTGCAGCTCCGCGATGCGGTCGCGGATCTTGCGCCGGTCGAGCTCGCCGAAGGATTCGCCGCCGCTCCTGCCGCCCGTGCCGCTGCGGCCGCGGTCCTTCGGGCCGGCGAGCTTGGAGGCCTCGCGCATGCGCGGGGCCATGTAGCCCAGGCGCGCGATCTCGACCTGCGCGCGGGCGTAGCGCGAGCGCGCGTGGCGGTGGAAGATCTCGAGGATCACCATGGTGCGGTCCATCACCTCGCAGCCTGCGGCCTTTTCCAGGTTGTGCGACTGCGAGGGGGAGATCTCGTGGTCGAGCAGGATCGCGCCGGCGTTCTCCTGCTCGCGCATGAGGCGCAGCTCCTCGCGCTTGCCCTTGCCGAAGTAGGCGGCGGAGTCGAAGCTCGCGCGCTTCTGGGTGAACCTGCCGGCGACCTCGAAGCCCAGCGTCTTCGCGAGCTGGCGCAGCTCGGCGAGCGACGCGTCGAACTCGGCGTCGGCGACGCTGGGGAGCTGGACTGCGGCTACGAGGGCGCGCGCTGGAGGGGTCACGGGGGACAAAAAAAGCCGGCCGCGGCCAGCTTGAGTCGGGTCTGGGTGAGGGCGCGGATTGTAGCACCCTGGCGTAAACTGCCCGGATGCTGGATTGGTCCAGGTGCGAGGCGGTCGAGCGGCATCCGCAGCGGGTCAGCGGGGCGTGGCTCTTTCGCGGCACGCGCGTGCCGGTCAGCGCCCTGTTCGAGAACCTCGAGAACGGCGCCACGGTCGACCAGTTCCTGGAGTGGTTCCCCGGCGTGACGCGCGGGCAGATCGACGCGGTCCTCGAGCACGCCGCACGAAGCGCGCAGGCAGTCTGATCCGGGGCGCGGGTGCTGGTGCTCTTCGACCAGGGCACTCCGGCTCCGCTCCGGCACCACCTTCCCGGCCACGAGATCCAGACCGCCCACGAGCTCGGCTGGTCGGAGCTGCTCAACGGCGACCTGATCGCAGCGGCCGAAGGCCGGTTCGACGTCCTGATCACGACCGACCGCCAGATGAAGCACCGGCTGTCGCTCGCAGGCCGTACGCTCGCAGTGCTCGTCCTGCCCACCACCAGCTGGCCCAGGCTTCAGCCGAGCGCGAGCGAGATCGCGGCGGCGATCGCCCACGTCAGGCCGGGGGAATTCACGGAACTGGACCGATAGCGCGCGCTCGCGACCAGCGCGCCGGCCTGCACTGGTGCGGCGCTCGATGGAGCTGATGGCGCAGGAGGTGCTGCCGCGGATGAACCGCGGCCAGCCTTGTTCCCGATCGGGAACAATTTCCCTCTGCGGAACTACCCCGCGGGTCGACGATCGCTCACCACCAGGACCATTTCGCGCTGTTGCGATGCCTGACCTGCATGAGGGGGTCGTAGCCGGAATCGGCGAGCCAGCGCAGCAGCTCGCGCGCGTTGGCGTTGCGCTGGCTGCGCTTGTAGATGTTGCAGAACCAGTGCGGCGCCCCGCCCTTCGTGGTGGACTCGGCATCCGAGTGAAAGCGGCCGAGCAGCCGCCGGCCTTCGCGCGAGCGCGGATCGATCAGGGTGCCGCGGGCATAGCCGGACTCGACATCCCAGTCGTGGAGCACCCAGCGGTACTCGTGGCGCTCGCCGCGACGGCGGTAAGTGCGTGACATGACGTATCTCCCGTGATGGGCAGCTACGTCATGGCGGCGCTCCTTTCCGGTCGGATCGATGAGACGGGAAGCGAATCTACCTCAATCTCCGGGGCCGTGGAAGCCGATGCGGCGCTTCGGCGGCTCGGGCGCAGGTTGCAGCAGCGGCAGCAGCTTGAGGTAGATGTCGCGCAGCGCAGCGTCGTGCCTGAGCAGCGTGCCGTCGATCTCGGCGAGGCGCTTGAGGATCGCCTGGTTCGCGGCCACGCGCTCGCGCAAGCGCACGAAGGCCCGTATCACGTAGACGCTCATCTGGGCGGCGCGGGCGCTGCGCAGCACGTTCGCAGCCATCAGGACGCCGTGCTCGGTGAACACCCACGGCAGGCTTCGGCGGTCGCGATGCTTGAGCGAACCGGTCACAGTTTGTGACCGGTTCTCGAATTGCCCCGTACTTTCAGAGGCTTGCATCGCCCCCGCCTCTGCCGGGTTGAGGCGGAAGGCGAAGTCCTGCGGGAAGCGGTCGAGATTGCGCTTGAGCGCCTGGTTCAGGGCCCTGGTGCTCGTGCCGAAGACCCGCGCGAGGTCCGCGTCGAGCATCACTCGATGTCCCCGGACTTCGAAGATGAGCGGATCGAGCGGTTCCAAACGCGCGGCGGCAGCCCCCGTAGCCATGCATGCCAAACGCGCGATGTGCATGCGCGGATGACGCCGGGTCCGGGGGCGTCGCCCCGGCAGGCCCGCCGATCGCCGGCGCATGTAAACAGATCTGTTACATCGGGCGCCCCCGCCCGCCCGGCTACGCCCTCGCCACCGCGTAGACTCGCACCGGCGCCTCGCGGCCGCGCAGCTGCCTGGACCCGAGGTCCTCGAGCGCGTAGCCGCGCGCGGCTTCCATGCGCGAAAGCGCGTCCTGCGAGACGAGGAACGGGCGCCCGAGCTCGCGCGTGAGGCCCTCGATGCGCGAGGCGGTGTTCAGCACGTCGCCGTGGAACACGATGGCGCGCCGGCTGCCGCCGGTTTCGCCCGTGACCACCTCGCCCGCGTGCAGCGCCGCGCGCAGCCGCGGCGCGGTGCCGAAGTCGCGCTCGAAGCGCGCCGCCTCCTCCCCGAGCGCCGCCTCGATCGCGAAGAGGCAGGCGAGCGGCCGCGCCTGCGGCCGGCCCTCCTCAAGCCGCCAGGTCACCACCATCTCGTCGCCGACGTACTGGTAGACCTCGCCGCGCCAGTCGTCCACCGGGTCGGAGGCGGCCTCGAACACGCGGTCGAGGTAGCGGTGCACCGCGAGCGGCCCGAGGCGCTCGGCGACCGGGGTGGAGCCCACGACGTCGACGAAGAGGAAGAAGCGCTCCTCGCGGCGCGGCGCGCGGTAGCGCCCGCGCACGATGTCGCGCATCGTGCGCTCGCCCACCACCACGGTCGCCTGGCGCAGCATCACCAGGAGCACCGTCACCATCCCGCAGACCAGCACCAGCAGGTCGCGCGGGAACGCCGCCTCCACCTGCGCGAGGATGCGCGCGGCGAGCGCCGGGTCGAGCGTGAGCGCCGCCACCTGGGGCCCCAGGCGCCCGCCGATCACCGCCGCCACCACCGCGAGGTAGGCGAGCGCCTTCGCCGCCACCTCGAGCGCGAGCGGCAGGCGCGCGAGCCCGCGCCCGAGCGCGGTGCGCGGCACGAAGATCTCGGCCCCGCCGATGAACGCCATCATGGTGCAGATGTCCACGAGCGCGCTCAGCGTGCCGAAGAGCGCGCCGGCGAGCGGGGGCTCGAGCAGCAGCGCGCCCGCCGGCAGGCCGAAGAGCACCGCGAGGCCCGCGGCGAAGCGCAGCGCCGCGCCGTAGGCGAGCCACTGGCGCCTGGAGAACGCGCGCGGCATGACGGGGCGGAGCGTATCCCAACGCGGCGTGGCGGACTCGCCGGCCTTCAACCCGGGAGGACTGTCATGCCTCCCCTGACGCTCAAGACCGCTTCGCCCAGTGCGCGACCGGCTTCGCGAGGAAATCCTCGAGCGCGACGCCGTCGCCGCCGACCAGCAGCCTGCGCGCGCCCTTGAACGCGCCGCTGAAAGCATCCATCCCGGCGAGCGTCTCGCGCCGGCGGCCGCTCTTGACCTCGATCGCGGTCAGCGTGCGCCCGGCGCGGGCGATGAAATCCACCTCGCGGTTGCGCTCGCGCCAGTAGAACAGCTCGCACTCGCCCGCGGCGGCGGCGTTCGCGAGGTGCGCGCCCGCCGCGGATTCGACCAGCCGGCCCCAGAACTCCCGGTCCGCGCGGGCCTCCTCGAGCTGCAGCTTCGACTGCGCCGTCACGAGCGCCGTGTTCAGCACCTGGAGCTTCGGCATCGAGCCGCGGCTGCGCACCGCCGCGCCCGCGTACTTCTGCAGCCCGACCAGCATCCCCGCCCCGGCGAGGAGATCGAGGTAATGCGCGAGCGTGGTCGAGTTGCCCGCGTCCTAGAGCTGCCCGGGCATCTTGGTGTACGAAAGGATCTGCCCCGAGTAGCGGCAGCCCAGGTCGAACAGCCGCCGCAGTAGCGCCGGCTTGTCCACGCGCGTGAGCAGCAGCACGTCGCGCGAGATCGTCGTCTCGACGAGCGCATCCACCACGTAGCGCGCCCAGCGCTCAGGCTCCCCGATGAGCCCCGCCGCGCCCGGGTAGCCGCCGTAGAAGACAAATTCCTCGAGCGAGAAGCCGAACGCCTCGCGCATCTCCGCGAACGACCAGTGCGCCAGCCGCAGCACCTCGAAGCGCCCCGCGAGGCTCTCCGTGAGCCCCCGCTGCACC
>CAZOWR010000182.1:0-5888 GCA_964583645.1 uncultured Enterobacteriaceae bacterium
CGATGCGTTTCCGCATCTTCTCCAGCGTGTCGGTCTCGCCGCGCCAGCCGTTCACTTGGGCCCACCCAGTAATGCCGGGCTTGACCTTGTGCCGGAGCATGTACCCGGGGACGAGCCTGCGGTATTGCTCGTTGTGCGCGACTGCGTGCGGGCGCGGCCCAACGACAGACATGTGGCCTTGGAACACGTTGAAGAACTGGGGTAGCTCGTCCAGCGAAGCGCGCCGCAGGAAGGCGCCCAGGCGCGTGATGCGCGGATCGCCCCTGCGCGCCTGCGCAACCTGTTCGCCGTCCTCCATCACGGTCATGGTGCGGAACTTCCACACCTCGACGACCTTGCCGCTCAGCCCGTAGCGGCGCTGCTTGAAGAGCACCGGTCCGGGCGAGGACAGCTTCACGCCCGCGGCGATCAGAAGCATGAGGGGCAGAGCGGGGACCAGGATCAGAGCGAGCAGCACCAGATCCTCGAGGCGCTTCAGCCAGCCGTCGACGCCGAGGAACGGGGTTTCGAAGACGCTCACCAGGTGCATGTCCCCGATCTCGGTCCAGCGGGCATGCATCATCTCGGAGACGAGCACGTCGGGCACGAGAAACACCGAGGCCGTCGTGTCCGACAGCTCGCGGATCAACTCCACGACCTTGTCGCGCTCGGTGAGCGGCAACGCGACATACACGAACTCGGCGCCCCCGCCCTTGGCGAGCCGCACCAAGGCGGCGAGGTCGCCCTGGATCGAATAGGGCTGCCCGGCAAGGGGCTGCGTCCCCACGGGCGCGAGATCGTCGTAGAACCCGATCAGCCGCAGGCCGAGCCATTCCGCGCCGAGCACGCGCTCCGCCAGGCGCCGCCCGAGATCGCCAGCGCCGGCAATCGCGAACGTGCGCAGGTTGCGGGCCCTCGACCTGAGCACGCGCAGCACCGTGCGCACCCCGAAGCGCAGCGACACAAGCAGCGTCAGCGAGAGCAACCACCACACCGTGATGACGACCCGGGAATACTGGTCGGAAGTCTTGGTGAGGAAGGCGATGACCACGAGCATGCCGCCCACGGCGACGTACACTGCTGTCAGTTCCGCGATCTCCTGGCGGATCGCGTAGACGCGCCACGAGGAGTACAGGTGGGTCAGCTCGGCAGTCGCGATGAAGCCGAGCACGGCGACGAGGCCGGCGAGCCAGTAACGCACGCTCATCGACGCGGGGTCGTAGAGATAGATGGCCAGCTGCAGCGTAAGCAGGATCACCGCGCAGTCGGCGAAGCGGTGCAGATAGGAGAGTGTGATGCGGGACGCGGCGCCTGGCATCGTGGTCGGCTCTTGTTGCGTTCCTCTCCCGGCGCCTTGGGGGGACCCCGTACGCCGCGCGCAAATCATAGCGCGGGGCCATCGGCGCCGCGATGAGCCCGTAGGCGAAGCTACTGCCGCCGCGAGAGCATTTCCCTGACGAAACGGGCACATGAGCGCTGGCGCGCCCGCCGGCAGCACTGTGAAATTTTGCAAAGCCTTGAGCGCGCGGTATCGGCGCCACGTCGGGGCGGCCCGCACGCGTCGTCCCCGCCCTTGCATCAACGAGGGCAGCCAGACGCGCTTCTGCTACGTCGACGGCATGCTGCAGGCCCTGGCGCGGTTGATGGACAGCCGTGACGACTTCAGGGGGCTGGTGAACGCAGGCGGGCCGGGGGCCTAGTCGCGCACGCGCGCGATCTTGTGCACATCCGGCAGGCGCCTGAGGCCCCGCATCACGCGCGCGAGATGCTGGCGGTTCGCCACCTCCAGCACGAACAGCATCGTGGTGTACACCGAGCGGTCCTCCTCCATGCTGATCGAGTCGATGTTGGCGCCCGCCTGCGCCATCTCGGAGGCGACCTTGGCGAGCACCCCGCGCTGGTTGGCGACCGTCACCTTGATCGCGGCCTGGAACAGGCGCGAGGTGCCGCGGTCCCACTCGACGTCGATCCACATCCCGGGCTCGGCGCGCCGCGAGCGCGCGACCTGGCGGCAGCCGGCGGCGTGCACCACCAGGCCCTGGCCCTTCTTGATCGAGCCCACGATCGCGTCCCCGGGGATCGGGCGGCAGCAGCTCGCGAGCTGCACCGCCATGCCCTCGGTGCCGCGGATCACCACGCTCGCCCCCGCCGCCCGGCCGCCTGCCTTCGCCTCCCCTTTCTCCGTGTGGCGCAGCAGCCGCCGCGCCACCACCGCCGGCAGCCGCTTGCCCAGGCCGATGTCGGCCAGCACCTCCCGGCGCGAGCGCGCGCCCGAATCGCGCACCATGCGCTCCCAGCTCTCGCCGTCGATGCCGGCGAGCTCGCGCCCGGCGCTCTTCAGCGCCTGCTCGAGCAGCCGCTCGCCGAGCGCGGCCGACTCCTCGTACTGCATGGTCTTGAGGAAATGACGGATGTTGGAGCGCGCCTTGGCGGTGCGCACGTACTGCAGCCAGGCCGGGTTGGGCTTGGCGTAGCCGGTGGTGATGATCTCCACGCGGTCGCCGTTGCGCAGCTCGCTCCGGAGCGGCACCAGCTCGCCGTTCACCTTGGCCGCGACGCAGCGGTTTCCCACGTCGGTGTGCACCGCGTAGGCGAAGTCCACCGCCGTGGCGCCGCGCGGCAGCGACATGATGCGGCCCTTGGGCGTGAAGACGTAGACCTCGTCGGGGAACAGGTCCACCTTGACGTGCTCGAGGAACTCGTGCGAGTCGCCCGACTGGCTCTGGATCTCCAGCAGCGACTGCAGCCACTGGTGGGTCTTCTTCTGCAGGTCCGAGAGCGAGGCCGCGTCGTCCTTGTACATCCAGTGCGAGGCGACCCCGGCCTCGGCGAGGCGGTGCATGCGCTCGGTGCGGATCTGCGCCTCGACCGGCACGCCGTACGGCCCGATGAGCGCCGTGTGCAGCGACTGGTAGCCGTTCGCCTTCGGGATCGCGACGTAGTCCTTGAACTTGCCCGGCACCGGCTTGTAGAGCGCGTGCAGCGCGCCGAGCGCGAGGTAGCAGGTCGGCACGTCCGCCACCACGACGCGGAACCCGTACATGTCGTGCACCTCGGCGAAGGAGAGGTGCTTCTCGATCATCTTGCGGTAGATGGAGTAGACGTGCTTCTCGCGCCCCGAGACGCTCGCCGCGAGGCCGGCCTCGGCGAGCGTCGAGCGGATCGCGGCCTCGATCTTGCCGAGCACCTCGCGCCGGTTGCCGCGCGCCGCGCGCGTCGCCCTGGCGAGCACCCGGTAGCGCAGCGGGTGCAGGTGCGAAAAAGCGAGCTCCTGCAGCTCGTGGTAGAGCGCGTTCAGGCCCAGGCGGTTCGCGATCGGGGCGTAGATCTCCATGGTCTCGCGCGCCACGCGCCGGCGCTTGGCGGGCGCCACCGCCCCGAGCGTCCTCATGTTGTGCAGGCGATCGGCGAGCTTGATGAGGATGACGCGCACGTCGCGCGCCATCGCGAGCAGCATCTTGCGGAAGTTCTCCGCCTGCGCGTCCTCGGCGGACTGGAACTCGATGCGGTCGAGCTTGGACAGGCCGTCCACCAGCTCGGCCACGGGCCGCCCGAAGGTGTCGGAGATCTCCTCCTTGGTGACCGAAGTGTCCTCCATCACGTCGTGCAGGAACGCCGCCTGCAGCGCCTGGCCGTCGAGGTGCCACTCGGCGAGGATCTCGGCCACCGCCAGCGGGTGCGAGATGTAGGGTTCGCCCGACTGGCGCGTCTGGCCGGCGTGCGCGGCGTCCGAGAAGCGGTAGGCTTCCGCTACGCGCGCGACGTCGCCCGGCTTCAGGTAGCCGAAGCGGCGCTCATCCAGGGCGGGAACGACGGGCGCGGGAACGACGGCCATGGAGGGAGTTTAGCCCTCCCCCCGGGGGCTGAGGAATGCTAGGGCAGCGGCAGCGGGGGCGGCGAGCGGCGCAGCACCTCGGTGCCGACCTTGCCGAGCGCGATCTCGCGCAGCGCGATCACGGTGTGCTTGTCCTTGTTCGGCTCGACCTGGGGTGTCGCGCCGGCGCCGAGCTGGCGTGCGCGGTAGGTCGCGGCGAGCGTGAGCTGGAAGCGGTTGGAGATCCTCTTCAGGCAGTCGTCGACGGTGATACGGGCCATGGTCAGGTTCCGGATGAGTTGGGGGCGCGCGGCGCCCGGCGCAGGCGCTCGGCTCGGATGATCGCCTTGAGATCCCCCAGGGCGACCTCGAACTCCTTGTTAATAATAGCATATTCGAACTCCGCCGCGTGCTCCAGCTCCTCGCGCGCGTTCTCCAGCCGCCGCCGGATGACCGCATCGGAGTCCTGCGCCCGGGCGCGCATGCGGCGCTCGAGCTCCTCCACCGAGGGCGGCAGGATGAAGACGCCGATTGCGCCGGGCACGAGGCGCCGCACCTGCTGCGCGCCCTGCCAGTCGATCTCGAGCACCAGATCGCGGCCGCGCTGCAGGGTCTCGCGGATGACCGACTGCGAGGTGCCGTAGCGGAAGCCGTGCACCTGTGCGCTCTCGAGGAACTCGCCCCGCTCGAGCATCGCCATGAACCTGGCGTCGTCGACGAAGTGGTACTCGCCCCCGTCGCGCTCGCCCGGGCGGGGCGCGCGCGTGGTGTAGGAGACCGAGAGCGCGAGCGAAGGGTCGTCCCTGAGCAGCGCCTCGATCAGCGTGCTCTTGCCCGCGCCGGAGGGCGCGGTGACGATGAAGAGCAGCCCGCTCATTCGATGTTCTGCACCTGCTCGCGCACCTGCTCGACGAGGAGCTTGAGCTCCAGCGCGCAGTCGGCGATTCGCAATCCTGCCGCCTTGGAGGCGAGGGTGTTGGCCTCGCGGTTGAGCTCCTGGGCGAGGAAGTCCAGCCGCTTGCCGGCGGCGCCGCCCCGCGCCAGCGTGCGATCGACCTCGTCGAGGTGCGCGGCGAGCCGCGTCAGCTCCTCGTGCACGTCGACGCGCGCGGCGTACACCGCGGCTTCGGCGCGCACGCGCTCCTCCTCGCCCGAGCCGAGCGCCTCGCGCAGCCGCTCGGTGAGCCGCGCCTGCCAGGCGGCGAGCGCTTCGGGCACCAGCGGCTCGACCTCGGCGAGGCGCCGGCGCATCTGCGCGACCCGGTCGGCGACGATGGCCGCGAGGCGCACGCCCTCGCGCTCGCGGCTCGCGCACAGCTCCTCGAGCGCGCGCGCCGCGAGCGCGGCGACGATGGCGCGCATCGCCTCGTCGTCCGCGCGCGGCTCGGCGAGCACGCCGGGCCAGCGCAGCACGTCCATCACGCGCGGCGGCGCGGCGCCGGGAAAGGCCTGCGCGGCCTGCGCGGCGAGCGCGCGCAGCTGCTCGATCGCCTGCCCGTTGAGCGACTGCGGCGGCGCCGCGCCGGCGCCGCCGAGCGTCAGGCGGCAATCCACCTTGCCGCGCGCGAGGCGTGCCGAGAGCGCCTGCCTCAGCAGCGGCTCCGCGGCGCGCAGCTCATCGGCAACCCGGAACTGCAGGTCGAGGAACCGCGAGTTGACCGAGCGCAGCTCGAGCGTGAGCGCGCCGCGCGACGACTCCAGGCTCGCTGCAGCATAGCCGGTCATGCTTCGAATCATGGGGGGCCGGGTATCATAGGGTAGATGCCTTCGCAAGCCAATCAGCCGCTCCCGGAAGGCTTCCAGCTCGAGAACTACCGCATCCTGCGCCTGCTCGCCTCGGGCGGCTTCTCGTTCGTGTACCTGGCGCACGACTCGAACGAGATGCCGGTCGCGCTCAAGGAGTACCTGCCGGCGACGCTCGTGCTGCGCACCAACTCGAGTGCCGCGCCGGCGGTGCCCGAGGAGAACCTCGCCACCTTCCGCTACGGCATGAAGTGCTTCTTCGAGGAGGGCCGGGCGCTGGCGCGCTTCACGCACCCCAACGTGGTGCGGGTGCTCAACTTCTTCCGCGCCAACGAGACCGTGTACATGGCGA
>CAZOWR010000183.1:0-5853 GCA_964583645.1 uncultured Enterobacteriaceae bacterium
CGTAGCGCCTGACGAGGTGCCAGAACGCCTGCCGCGTCATCGGCGCGCCGCGCCCGGTGACGAAGAGCGCCTCGCTCGATCTCTTTCGCAGCAGCTCGCCGCGCGCGCCCGAGGCATAGCGCCGCACCCAGTCGACGGCTTCCTCGCCGAGCGGCACGAGCCGCTCCTTGCCGCCCTTGCCGAGGACGCGCACCACACCCGCGTCGAGGTTCGCCGCGAAGGTCCTGAGTCCCACCAGCTCCGAGACGCGCAGCCCGGAGGCGTACAGCACCTCGAGCATCGCGCGGTCGCGCAGCCCCCGCGCGCTCGAGGCGTCGGGCGCGGCGAGCAGGGCCTCGACGTCGGCCTCCGAGAGGCTCCTCGGAAAGCGCGGCGCGCGCTTCGGCGGCTCGAGCCTGAGCGTGGGGTCGGCGCCGCCGCGCTTCTCGCGCAGGCACCAGCCGTAGAAGCGCTTCAGGCTCGAGAGCATGCGCGCGGCGCTGGAGGCCCGGCCGCGGCGCGCGGCGAGAAAGGCGAACAGGTCCTCCTCGCGCGCCGCCGCGAGGCCGCGCTTGCCGAGGTACGCGGCGAGCAGCGCGAGGTCGCGCCGGTAGGCGGCGAGCGTGTTCCCCGCCAGGCCGTCCTCGAGCCAGAGCGCGTCGCAGAACGCGTCGAGCAGTGCCGCGTCCGCCCCGCTCAGGCCCGCACGCCCTCGTGCCGCAGCAGCCACCGCTTGATCTCGAGGTGAAAGCCCGCGCCGTGATTGCCGAAGCCGCCGATGCCGCTGGCGCCGACCACGCGGTGGCAGGGGATGACGAGCGGGAACCAGTTGGCGCCGCAGGCCTGGCCAACCGCCCGCGGCGCCGAGCGCAGCTGTCGCGCCAGCTGCCCGTAGCTCAGGGTGCGGCCGCGCGGGATCGAGGCGATCGCCGCCCAGACGCGCCGCTGGAACTCCGAGCCCACGCGCGCAAGGGGCAGGTCGAAGCGTGCGTCGGGGTCGCGCAGGTAGCGCCGGAACTGGCGCACGGCGTGCGCCGCCAGGGCGTTCGCCGGCTCGCGCAGCGGCACCGACGCCGGAAGGAAGCAGATCTCCGCGATCGCGCCCGCCGCGGTGCGCACGCCGACGTGCATCGCCGGGAACTCGATCACCGCGTCGAGCTCAGCCACGCGCCAGGCGCTCGATTTTCGCCATCAGGTCGTCGGGCACCTCGATGCCCTCCGCGCGCGCCTTGCGCTCGGCGGCGAAGCGCCGGGCGCCGGGCAGGCGCACGCCTGCGTCGGCGAGCATCGCCGTGACCACCGCCTCCACGCGCTCGAAATAGCGCGCCTCGCCCGCGAGCGCGCCGGGGTCGATGGCGAGGAACGCCTGCCCGATCCCCGGCTTGTTGCCCGTCTCCGAGAAGAACGAATCCGCCTCGGGGCCGATCGCCGCGCCGGTCAGCGCCGCGCACACCAGCTCGAAGGCGAGCGCGAGCGCCGCGCCCTTGGCCCCGCCGATGGGAAACAGGCTGCCGTGCTCGATCGCCTCCTTCGGATCGGTGGTGGGCCTGCCCTCCCGGTCGAGCGCCCACCCCTCGGGGATGCGCTCGCCCTTCTGCATCGCGAGCATGAGGCGGCCGCGCACCACGGTGGTGAGGGCGAGATCGACGACCAGCGGCACGGCGTCGCGGCGCGGAAAGACGAACGCCACCGGGTCGGTGCCGAAGAGCGCCTTCCTGCCGCCCCAGGCGGGGATCGCCGCCGGCGAGTTGGTGAACGCCACGCCCGCCATGCCGGCCTCGGCGACCGGCAGCAGGTGGATGCCGAGCACGCCGACGTGCGCGCTGCGCGTGATGCCGGCAAAAGCGATGCCGTTGCGCCGCGCGCGCTGGATCGCCTCGCCGACCGCCCAGGCGCAGGCTTCGTACGGCAGCGCGTCGCAGTTGTCGATCAGGCAGACCGCGGCGCGCTCGGCGAGCATCCGGGGCGAGGCGTTGCCGTCGGCGCGCGCGTTGCGCAGGAACGCGCAGTAGAACGGCACGCGCGACATGCCGTGCGAGGCAAGCCCGTGCTCCTCGGCGCGCACCAGGTGCCGCGCCGCGGCCTCCGCCATGGCACGCCGCGCGCCGGCGCGCTCGAGCGCCTCTGCGGCAAGCGAGAACAGCGCCCGCGCGTCCTTGCGCATGCGGCCGATTCTATACAATAGCCGCCTGGCACAAGGAGGAGCGCCGATGGGCAAGATGATCGAGTTGCAGGCCACCGACGGCCACCAGCTCGCCGCGCGAGAGGACGCTGGAGTTCTTCCGCGGGCACCTGGGCTGAGCGGGCGGGCCGCGGCGTGAAGCTCGACATCTTCAACCACCTTTTCCCGCGCCGCTTCTACGAGCGCATGCTCAGAATCGCGCCCGACGGCAAGGACATGCACCAGCGCGTGCGCGCGATTCCCTGCATCGTCGACCTCGGCGAGCGCTTCCGCATCATGGATGCGTTCGGCGAGGACTACGCGCAGGTGATCAGCCTGCCCTCGCCGCCGCTCGAGGCCTTCGGCGCGCCGCCGCTCTCCACCGACCTGGCGAAGCTCGCCAACGACGGCATGGCGGAGCTGGTGCAGAAATACCCCGCGCGCTTCCCGGCCTTCGTCGCCTCGCTGCCGATGAACGACCCCAAGGGCCTGCTGCGGGAGGCGAGACGCGCCGTCGCGCAGCTCGGCGCGGCCGGGGTGCAGGTGTTCACCAATGTCAACGGCAAGCCGCTCACTGCGCCGGAGACGCTGCCGCTGTTCGACCTCATGGCGAAGCTCGACCGGCCGATCTGGATGCACCCGGCGCGCGGCGCCGAGTTCCCCGACTACCTCGGCGAGAAGAAGAGCCACTACGAGATCTGGTGGACCTTCGGCTGGCCCTACGAGACCAGCGTCGCCATGGCGCACATCGTGTTCGCGGGGCTGTTCGACCGGCATCCCGACCTCAAGATCATCACCCACCACATGGGGGGCATGGTCCCGTACTTCGAGGGCCGCGTCGGCCCGGGCTGGGACCAGCTCGGCAAGCGGACTTCGGACGTGGACTACGCCAGGCTGCTGAGGAAGCTCAAGAAGCGCCCGCTCGACTACTTCAGGATGTTCTACGCCGACACCGCGCTGTTCGGCGCCTGGGAGGCGACCAAGTGCGGGCTGAAATTCTTCGGCGTCGACAAGGTGCTGTTTGCCTCGGACGCGCCCTTCGACCCCGAGAAGGGCTCGATGTACACGCGCACCACCATCGAGATCGTGGAGCGGCTCGACCTCTCCCCGGCCGAGCGCCACGCGATCTACGAGGGCAACGCGCGCCGCATCATGAAGCTGGAGCGAGCAGCGACTCGCCCGGGCGCACGCGCGTGAAGCGGACCGGCTTCATGCCGATCTCGATCGCCCCGCCGCGCAGGCGCGCGCTGCTGTAGGCCGAGCGCTCGAGCGGCCCGCTCGCCGGGAAGTCCTCGCGGAAGTGCGCGCCGCGCGAGTCGCAGCGCGCGAGCGCCGCCTGGGCGATCACGCGGCTCACCTCGACCAGGCTCCTGAGGTTGAGCCAGTCGTGCCAGCTGAGGTTGAAGGCGCGGTTCGCGTCGGCGACGCCGTGGCCGGCGAGCTCCGCCGCAACGGCGTCGAGCTCCGCGATCGCCGCGGCGAGACCCGAGGCGTCGCGCACGATGCCGACTTTGTCCCACATCAGCCCGTAGAGCCGCTCGCGCAGCGGCTCGAGCGCACCGTGCCCGGCGCCGCGCCTTGGCTCGCAGCGCGCGACCGCCGCGTCGACCGCGGCGCGGTCGGGGTCGCGCAGCGCGCCCTCCGTCCTCGCCCAGGACGCCATCGCATCGCCCGCCACCGCACCGAACACGGTGGAGTTCGCCACGCCGTTGCCGCCCAGGCGGTTGGCGCCGTGCACGCCCCCTGAGTCCTCGCCGGCGACGAAGAGCCCTGGCAGCTCCGTGGCGCAATCGGGCGCGAACTCCACGCCGCCCATCATGTAGTGCGCCGTGGGCACCACCTCGACCAGCCCGGCGGCGAGATCGAAGCCGCAGTCGGCGCAGCGCTCGACCATGCCCTTGAAGTCGCGCCGCACGCGCTGCGGCCCGAGATGCGCCATGGCGATGTACAGGCCGCCGTTCGGCGAAGCGTGGCCCTTGCGCATCTCGGCGAACATGGAGCGCGAGACGACATCGCGCGTGGCGCGCTCGGCGAGCGGATCGTAGGCCGGCATGAAGCGCCGCTTCGCGCCGTTCAGCAGATGGCCGCCCGCGCCGCGCAGGCCCTCCTCGAGCACCGTCCCGGTCATGCGGGTGTGCGCCCCGGCGAGCAGCCCGGTGGGATGGAACTGCACCATCTCCATGTCGCGCAAGGGCAGCCCCGCGCGCAGCGCCATCGCCAGGCCGTCGCAGCTCTTGTCGCCCGAGGGTGTGTGGTACTTGTACATCGTGGGGCCACCCCCGGTGGCGAGCAGCACCGCCCGGGCGCGCGCGAGCACGTACTCCCCCGTGCGCATGTCGATCATGAGCACGCCGGCGAGCGCCGCACCGTCAGCGGACTTCACCAGCTCCACCGCGCGGTGCTCCTCCAGCCGGCCGATGCTGCGCGCCCAGACCTGCTCGGCGAGCCGGTTCATGATCTCGATGCCGGTGAGGTCGCCCTTGTGGACCGTGCGGTCGAAGGTCTGCCCCGCGAAGGCCTTCTGGTGGACGGTGCCGTCGGGGTTGCGGTCGAAGAAGCAGCCCAGCTCGTTCTCGAGCTCGCGGACACGCTCCACCGCGAGCGTCACCAGCTTCCAGGCAAGCTCCTGGTCGGGCAGCCACTTGCCGCCCTCGATGGTGTCCATGAAGTGGCGCTCGACCGAATCCTGGGGCGCGAGCGCGACGTTGTAGCCGCCCTGCACCATGCGCGTGCAGCCGCACTTGCCGAGCAGCCCCTTCACCGCCACCGTGATCGAGAGGGTCGGATCGGCCTGGTGCGCGTGCAGCGCGGCGAACAGGCCCGCGCCCCCGGCGCCGAGGATCAGGATGTCGGTCGAGATCTCCCGCATCTCACTCGACCTCGCCGGCCCTCACGAGGGCCGCGGTCCAGCCGCCGTCCACCGTCAGCACGGTCCCCGTCACGAAGTCCGAGTCGTCCGAGGCGAGGTACAGCGCCGCCGCCGCCACGTCGGTCGGCTGCCCCCAGCGCCCCGCCAGGACCTCTTTCTTCCACTTCGATGCGAGCGACGCGTCGCCCGCGTAGCCGGCGTTCAGCGGCGTGTCGATGAGCGCCGGCGCCAGGGCGTTGACGCAGATGTTCTTGCCCCCGAGGTCGACGGCGAGCGCGCGCGTGAAGGCGATGGCGCCGCCCTTGGAGGCGCAGTACGCGATGCGCTGCGGCCGGCCGAACTGGCCGGCCACCGACGCGATGTTGATGATCTTGCCCTTGCCCCGCCGCAGCATGTGCGGCACCGCCGCCTGGCTGCAGAGGAACAGCCCCGTCAGGTTGACGTCGAGCGTCCTGCGCCACTCCTCCTCGGTGCATTCGAGAAACGGCTTCACCACCCGGATGCCGGCGTTGTTGACCAGAATGTCGATGCCGCCGAAGCGCTGCGCCACCTTTTCGACCATCGCGCGCACCGCCGCGCCATCCGAGACATCCGCGGCCACGGCGTACCCCTCTCCGCCCGCCGCGCGGATTTCCGCCTCGGCCCGCTTCGCCGCCTCCATGTCGCGGTCGGCGAGCGCGACGCGCGCGCCTTGCCGGGCGAAGCATCCCGCGATGCCGCGCCCGATGCCGACGGCAGCCCCGGTGACGATCGCCGACTTGCCCGCGAGTCGCACGACCGCCCTCTAATTAATGAGACTCGTAAAAGTGTCTGTCAACCGATTTGACCCCGTGTGCGTTGTTCC
>CAZOWR010000184.1:0-5836 GCA_964583645.1 uncultured Enterobacteriaceae bacterium
CGGGGCGAAGCCCGGGCCGTGCCGCGCGATCCAGTCGAGAAACGCCGCGGGATCGGCGCCGCGCGCCAGCACCTTCGCCGACATCGCGAAGAGCCCGGACAGCTCGTCGTCCCCGCTTTTCCCGCCGCTCACGCTCGTGCGAGCATGGATGCTCCCCTCAGCCCTTCAGTGCCATGCGTCTCGGTATCGTAGACGCGTCAACGCGCGCCGGGTACGCAACGTTGTTGCAGAGGCGCCATGAACCCCGCCGCTCCAGCGGCTGGTCTCGCGCATTCGCACGATCCGCGGACACAAGGTCTTGCTGGCCCGGACCTGGCGGCGCTCTATGGCGTCCAGACGAAAGCGCTCGTCCAGGCGGTCAAGCGCAACCTTGACCGCTTCCCGCCGGACTTTTGTTTTCAGTTGACGGAACAAGAGGTTATCGCTCTAAGGTCACAATTTGTGACCTTAGACGAGGCAGACGACCCGCCACGGGGACGCGGATGCGTTCACCGAGCAAGGGGTCGCGATGCTCTCCTCGGTGCTGAAGAGCAAACCGGCAGTGCGGGTCAATGTGGAAATCATGCGGGCCTTCGTACGCTTGCGCGACCTGGTCGGCCACAACCGGGACCTTGCAAGGCGGCTGGATGACCTGGAATCGAGATTCGACCGCCAGTTCAAGGTGGTGTTCGATGCGATCCGGGAGCTGATGGCGCCGCCGGCGCCCGCGCCGAAGCGCCGCATCGGCTTCGTGCAGGGCGAGTGACTCGAGGTCACGCCGAATGCGCCCGCACGCGCGGCTCGGCCTTGAGCCAGGTCGTGCGCTTCGCAACACGCAAGTCGTAGTCCACCTGAAGCCCGAGCCAGACCTCCGGCGACACGCCGAAGTACTTCCCCAGCCGCAGCGCGGTGTCGGCGGTGATCGAGCGCTTGCCGTTGACGATGTCGCTGACGCGGTTGGGCGGCACGGCGATCTCGCGCGCCAGCGCGTTGATACTCACCCCCATGGGCTTCATGAACTCCTCGAGCAGGATTTCGCCGGGATGGATCGGGTCGAGCTGCTTGGCGGCCATGGTCTCTCCTAGGAGTGGTAGTCGACGATCTCGACCTCGTAAGCGTGCCCCTCGACCCAGCGGAAGCAGATGCGCCACTGGTCGTTGACGCGGATGCTGTGCTGGCCCCTGCGATCGCCCTTGAGCGCCTCCAGCCGGTTCCCCGGCGGCACGAGCAGGTCCCGGATCGCGCGGGCCTGGCTCAGGTACAGCAGCTTGCGCCGCGCCGGCCGCTCGATGGCCCGAAAGCGCGCCACCGGGCGATCGTCGAAGAGCGCCTCCGCCTCGGGCGAGCGGAAGGACTTGATCACCGGCGCAGGGTATTACGAGACACGTAATACGTCAAGCGGCTAAGCCGTCCGTGACCTTGGACAACAATTGGGGTCTGACCCTTTTTTCGGTCGCGCTCACCACTCCCGCCAGCCGCGGTGCAGCGGGAAGTACAGGCCGCGCCGCGCCCCGCCGAGCGCCTGCGCGTACGCATCGAGCTGCGGGCCGTAGCGCTCGCGCTCGCGCTCGAGGAACGCCTCGACGTCCGCGCCCTCGTGGCGGCTGGTCTTGAAGTCGACCACCCAGCGCGTGCCGTCCGCGTCCGTGAACGCGCGGTCCACGACGAGGCCGCGCTCGGGCGTGCGCAGCCGGTACTCGGAGGCGGCTTGCGCGTGCGGCCCGAGCACCCAGCGCCCGCGCTCGTCGGTGACGCTGTTCGAGAGCGCCCGCACCACGAGCTCGGCCCCCTGCCCGGGATCGGCCAGCCCGCGATGCATCAGGTCGCGCTCGAAGGCGCGGCGCAGCGCCTCGATGCGCCTCGCGTCCCAGGCCTCGAGCCCGTCCGCGGCGATCCTGCGCAGCCAGGCGTGCACGACGATCCCGACCTCGCGCGCGGTCTCGCCCGCCCACGAGAACTCGATCGGCTCTTCTTCCCGAGCCTCGGGCGGAGGCGTCCAGCGCACCCCCGGAGGCGGCGGCGGCAGCGCGAAGTCCGCGGCGAGGCGCCTGAGCACGAAGGGCGCGGACTTCGCCCGCGCCGGCTCCTGCGCCGGCGGCTCGAGCCCGGCGTAGAACGGCTCGGCCACCGGCCAGGCGCGCTCGAGGAGGCTCCTCCTGGGCGGCATCGCCTTGCGCGGGCAGGCGAGCAGGTGCAGGCGATGCTTCGCCCGCGTCGCGGCGACGTAGAGCAGGCGCGCGGCTTCGGTGTCCTCCGCTTCGCGCTCGAGCTGCCTCAGGTACTCGTAGGCCGGCTCCTTTTCGGCGCCGGTCTCGCGGATCGGCGCGAGCAGCAGCGACCGGTCCGGCATCTCGCGCCAGAGCATGAGCGGCGGCTCGCCGCGCCCCGGCCCGCGCTCCAGCCCCGGCACGATAACGGTGCCGAATTCCAGGCCCTTCGCCTTGTGGATGGTCATGATCTGCAGGCTCTCCTCGCCCGCGCCGGCATCCGGCTGCGCGTAGAGCTCCTCGAGCAGCTCCGCCAGGCGCGCGAAGTCCACCTCGCCCGCCTCCTCCAGCCGCTCGAGCGCATCGAGGTAGGCGGCGGCGTCCTCCAGGTCCGTGGGCTCGGCGGCGCAGGCCGGGCCGCCGAGCGCGAGCCACGCCCCCTCCACCCGGTCGCGCAGCGTGCCGCGCAGGCGGTGCTCGAGCGCGGGCGCGAGCGCGCGCGCGAAGCGCTCGAGGAACAGGTCCTCCCTGATCAGCTCCCAGATGGTCTGGGAAGTCCGGCCCTCGAAGCGCCGCGAGAGCTCCTCGAGCGTAAGCCCGAGCCAGGGCGCGCGCAGGATCGCGAGCCAGGCGACGCGGTCCCCGGGGTGCGTGAGCGCGCGCGTCAGCGCGAAGAGGTCCTGCACCGCCTGCTTCTCGCCCAGGTGGTCGATCTCGATGGCGCGAAAGCGGATGCCCGCGGCCTTGAGCGCCGGCACGATCTCCACCAGCGCGGCGCGGTTGCGCACCAGGATCGCGCAGCCGCTCCCGGCTTCGCGCACGAGCGCCACCACCTGCGCCGCCTCGGCTGCGGGGTCGGCAGGCGCGTGCCAGGTCACCGCCTCGCCCGCGAGCGCGGGCTGCTCCGGATCGGGACAAGCCTCGGCGTAGGGCACGGCGCCGGAGACCTCGTCCTCCGCAGCCGGCAGGATGCGCGCGAACGACTCGTTCACCCACTGCACGATGCCGGCCTGCGAGCGGAAATTGGTCCCGAGCCGCACCGGTTCGAGCTTCACGCCCGGCAGCCCCTCGCGGCGCGCTTTCAGGAAGAGCCCGACCTCGGCCTCGCGGAAGCGGTAGATCGACTGCATCGGATCGCCCACCACGAAGAGCGTGCGGCCGTCCCCGGGCTGCCAGCCGGCGGTGAGGCGCTCGAGCAGCTCCCACTGCGAGATCGAGGTGTCCTGGAACTCGTCCACCAGCACGTGGCGGATGCGATGGTCGAGCGCGAGCAGCAGGTCGGTGGGGGCCTCGGGCTCACCCAGCGCGCGCACCGCGCCCTGGGCGATCTCGGTGAAGTCGGCTGCGCCCTTCGCGGCGAAGACGAGCTTGAGCTGCGCCGCCGCGAGCGGCAGGAGCTGGAGCATCGCCTCCAGCGCCTCCCACTGCGCCTCGGCGTAGCGCTCGGGCGGCAGCGCGAGCAGCTGCGCGAGCGCGAGGCGCAGCGCCTCGTTGCCTTCGAGCGCCCGCGCCTCCGCGACCTGCTTGCGCCAGGCCTTGTCCTTCGTCAGCACCCGCGCGGCGAACCCGGGCGAGGCGCGCGGATCGAGCCGCTGCGCCTGCGCGATCAGGCGGCTGCGCTCGCGCGCGAGGCCCGACTCGAGGAACTCGCGCGTGGGCGCACCGCCCGTCTTGCGCAGCCACTGGTCGCGCCGCGCGAGCATCGAGGCAAGCAGGCTGATCGCGGTGCCCACGTTGTTGTCCAGGTGCGCGAGCAGCCGCGCCACCGCCGGGTTCTCCAGGGAGGCGACGACGCGCGTCGCGGCCTCGCGATACAGCGGCCGCGGCTCCTCGGCGATCCCGGGCGGCACGCCGAACTTCGCCGGCACCGGCAGGCTGCGCGCGAGCGAGAAGCAGAACGCGTCGATGGTCTCGATGCGCAGCCGGTGCGCGAGCTCGCCGCGCCCGGGAAGCTCGGCGAGCACGCGCGCGCGCATCTCGGTGGCGGCCTTCTTCGTGAAAGTGATGGCGAGCAGCTCCTCGGGCCTCGCGGCCGCCTCGAGCAGGCGCAGGAACCGGCGCACCAGCAGCCCGGTCTTGCCCGAGCCGGCGGGGGCCTGGACGATGAAGGAGCGGGTCGGGTCGAGGGCGGCCTCGCGCTCGCGCCGGTCGGCTATCATCCCCACGAGGGCCCCCCATGCGAGTCATCCCCGGCGACACCATGCCCGCGATCGACGCCCGCCTCGTCGGCGGCGGCCGCTGGGCGCTGGCGGCGGAAAAAGCGGACAAGCTCGCGCTGCTGGTCTTCTACCGCGGGCTCTTCTGCCCGATCTGCAAGGCCTGGCTCGCCGAATTGAACGCGCTGGTCCCGGAGTTCGAGCGCCGCGGCGTGAGCGTGATCGCGCTCTCCTGCGACCGCAGGGACGCCGCCGAGAAGACGGTGCAGGACTGGGGGCTCGCCAACCTGCGCGTGGGCTACAAGCTCGACCCGGAGGACGCGCGCAAGGCGGGGCTGTACATCTCGGAGGGCCGCGGGCCGAGCGCCTCCACCGGGGTCAGGGAGCCGATGCTCTTCAGCGAGCCGGGCGTGCTCGCGGCGCTCCCCGAAGGCACGCTCTACGCGGCGTGGATCCAGTCCGCGCCGCAGACGCGGCCCGCGTTCGCGCAGATCCTCAAGGCGATCGACACCTTCCTCGAGCGCGGGCTGCCCGACCCGCGCGGCTCGGCCTGAGCTAGTCCGCAGAGCCGCCCGAGTCGCCGCCGGAATCCCCGCCCGGGTCGAAACCCGCGTCGGATTCGGCGTCGGCCCCGTGCCAGGAGTCCGGCGCGCGCTGCTCTCCGGCGGCGTGGGCGGCCGCCGCGCCGGCGACGAGCGGCGCGGTGGTGAACACGGTGCCGGTGCTGTCCTCGGTCTGGCTGGCGCACATCGAGCACAGGAGGGTGCCGTCGGCGAAAGCCGCGCCGTGGCGCTGGCACACGAAGCGCAGGCACTGGCGGCAGTTGCCGATCGCCTCCAGCCCGCAGGGCTTCTTCCAGAGCAGGATCCCGGTGTCCAGCGTGCAGGTCGCCATCGCGCCTCCCCCCGAAGCTCCGCGATAAATATACGCCGCGCCCGTTTCATTCTGGGTTTCTCTCCGATCGCCGCTTTCAGCCGGCCTCTTCTTCATCGGCTGAAAGCGGCGAAACCCTCTCGTAAACCCGGCACAGCGCCTGCAGATCGCAGCTGCGGCAGGTCTGCAGCCCCCGCTTGGGATCCACCTCCGCCCGCCCCGCACCGAACTCGTGCGCGAGCCGCTCGAGCGCCTTTCTCCAGCCGGCGACCAGCCCGGCCCAGTCGAGCGCGCGCCTCACCCCGGGGATCGCGCCCCTGGCCGCGGAGAACCCGGCGAACCCCATGTCGCCCGTACGCAACTTCGCGAACGCCACCGCCGACACCGCCTCCTTCGCGGTGAGCGCGTAGAGCGGCAGCTGCGGGTCGTCGGGCCGCTCGCCCTGCCAGTCGGCGGGCGTGACCCGGCTGCCGGTCTTGTAGTCGACGACGGCGTGCGTGCCGTCGGGCAAGCGATCCAGGCGGTCGATGCGCCCCGAGAGCACGAGGCCGCCGATCTCCAGCTCGGACTTGCGCTCCACCGCCGCCACCTCGAACGCCCCGCGCGCGCGCTCGAGCGCGA